>NZ_FUGE01000203.1 GCF_900162825.1 Psychrobacter piechaudii
TGCTCAAAGCAAAGTGCATTAATATAGTTCCACACGAAGTTCACTGAACCGCTTAGCTGATTCAGCTCTTTTATGTGTTTGTCTTTAATGCGTAGCTTGAGTGTTTTCATATGCTTAGTATGGCAAGATTAATTTTAGCTTACAACCCTTTAACGACTTCTTACGACAGTGTGTGTCGCCTTATATCCACCCCCTGAAGTGGGTGGTTTTACGGCGACTGGTGATAAAAATTAGGGCTATTTAAAAACTGTTACGCCAGCGCTAGCTCCCCTTGAAAGTCATTGCGATTGACCATCTGAGTTAAGTGATAATCAAAATAACTTAATAAATCATTTGGGGTCTGCAGCAGCTGTACCAGTTGACAAAAGCTGTTTAAACTAAATAGCTGTAAAACCTTAGTTTGATCGTCTAAATCAAGGGCACCTTTTTGTTGAAAAAAGCTACTGCCATATTCATGCTCTACCTGATAACCTTTATCTTGGTGCACCAGTGTTAGTGAGGTAAGTCCAATATAATGGATATTCTGTACATCTTGAGTATCCTCTACTACGGGTAAATCCACATCACTCACTAACTGCTCAAAACGCTTAGTAATATGAGTCGCAGCCTGCTGTCTTATTTCAGCCAGCATATACTTTGCCACATTGGGGCTTTCCACTGCAACCATCTGTTCATGCGTCATGACATATAACAACTGGTTACCAATTTTGAAGGCGTAATCAAACTTTTCTTGACCTACTAAAGGATCATTTGTCTTTAAATAAACTGATAAAAAGGTACGATGGAGCATAGCGCTCCAGTCAAAGCTTGGCACTTGTTCTGCATGCGGTTTATTATTTGACATAGACTTCGAGGAAACTCCAATTTTTTATACAGAGCAAATAAGAGGTATAGGATACTCTTGAATTACTTTAGTGCTTAGCTGAACTGTATTATAAGTAATAGTTTTTGAATGGTTATTACTATACCGTTTTTTTGGTTCTGTTGCACTTATGTTGATGGCATTTAAAAAAATATAGGACTGCACTCTAGGCAGTCCTATATATCGTTACTTTAAGGCATAAATCTTGATATAAAATTAAGGTTTGGCTTAATGTTTCATGCGCATATGCGGGAATAAAATCACATCGCGAATACTGGCCGCATCAGTAAATAGCATAACTAAGCGATCAATACCAATGCCCTCACCTGCGGTAGGCGGTAAACCATAAGATAAGGCTTCAATATAGTCATCATCAAAGTGCATAGCTTCATCATCACCAGCTTCTTTTTCTGCCACTTGATTGTGGAAACGTTCCGCTTGGTCTGCAGGATCGTTAAGCTCGCTAAAGCCGTTTGCAATTTCACGTCCGCCGATGAATAGCTCAAAACGATCGGTGATTTCTGGATTCTCATCATTGCGACGGGCTAGTGGCGAAGTCTCTGCTGGATATTCAGTGATGAAAGTTGGCTGACGCAGTTTATGTTCAGCAGTTTCCTCAAAGATAATGGTTTGTAGCTTACCAACACCAAAGCCTTCTTTTACTTGCTGCTTTAATACGTTTTGAGCATAATCCGCTAAATAATCACGGTCATCAATTTTGCTCATATCGAAGTCTTCTGCGTACTGAGCAATCGCATCTTTCATGCTTAAGCGAGCAAAAGGAGCTTTAAAACTGATGGTCTCACCTTGATAAGTAAGCTCAGTTTTCCCTAAAATATCCATCGCTAATTCGTTAAATAAGCGCTCAGTTAAATCCATCAAGTCTTTATAGTCTGCATAGGCTTGATAGAACTCAATCATAGTGAATTCAGGGTTATGACGGGTTGACACGCCTTCATTACGGAAGCTACGGTTAATCTCGAACACACGCTCAAAGCCGCCCACAACCAAACGTTTTAAATATAATTCTGGGGCAATACGCAAATATAATGGCATGTCTAAAGCGTTATGATGCGTCACAAATGGACGGGCTACTGCCCCACCTGGGATAGGATGCATCATTGGCGTTTCGACTTCCATAAAGCGCTCATTTAGCATAAATTTACGAATGCCGCTGACAACCTGACTACGGATCATAAAGGTGTTACGGCTATCTTCATTGGTCATTAAATCTAAATGACGTTTACGATAACGGGCCTCAGTATCTGCCAAGCCATGGAACTTATTGGGCATTGGACGTAGCGACTTAGTCAATAAAGTAATCTGTTCAATATGAACATATAAATCGCCTTTGCCTGATCGACCAATATATCCAGAAACCCCAACAATATCGCCTAGGTCTAGAGATTTAATTAATGCTAGAGAGTCCTCATCAAGCTCTTTACGGGCTACATATAACTGAATACGGCCTGTCATGTCTTGGATAACAATGAAGGCACCGCGGTTTAGCATGACACGACCCGCTACATTTACTTGAGTCTTATCGCCTTTAGCTACTTTTTCTTCGATTTCTTCTTTAGAGATATCTTCAAACTGCTTTTGTAAATCCTCAGCATAATCAGTACGTTTGAACTGGTTTGGATAAGCCACTTTACCCGAGGCAGCAATCTCATCTAGCTTAGCTTGACGCTGAGCGATAAGGTCATTGGTTTCATCGATTGATGGGGCTTGTTCTTGATTATTTTGATTAGACATAAGATTCTCAAATTATTTATGACAATGATTTTATAAAACAGCTAAAGAAGATATTGTTCTAAGTTTTCAACGCTTAGAGCATTACTCTCCACTCACACTGGCCATCAAGTCGGCTTGGTGCTCACGGGTTAGAGCATCTAACAGCTCATCTAAATCCCCTTCCATAATAGCGTCTAACTTGTACAACGTTAGGTTAATACGGTGATCGGTCATACGACCTTGAGGGAAGTTGTAAGTACGGATACGCTCACTTCGATCTCCACTACCTACCAAGTTGCGGCGTAGAGCATCTGCAGTATCCACTTGCTCTTGTACTTTGGCTTGTTGGATACGGGCAATTAGCATCTGCATCGCTTTGGCGCGGTTTTTATGTTGGCTTCGTTCTTGTTGACACTCAGCAACCACACCGGTTGGAATATGCGTTAAACGTACTGCAGAGTCGGTGGTGTTAACGTGCTGACCACCTGCTCCACTTGAGCGGAATGTATCCATGCGGATATCTGCTGGGTTTAGCTCAACCGTATCATCAATCTTAACCTCTGGCATGACCGCCACAGTACAGGCTGAAGTATGAACGCGGCCCTGGCTTTCTGTTTCAGGGACACGTTGCACGCGGTGTGCGCCAGACTCAAACTTTAAGCGGCCGTAAACATCATTACCCGAAACCCGAGTAATGATTTCTTTATAACCCCCATGCTCCCCTTCGTTAGCAGACAATATTTCAATGGTCCAGCCCTGAGAAGAAGCATAACGCTCATACATACGAAATAAATCGCCTGAGAAAATAGCAGCTTCGTCACCGCCGGTACCCGCACGAATCTCTAAGAAAGCAGGTACCTTATCGTTAGGATCCTTGGGCAGCATCATAACGTTAAGCTCTTCTTCCATCTCTTCGATATCAGCAGCAGCCGTTTCAATCTCTTCTTGCATCATCGCCTTCATATCAGGGTCAGCTGCATCATTTAGCATCTCTTCAGCATCTTTTTTATCAGTTTCAGCCTGAAGGTAACGCTGCCACAAAGTCGTGATTTCGGTCAAATCGTTGTGCTCCATTGAGAGCTCACGAAACTTGTTGTTATCACTGATGACATCGGGGTCAGAAAGCAGTGCTGTTACTTCTTCATAGCGATCTACCATCTGATCTAAGCGTTCTCGTAACGAGTCTTTCATAAGTTATCTTTTCTTGAGTTTGGTTATAAACGATATTAACGATTGAATGAATTATTAACAACTAAAAATAGGAACTAATTTTTTGGTAAAATTTTGATGTGAAAATAAGGTGGCTAATTATAGCAAATTTTAAGCACAATACCGAGACTAGACTTTTAAAATATAAGCCTAACCACTTAAGCAGGCTTCTCTTAAGATCATTAGCCAACCTTTACTCTATCTAAAGGGCAACCTGTCTTTATAAGAAGCTCTGCTCAATTTATCTAAAATTCACCGGCTTATCCCAAGAGTGGGACTAAACCTTTCTAAGCAAGACAGAACCAATTGAGTAACCTGCACCAAAGGAGCACATCACACCCAAATCGCCTGATTGTAGTTGGTCTTTGAAGCGATGGAATACAATAACAGGACTGGCTGAACTGGTATTGCCAAACTCATCAATCACGGTCGGCGTGATAGCTGGATCCGCATCTTTACCTACCACACTTCGCAAGATTAGATTAATCATATTGATATTGGCTTGGTGCAACCACATCATTTTGACTTCATTGGCAGGCAGGTTATTCTCTGCTAGATGCTCACTGATTAGCTCCGAAACTTTTGGACAGACCTCACGGAATACTTTACGACCATTTTGTAAGAATAGCTTATCGGAGGTTGGATCTTGCAAATCTCCATATAGCTCAGCTTCAGCAGCTAAATATTCGCCCTTATCCAAGAAACCATATTCGTTTTTAATATTGGTTGAAAACTGAGTAAATAATTTACTATCGATAATTTCAAAGCCTTTTGGGGTATCAGAAGCTTCAACAATAGAAGCAGTGGCCACATCCCCGAAGATAAAGTGGCTGTCACGGTTACGCCAGTTAAGATGAGCGGTGGTAATCTCAACGTTAACCACGGCAATCTTAGTGCCTAGCCCGCCTTTAATAGACCCTACCGCTTGGGCGATACCAAAAGTTGCTGCACTACAGGCCACGTTCATATCATAAGCGAAGCCGCCTACCATACCAATGGCATCCTGTATCTCAATGGCCAAGGCAGGATAAGCACGTGGTAAATTCGAACAAGCCACGATAATGCCATCCAAATCGCTGGCTTCAATACCTGCCTCATTTAAAGCTTGCTGCAAGGCATCAACACCCATTTCAGCCATCACTGATAATTTCTCACCCAATTTACGAGCAGGAATAAGGGGGGTCATGACATTAGGGTCTAAAATGCCTGACTTTTCCATCACATAACGTGACTTGATACCAGAAACCTTCTCGATAAACTCAGCTGATGAAGGCTCTAATGCCTCTCGGGTACCCGCTTCTATTTCGCTGGCGTATTGACTGTTATAGTTGTCAACATACTGATTAAACGATTCAACAAGCTCTTCATTACTGATGCTATATGGCGGAATATATAGACCTGTCCCTGTAATATATGTTTTCATGTTGCTTCCTATTTCTCTTAGCAAATAACGTGTTTAAAGCGGCGTATCTTTCACAGCTTTAATAATATAGTTAGGTTAACTCTACAGACTGTGCGGCATGCACACCCTCTAAACTAATACGTCTAACTCAATATGTTGCATAATGGTGCACAGAGTCATACTTCTTATGAATTTAAAACCCAAGTTATGAGTTAAAAAAACTCAAGCCCTATATTATGCCTGTTTTGACCGATTATTCCTAATTTTGAGTGTTTTGACCTCTTCCCCTCGCTAAACCGAGGGGATTCCTACAGCTAGACGGTCAAGCCCGACCGCAAGGATGTTCTTAGCAGCATTGATATCTCTATCATGCCATGTGCCACACTCAGCACA
>NZ_FUGE01000084.1 GCF_900162825.1 Psychrobacter piechaudii
AGGTAGAGCAGGTTTGCGAATAAGAGGATGGAGGTGTGCTGAGTGTGGCACATGGCATGATAGAGATATCAATGCTGCTAAGAACATCCTTGCGGTCGGGCTTGATCGTCTAGCTGTAGGAATCCCCTCGTTTTAGCGAGGGGAGGAGGTCAATATTTTCTGAATCAATTGGGGGTTTTGTTAGGGGTAAATAAACTTTTATTTGTTGTTATCGGTAATGCTGTGATCAATCTTAAGTTTAATGATACTAAACAGGGGTCTTAATAGTCAGTTTACAAATCGTATCTTCTTCTAAAAGTTTGTGAGGGTATTGCTGAATTTAAGCCAAAAAAATACCCCAAGAGGGTACTCTTAGGGTATTTACTTACAGCTTTTTTTAAATCAAACCGTCAAGGATTACCTTAACTAGCCAGCATTAGATAGAGGCGATGGCGTCGTTAAAGGTTTTACTTGGACGCATGACGCTCTTAGCCACTTCATCATCAGCAAAGTAGTAGCCTTTAATATCTACTGACTTGCCTTGAACCTCGTTCATTTCTTTAACGATGGTCTCTTCATTTTTGGCTAGCGTTTCAGCCACTGGTGCAAATTGTGCTTTTAACTCAGCATCTTCGTCTTGAGCGGCTAACTCTTGTGCCCAGTACATGGCCAGATAGAAATGGCTACCACGGTTGTCTAATTCACCAGTAGAGCGTGATGGTGACTTATCGTTATCAAGCAGCTTCTCAGTCGCTTTATCTAACGTTTCTGCCAATACTTTGGCTTTGGCATTGTCTTGAGTAGAGGCTAAGTGCTCTAAAGATGCAGTTAACGCTAAGAATTCACCCAGTGAGTCCCAACGTAAGTGGTTCTCTTCTAGTAGCTGTTGTACATGCTTAGGCGCTGAACCACCGGCACCTGTTTCAAATAAACCGCCGCCCTTCATTAGAGGTACTACTGACAACATCTTGGCACTGGTACCCAGCTCTAAAATTGGGAATAAGTCAGTTAGGTAGTCGCGTAGGATGTTACCTGTCGCAGAAATAGTATCAAGACCACGAGCCACACGCTCTAGTGTGTAACGCATTGCACGAACTTGTGACATGATTTCGATGCGTAGACCTTCAGTATCATGGTCCTTCAAGTAAGTTTTAACTTTCTTGATCAATTCGTTTTCGTGAGGACGGTATGGGTCTAACCAGAATACTACTGGCGTGTCTGATTCACGAGCACGGCGAACGGCTAGTTTCACCCAGTCTTGGATAGGCTCATCTTTCACCTGACACATACGCCAGATATCACCTTTTTCAACCGCTTGCTCCATTAGAACTTCGCCAGTTTCAACGTCTACAATACGAGCAATACCTGAATCGCTTGATTCAAAGGTCTTATCGTGTGAGCCGTATTCTTCAGCTTTTTGAGCCATTAGACCTACGTTAGGGACAGTACCCATAGTGGTTGGGTCAAAGTTACCATGCCACTTACAGAAGTTAATCATCTCTTGGTAGATACGAGCGAAAGTTGACTCAGGCATAACTGCTTTACAGTCATACATTTTGCCATCAGCACCCCACATCTTACCGCCATTACGGATCATAGCAGGCATTGAAGCGTCTACAATAACGTCACTTGGTGAGTGGAAGTTAGTGATGCCTTTTGAAGAGTCAACCATGGCCAGACGAGGACGATGTTCCTGACAAGCATGTAGGTCTTGCTCAATCTCTTCACGTTTTGAGGCAGGTAGGTCTTTAATCTTATCATACAGATCAGCCATACCATTATTTACGTTAATACCAAGCTCATCAAATAGCTTGCCATGTTTCTCAAACGCGTCTTTATAATAAATGCGAACCGCGTGACCGAATACGATAGGGTGAGATACCTTCATCATCGTCGCTTTTACATGCAATGAGAATAAGATACCGGCATCGCGGCAGTCTTCCATTTCACGCTCATAGAACTCAAGCAATGCTTTTTTGCTCATGAACATTAAATCGATGACTTCTTTGTCTTTTAGAGGAATTTCTGGCTTTAATACTTTGGTTGAGCCGTCTTCTAACAAAAGCTCCATACGTACGGTACGGGCTTTGTCTAGTGTCATTGATTGCTCGCCACTGTAGAAGTCGCCGCCATGCATGTGAGACACGTGAGTGCTTGACCACTGTTTCCATTCGCCCATTGAATGAGGATGTTTGCGGGCATAGTTTTTAACTGCTTTTGGCGCACGGCGGTCTGAGTTACCTTCACGTAATACTGGGTTAACCGCACTACCTAAGGCCTTACCATAGCGCTTACGAAGCTCATGCTCTTCTTCAGTTTGTGGGTCTTCTGGGAAATCAGGAAGGGCATAGCCTTTGCTTTGCAACTCTTTAATGGCTGCTTTTAGCTGTTGTACAGAAGCACTGATGTTAGGCAGCTTAATGATGTTAGTGTTAGGGTCTTGAGTCAAACGACCTAGCTCGGCTAAGTTGTCTGCAACACGCTGATCTTCTGTTAAATAGTCAGGAAATTCTGCCAAAACACGAGCAGCAACAGAGATGTCACTGGTCTCGACAGTAATATCTGCTGTCTTAGTGAAAGCTTCAACAATAGGCAAGAATGATAGGGTTGCTAGTGCTGGGGCTTCGTCGGTTTTTGTATAAATGATTTTTGACATTATAGTAATCGGTCCCTTTAGTTCGTAGATAATAAAAAAACTTCGACTTGAATAAAACTAATCTATAGGTGCAATGCAAAAGAGAACTGAAAAAAGCTTATAAACTTTATATAAGCTTATAAACAGTGAGATGGCCCAAGAGTAATAAAATTTGAGACTGGGCCTAACCCATGAACCTAGCTGATGTAACTAAGTTAATTTATCTCTGTGAATGTTTAATGAACAACTGTGGCGAGTATTATAGCGAATCCACTAT
>NZ_FUGE01000282.1 GCF_900162825.1 Psychrobacter piechaudii
TAGTTGAAAATATGTTCGCTCGATTAAAGCATTTTCGCAGTATAGCAACAGGCTATGAAAAGCTAGCACGCAATTTTAAATCTATGCTTTACCTAGCTTATACTATTATTCACTGTAAGTTAAATTGAGGACACGCCCTAGTTAGCGATATTAATGGCAGACCTATAGCAACGCCTGCTCAGAATCTTGTAACCGCCAATGGCGTTCATAGTAGTTATCAGGACAGTCCTGCTAAACAAACCCATCTCAATGAATTAACCACACGCATTGAATATTTAGAGCAG
>NZ_FUGE01000081.1 GCF_900162825.1 Psychrobacter piechaudii
AAGGCACTGAAATCAACCATACAGCTATCGCTATCTAAAGGTCAAAAGCTTATCATAGATGTATTCGATAGCTACAACCTAAGCCTATATCAAATCAACACGCTTGAGATAGTACAAGACAGTCGTAATCGTTGGTATGCGTGTATCACCGTTAAAGACTTTCCTAAGCAAGTAAGTGGTAAGGGCAGCGTTGGAATTGATTTGGGCTTAAAAGAGTCTGCTACTACCTCAATGGGTGATAAACTTACTATTAAGCAGACCCAAAAATGGGCTAAAAAGCTTGCTATCGCTCAACGTGCTAACAATAAAAAACGTGTTAAAGCAATCCACGCCAAAATCAAAAACACAAGATTAGACTTAATTCATAAATTCACCACCAAGCTTGTTAAAGATAACAGCTTAATTGTGGTTGGTGATGTTAAATCACGCTCATTTACAACTAAAAAAACCAAGCTAGCTAAATCGACATACGATGCAGGATGGTTTGAACTTAAACGACAACTGGAATATAAATGCAAGCATGCAGGTTGTCAGCTTGAGATGGTAAATGAGAGTTACACTACCCAGACCTGTTCGTGCTGCCATAAAATAAGTGACAGTAGCTTGAGGGTAGAGCAGGTTTGCGAATAAGAGGATGGGCTTGTGCTGAGTGTGGCACATGGCATGATAGGGATATCAATGCTGCTAACATCCTCGCGGTCGGGCTTGACCGTCTAGCTGTAGGAATCCCCTCGGTTTAGCGAGGGGAGGAGGTCAAAGCTGTCAGAATTCAGAATTAAATTATTTAAATTACTGGTGTACATCACAGAGCTCCTCTGATTGATGAAACGACATTTAGAATAAGTATTGAGGCTGTAAGGACTAAAATAAGAAAGCCAAATTAGCCTCAAATGTCGTAATAGGGTTTACCGTCTATCGGCTTGACTGTAAAAGGCTGTAGCAGATAATAGGAATAAAAATCACAGACCTACCATCTTAGTAATAATTGCGTAGTGATCTTCAAACATCTTTTTGGGATCAAGTTCAGCCAAGGGCAACCAGAAAGCTTTGGCAGCATCATCTCCCCCTTCTACTTGAGGCAAGCCTTCAGGGTCGTTTTTTAGCTTAAAGTAAAATACTTGGGTAATAGTACGACCTCTTGATGAGCGGTAAGGGTCATCAAAGGTATGCTGACTATGGCGAGAGCCATATAGCACTGAAGCAGGTACATCGAGCTTGGTTTCCTCCGCCAGCTCACGAATACAGGCATCTAGCAAGGTTTCTTTTTGATCCACAAACCCTCCAGGTAGCGCCCATAAACCACGACCTGGCATACTACGACGCTCTACCAGTAAGATATGGCCAGACTGTACTACCAAAGCATCAGTGGTCATAAAGGTAGGAGGATAAGGGGCATCACGCCACTGCTTCATATAATCATCAACGAACCAAGCTTCTTCATGAAGGTGTTGGTAGTCCTCAGTTTTTTTGACAGCCTGCATAACTTCACGCGTGGAAACAGGGGTACGTTCTCCAGTGGGGGTAGCGCCCATCAGATAGCCTTCACGAATGGGAGTAGCAGATAGGTCTTTGTAATTGGGAACGGAGACAGAATCCCAGGTTGGGAATAAGGATAAGTAATAAGACGAGCTGTCTTTGGAGTGGCCAATTAATGCAATGTCTTCATTCAAATCATGAGTAACGCTCTTAACAGAGGCTTGAACATACTGTAGCCAGCGCGTGTCGTTATATAGAGCATCATCAAGGCCAACACAGTGAATTCTAGCAGCATCCTCAGCCGAGTAAGCCCCCTTAATCATTTGAGCGCGCTCTTCAACTGTGAAAGGATTACGCAGGCTTCTAGGCATATTCGCTGAGCCGATTAACATGATGACATTTTCTGCTCTGTTTAACGCCTCATCTACCACCGCTTTATGCCCCATATGAAAGGGCTGAAAACGACCAATAAATACTAAATATTTGTAATGGCTATTGGAATTTGACTTTAAATTATCAGACTTTTTTTCTAATTCCATTGGGCTTTGTGCAGGTGACACGCTCATTCTTGAAGCTCCAGCAATACCAGCATTCAATCTTGTGATTGAACTTTGAGTTTGTGATTTGAGTTTGTGATTATTGTAACAATTAATTTTTAAGGATAAAGGGCTTTATAGTGACACACTAGACTTCACAATAACAATAATGAATAGGTTCCAAAACGTATAAAAGGAGTAAAAAAGCCCCTCTAAAGTTTAGAGGGGCTTGTATTTTAAAACTTTAAAAGCCAATAGCTTGTCTTGTTTAGCATTTAGCTAACCCGAGCGCCTTTCATCCAGGGTTTATTGTTGCGTCTATTGGCCCGTAACTGACGAACGCCATGGGCAATCAGGAACATGATACCGATCCAGATTAGACCATAACTGTATAACATGCCCATTTCAAAGCTATCGCCTAAGACCGTTATGGCTAAGAAAAATAAAAATACTGGCTCAAGATAACTCATCATGCCAAATACATTGACGGGCAATATTTGACTGGCATCTAAGTTGGTCTTTAATGCCAACACGCTGAGTATGCCTAGGCTTACCACCAGTAGCATATGGAGACTTGAACCCATTACAAAGGCTAAGTTCTCAGGAGCAACAAATAGCCTATATCCTAGAGCAATAGGTAAAAACAGAGTCAAGTCGACTAGCATTCCTGTCATGGCAGTAATGCCCTGTAATCGACGCATAATATAATAAATAGGGTAAGTCCCACACACCCAAAGCGTTGCCCAAGACACGCTTTGAGTCCGCATCATCTCTAGGCTAATACCCACCAGGGCGAAGCCCACAGCCAACCACTGTAACTTGGATAATCGCTCCCCAAAAAACAGATAGCCAAACAGCACCATCATCAAGGGAAATAAGAAGTAGCCCATCGCTACCTGTACCCCTTGTCCATTGACTGGGGCCCACATAAATAGCCAAAGTTGACTAAAAAATATGGGGGTAGGTAGTAGCAGCCAAGCCCACTGCTTAGCCGTTTTTAGATTGCGCAAGATATCCAAGTGGTAGCCCAAGCGGCCTCTTATCACCACAAAGCCTACTAAAGCTACCCACATAGACAGCATGCGCCAGATAAAGACCTGAGTACCGGTTAGCGGCTGCAATAAGTTACTGTAAAAATAAAGGATACCAAATAATAAGTTTGAGACTACTGCCAGTAAGACACCTATAATCATTGTGCGCTGCTGTGCGTCACTCGCAGACCAAAAGGAAGCAAATGGCCGGTTGCTTCTTGTGGTAGAAATTTGTTTAGACATACAATGCACCATAAAAATAGGCATACCGATAGCATAGCTTTTTATAAAATAATTTATAAAAATGCAGACCCCGTCAGTATTGCTAGATTAATTTAATCTAGACAGTGCGGGAATTAATAACTGAGCCATATAGGCAAAGCCAAAGTACTATGGGTATGAGATGACGGTTTAAAAAGATTTTTTGTATTTAACAATACAATTGGATAATCAAATATCTGGTAGATATTAGAATCTTGCATAAGGGTTAAGCTGTAGCACTTAGGACAGCACCGGCGCCTAACCTTTTGGTATTACAAGTAACAGGTAAGTGGCCTATAGATGAATGGTAGGAATGGACTTACGGCCGTTACTCTTCAGTGGTTTTAGTGACCAGCAACTGATTAACCTTAAGGTTCTCAGTGTCTAGAATTTCAAACTTAAAACCAGCGTGTTCAATGAAATCGGTTTTTTTGGGTATCTTTCGTAAAGAATACATCATGAACCCACTTATGGTTTCATAGTTCTCTGAGTTTGGCAAGTTTATGATACCTAAAGTACGAATAACATCTTCAATAGGGGTCATCCCATCGACTAACCAAGAGTTCTCTGTGCGTTGGACGATAGGCTGCTCATCTACTGTAACCAGCTCACCCATCACAATGCTCATCACATCTTTTAAGGTAATCACCCCTACCACTAATGAGTACTCATTAACGATAATGGCAAAGTCGGATCCGGTACTTTTAAAAGTTTCTAATACGTCGAACAAAGATAAAGTATCTGGAATAAATAGCGCGGTACGTAAAATAGTGGGGTCAGTCAGACGCACTTTTTCCTTTTGTAAAACCATCGCCAAAAAGGCACGAGACTCAACATACCCTATGGTTTGCTCTAAGTCATCTTCTAAGCAGACTAAAAATTTATGATGCGGCTCACGAATCATGGTTTCAACAATTACGTCATGATTTTCATTAGAGTCGAAATAAACGATATATTCACGGGTGGTCATTACCGAGGTAACCGTACGTTCTTGCATCTCAAAGATGTTAGCAATTAAGTGATGCTCTTGATGTTTTAACACCCCAGCTTCGGCGCCCGCATCCATTACTGCATAAATGTCTTCCGAAGTAAGATCGTCACGGCGCACCGTCGATACGCCCAGTAGCTTAAACAACAAGTCAGCTGCGCCATCAAATACCCAAATAATGGGTTTGAACACAAAGATAAGCATCATCATTGGGCGTACTAATCGGATGGCAATGGGCTCGGCATAGCTCATGGCAAAGCGTTTGGGCATCAGGTCGGCAAATAGCACAAAAACACTGGTAACCAAGATAAAGGAAATCACTGAAGCGAGCGTTTCATAACCAATGACTGATTGTAAAAATGATAGGGCTTCGTGTTGTAAGATGGCTTCTAGATAGGGGCTGACCGCAGATTCGCCAATCACACCGGCTAAAATAGCAACTGCGTTTAGTAGAACTTGGACCACTGTGATAAAGCTACCAGGGTTGTCTTGCATCGCGAGCACATCTAGGGCGCGTACTTCGCCTTCTTTGGCTAAAATTTGTAGTTTTATTTTTCGAGCTGAGGCTAGGGCAAGTTCAGAACTCGACACAACAGCACTGATCGCTATTAATATGAAAATAGAGATTACCGCAGTAATTAAGGTCATGATAGTTAACTCTAAGCTTTTTACACTCAAAACCTAGGCTATAAGCGCCATAAAAAATGAGGCCACAAAAGCTCGATAAGGAAGGCGAAGGGATTTTGAGTAGCTTAATAAATACAGTAAAATGGGCGATAGGAAATCGTGATTTTTGATAGAGTATATTATAGGTCATATTACAATATTTAGCTTGCTTATAAGCCTTTTTGCAGCATTTTTAGAAGGCATGAGTTCTGAGCTGTGTTCCTATGTAACTAATTGCCATTGTAACTAATTATCATTTTCCTTGATTAATTCTCAATCGCCACCATAATAGAAACACTAAAGAAGCACATTCATCTTTAAACCCATCAAAATATCTTATCCATCCTATAATTTATAATATAAGAGGTCATCTTATGACTGATAACGCTCCAGTTTCTGCAATAGACATCGAACAATCAGACATTAAAAGCAACATTACCATCACTCCTTCGGCGCAAGAGTACTTAGCTGAATTACTGGCAAAACAAGAAACCCCAGGTATCGGAGTGCGTATTTTTGTTGAGCATCCAGGCACGCCTCGTGCGGAATGCTGTATGGCTTATAACCAGCCTGGTGAGGAAGATGAAGCGGATCTACAAATGCCATTTGAAGCCTTCACTGCTTATATTGAAGCCTCTTCAGTGCCTTATTTAGATGATGCGGTTATCGATTACAATAAAGACCGCTTCGGAGGTCAGCTAACTTTCCGTGCACCTAACTCTAAAGTGCCTAAAGTGGGGGCTGATGCCAGTGTTGAAGAGCGTATCAACTATGTTCTTCAATCTGAGATTAACCCAAGCTTAGCCGCTCATGGCGGTGACGTACAGTTATTAGAATTGATTGAAGAAGAGGGCGTTGGCCTAACTGCGGTACTTAAATTTGGCGGCGGTTGCCAGGGCTGTTCAGCGGTGGACATGACTTTGCGTCAAGGGGTTGAGGTTCAATTAAAACAGCAAATCCCTGAGTTGACTCAAGTGGTAGATGATACAGACCACTCACATACAGAAAATGCTTATTATAAATAAACCCTCCTAATTGAGCGGAAGTAATAAGTATAATAAGAATTAGTGATTATATTTATTCATTGGCTGGGTTATCATTAGATAATCCAGCTTTTTTATGGTTTTTGATTTTGCCCTAGGGCTAGTTTTTGGCTTATGGTACTTTTTAACTTATAGCACTTTTTGAGTGATAGCGCCTTTAGATAAAGATGCTTATATAAGATAGTATCGTTAAAGCTTTTATTTGAACTTTTATATTAATACGTTAAGGATGCGATATGAGTAATGCCGACAATGCAGTTGATAACCAGCGTTTAGAAACTTTAGCCATTCATGCAGGTTATAGTGTAGAGCCTACGACCAAGGCGGTTGCTGTGCCTATTTATCACACCAGCTCTTATGCTTTTGATGATACTCAGCACGGCGCAGATCTGTTTGATTTAAAGGTAGCAGGTAACATTTATACCCGTATTATGAACCCTACCAACGCTGTGTTAGAAGAGCGTGTGGCAGCATTAGAGGGCGGTATCGGTGCTCTGGCAGTGGCTTCAGGCATGGCGGCCATTACTTATGCAGTGCAAACTATCTGTGAAGCTGGCGATAACATTATCGCTGCCTCGACATTATATGGCGGCACTTATAACTTCTTTGCGCACACTCTACCGCGTCAAGGTATTGAAGTTCGTTTCTTTGACCATAAAAATCCTGCAGCTATTCACGACTTGGTCGACGATAAAACCAAAATGGTCTTTGCTGAGAGTATCGGTAACCCTCTAGGCAACATCATTGATATTGAGGCCATTTCAGAAGCGGCCCATAAGCATGGGGTGCCGGTAGTTATTGATAACACTGTAGCCACGCCTGCTTTATGTCGTCCGTTTGAATTTGGCGCTGACATCGTGGTGCATTCATTGACCAAATACATGAGCGGTACTGGTACTTCTATTGGCGGTGCTATCGTGGATAGTGGTAATTTTAATTGGGGCGATTATCCAGAGCGCTTCCCTTTATTAAACCAGCCTGATGTCAGCTATCATGGCGTAAACTTTGTAAAAGATGTGGGTGCTGCAGCCTATATCGCCCGTGCTCGTGTGGCTCCTTTACGTAATACAGGTGCTGCGTTAAGTCCCTTAAATGCCTTTAGTATCTTGCAGGGTATCCAAACCCTAAGCCTACGTATGGAGCGTCATGTCCAAAACGCTCAAGCCGTGGCTGAATATCTAAAAGGTCATGATAAAGTGGCTTGGGTTAAGTATGCTGGCTTGTCGGATCATCCTGATCATGAGCTGGCGCAGAAATATATGAAAGGTACTCCTTCAGCTATCTTAACCTTCGGGGTAAAAGGCGGCCGTGAAGCGGGTGCGAAATTTATTGATGCCTTAAATCTAATCACACGTTTGGTAAACATTGGGGATGCTAAATCTTTGGCCAGTCACCCAGCCACTACTACTCACCGTCAGCTTAATGACGAAGAGTTGGCAAAAGCAGGCGTTAGTGAAGATATGATTCGTCTGTCTATTGGTATCGAGCATATCGAAGATATCAAAGCGGACTTAGAGCAAGCACTAGCCAAAGCCTAAGGTTATCGTTCCTGAAAAATAAAAAATCCCAAACTTAAGTTTGGGATTTTTTTTTGCTTGATTTGTAAGAATTCTAGCTTTAGCAAATTAAGCCGACAGAACTTGCTCAGCAATGGCTTGGTATTGCTCAACGGTTAGGCGAGGACCAAACTGCTGTACCACCTGACTGGCCACAGTACCTGCCAGCTTGCCACATTCAGTTAAGCTGTGACCTTGTGATAAGGCATACAAGAAGGCGCCAGAATAGTTGTCGCCAGCGCCATTGGTGTCAATGACCTTATCTACTTTAGGGGTAGGTACTTGCGTTAAGGTGGTGGCTGCATTAACGTCTTTTTCACAAATAACGGTATCTTCCGCACTGTTGGTTACCACAGCCAGTTGACAGTATTGAGTCAAGGCTTGAGCGGCTTCGGTAATGCTGCTTGTTTCAGTAAATAGCATGGCTTCTTCAGCATTACAGAAAATAGTGTTTACCCCGTCACCTAAGACTTCCAGTAAACCTTCTTTGGCAAAGTTAACCACGGCAGGGTCCGCAAAGCTTACAGCAATCTTGATGTCATTATCTTTGGCTTGTTGACGTAGCTGTTGTAGGGCAGGGCGCAGGCTCTCTGACATTGCTAGATAACCTTCAAAATATAACCAACTACTTTGAGTTAAAGCGTCAAAGTCTAGGTTGTCTGCATTAATGTCACTTGAAGTGCCTAAGTAGGTTTGCATGGTACGCTCACCGTCTGGAGTAATCGCTACCACACACGAACCAGTGACTCCTCCGGCTGATACCGATTTTTCTGAAGTAGTGGCCACTCCTGCTTGATTTAAATCGGCTAAGTAAAACTCGCCCGCCTTATCATCTCCCACACGGCAGCCATAAAAAGACTTACCGCCAAGGCTAGCAAATGCAAACATAGCATTGGCAGCTGAACCGCCTCCAGTTTGCTTTGAGGGCTGTAGTCGCTGAGCTTCGAATTCTGCTAGCAACTGTGTTTGCTCCTCTAAGCTGGCTAAAGTCATACTGCCTTTGGCCAGACTGGTCTGAGTAAGTTGTTGATCATTCAATAGATATTCGTGATCTACCAAAGCGTTTCCTACAGCCATAACGTCGTACATAATATTTCCAACTCTTAATAATTGTGGTGTGTTTGATTTCGATGCGGCTATGATACTGTAATTTGGGTTGGTTGTGGAGATAGAGGTTACAGCGTGGAACATCTGCTAGAAACTACAGAGTCTAAAAAAAATAATAAAAATTTATCGCTAAAAATAATTTTATTGTAAATACTTGATTTTAAATAGAAAATATTTTGTCTAAAATAGACAATTTTATCCTAAGCTTTAATTATTGTGCGTTATTTGCTGTCAAGTCATGAGTTATACACAGAGTTATCCACAGCTGTTGGGGTTAACTGATTAACCCCTAGATTTCATAAGGCTTAGCCGAGTCACGAAAAAGTATTGGTTTAAGCATAAAAGATATGGATTACATTTTATACCGCCTGCTAACTGATTAGTATGTGGATGTTCCACGCCATTTCTAACCCCGGCTTATATTTAAGAAGGTATCAATTAAGCAAAATAAATTTGAATTAATCGCCGTCGCTAGTAGACTAAGCCTGTTTTTGAATACACTGCTGTCGAGTGGTGAGTAAGGGTTAGGGGGCTCTTTTTTTAGGGAGCTCTCTTTAAGGCATAGTGTTAAGAGGGTGGGTTAATTAAGGGTAGCGTATGAAAAAAATATATTTGGTTCGACATGGACAAAGTACCGCTAACGCCGGAGGCGAGATTCAGCCTAACGCTAAGATTGAGTTGACCGAGCTGGGCCACAAGCAAGCAGAAGAAGCCGCTGAGTGGCTGTTGCAGAGTTTAGGGGACAATATTAAATCCATCTGTGTTTCAAGCTACATTCGTACCCAACAAACCGCACAGCCGTTAGTAAATAAACTAAAGCAGACACCAAAAGTTATAGAAGGCTTACAAGAGTTTGATTTAATCGGTTTTAGTCGCTTAAAAGGTACCACTTTTACGCAGCGCATGGCGTTGACTGACGCTTATTGGCAATCGGCCGATCCCGCCGTTGCCAACGCTGAGGATGCAGAAAGTTTTCAGCAGTTTTATCAACGTATTCCCCAAGTACTCAAGCAATTTTCAACTTTTGAACCAGGCAATCATGTGGTGTATACCCATGGGTATTGGATCAGTATGTTGATATGGTATTTACTCGGTTTGCCAGCCGATGAGACGCAGCACGTAACTAAGTTTCGTCAATTTGAATTGTCCATACGCGCCCAAAATGGGGAAGTGTTTTGCTTGACGTTACCCAATGATGAATTGAAGGCGCAATATGCACCTACTATTACTAAGGTGCGTCATTGTACTGACCAAAATTCAGATTTATCAGCCTAAGCCATTTAGCCTTGAATGTAAGTAAAGTTGTTACTTTGGCTTTAAAAAACTACAAACGCCTCCATTAACTAATATCAGCATTTTTGAATGACGCCTCTTAGATAGGCGGCCCTTTAAACCAGTAATAGCTAATAAAAATACGATAAATAATACGAGCAAAAAATATGAAACAAGATAATGCAGCGCTAGATTTGACCTTACATCCAAGCTTTGAATTAATTCAGCACCGCAAAATTGAAGCGTTGTCGCTTGATGTTGTTATCAGTAAGCACAAACAAACCGGAGCCATGCATTATCACTTGGCTCATCCGAGTGATGAAAATGCATTTTTGGTGGGCTTTCGTACTCAGCCTATGGACTCAAAAGGTGAGGCCCATATTCTTGAGCATACCGCGCTTTGCGGCTCTGCTAAATATCCAGTACGCGACCCTTTCTTTTCTATGATTAAGCGTTCCTTGAATACCTTTATGAACGCCATGACTGCGGCTGACTGGACTGCCTATCCGTTTGCGACCCAAAATAAAAACGACTACTTTAACCTGTTGTCGATATATTTAGACGCGTCTTTCTTCCCTAATTTACACCCATTAGATTTCGCTCAAGAAGGCATTCGTATTGAGCTCGATGACAATGATAAGCCGCAGTTTAAAGGTATCGTGTTTAATGAGATGAAAGGGGCGATGAGTGGGGAGATTGACCAGCTGTATCACAGTGTGGCGCATCATTTATTCCCGACCACCACTTATCATTACAATTCTGGTGGCGATCCTGCAGATATCCCAGACTTGACCCATGCAGAATTGGTTGAATTCCATAAAAGCCATTACCACCCTTCAAACAGTGTGATTATGAGCTTTGGTAACATTCCGGTGCAGCAAACCCAGGCTAAGTTACATGAAGATGCCTTGGCTCAGTTTGGAGAAGGTAAAAAGCATGAGTCACGCCCTGAGACGCGCCTAAGTGCGCCTATTCAAGTTACCGAAACCTATACTGTGGATGAGGTAGATAAAGCGCAAACCCACCATGCCATGGCTTGGTTATTGCCAGAGATTACCGATCCAAAACAGCGCTTAGCACTGCGTCTGTTAGAAGGGGTATTGATTGAGCATGCGGGCTCGCCTTTGCGCGCTTATTTGGACAGTCATCCGTTGGCTACCGGTCCAAGTCCTTTATTAGGCTTAGACGACAGTCATTTTGAGATGGTTTTCTATGCTGGGGTACGCGGCTCAGAGCCTGAGCATGCCGATGCTATTGAACAAGGCATCTTAGAGTTGTTGCAGCAAGTGGCCGACAATGAGATTGATCCTGAAGCCATTGAAACCATCTTGCACCAAATTGAGATTGATCAGCGTCATATTGGCGGTGATAGCATTCCTTATGGTCTAAACCTAATGCTAGAGGGCTTTAGTACAGCCATTCATGATGGCAACCCAATTGATATTTGGGAGGTCGATGAGCATCTACAGTGGTTACGCGAACAAGTAAAAGACCCTAGTTGGTTGCCTGGTTTATTACAAAAGCATTTAATTGATAACCCACACCGAGTGCGTGTGACCTTAGTGCCTGATGCCACTAAGTCTGCTAAATTGGCCGAGGCGGAGCAAGCCCGATTGGATGCTATTGAAGCGACATTAACAGCAGAAGACAAACAAAAAATCAGAGAGCAAACCGAGCAGTTAACCGCCCGTCAAGCGGCAGAAGATGACTTAAGCTTATTGCCTAAAGTAGGCTTAGAAGACGTTCCTGAGTCGATTAGCTTTACTCATGGTAAGCAAGTAGACATTAAACTTGCCGGGGATGACAGTGTCCTTTATCAGTATGAAGCCGGTACCAATGGTTTGTATTATTATCAGTTGATTATGCCGCTGGCGGGTCAAGATGAGTTGATTAATCATCCGTTACTGCCTATTTATTTAGGTTTATTATCTGATCTAGGGACCGATACTTTGTCGGCTCGTGAGTTTCAAGCGCTACAGGCCGCCCATTCTTCTGGGGTAACCGCGCGCGTTAGTCAGCGCACCTCACCACAAGATCCAGACTTGTTGAGCAGTTACTTTGTGGTGGCAACTCGTGCCCTAAATCGTAAGCCGGAAGCCATTGATTTGGTGAAACAAGTCTTAGAGCACAGTATCTTCACTGAAAAAGACCGTATCAAAGAGCTACTGCAACAAAGACGCGCCGGTTGGCAGTCTCGTTTGGCCAGCTCAGGCCATGCGTATGCGATGCAAACGGCAAGCCGTAGTATGAGCCGTCAAGCTGAGCTTGAATATGTGCGTAGTGGCTTGCCAGCTTTAAATGCGCTAAAAGAGTTCTTAGGCAATGCTGCTGAAGATGAGTCTAAATGGGATGAGCTGTCTAGTGCTCTAGTGGTGTTGCATAAGCGTTTGGCGAGCCTACCTAAGCAAGCGCTGATTGTGTGTGAGCCGGAGCAAACAGAGCATTTCAAACAGTTAATTGAACAAAACTGGGCTCAATCACGTTATACCAACAAGGTAGAGCAAGACAGTCAGGCCTTGGCAGACAGTATTCCTAATGAATACACCCAGCTGCAGCTTGAGCGAGGCAGTGCGGTGCCGCAACAGGCTCTTAGTGTAGAGCGTCAAGCGGAAGATATGGCTTGGTTGGTTGCTACCAACGTTTATCATAATGCTGCAGCCTATCCAGTGGTGCCAGCAGACCACCCCGATACAGCAGCACTGATGGTATTGGCCCCTTACTTACGTAATGGCTATTTGCATAGTGCTATCCGTGAGCGTGGTGGTGCTTATGGTGGCGGGGCGGGCTACGATGCCAATGCCTGTGCCTTTAAGTTCTTTAGCTACCGTGATCCACACTGTGCTGAAACCTTTGAGCACTTTGAGCAAAGTGTAAATTGGCTGCTTAATGAACCACAGAAGCCAGAACAATTGGAAGAGGCTATCTTAGGGATTGTTTCAGGTATGGATAAGCCAGGGTCACCCGCTGGAGAGGCAGTAAAATCCTGCTTCTCTTATTTACACAACCGCGGAGAAGCTTGGCAACAAAAAATGCGCGGCAATATTCTAGCCGTTACTTTAGAAGATTTGCAGCGTGTGGCAACCACTTATCTAAAAGATAAGCCAAGCAGTAAAGCGGTATTGGCCCCTTATGATAAAGAAGAGGTGGTGCAGCAGCTTGGCTTTAGAGTGGCCAAAGTGGCCAGCTAATTCAAGCGGGCATGGGCTTGATTGAGTTACAGTAGCAAAATAAAAAGAGGTGGGCTTAAAGCTCACCTTTTTTTATGGTGCATCAAGTTTTTATGATGCTTGAAATTTTTAGAACGCCACAAGCTTTAGGCCAAATAGCATTCTAAACTGAAGTAAAAAACAAACCGAAGCAAAAAAGGGCAATTTGTGGTTAGATAGCAGGCTGACCCAGATTTCTATTTTGATAATAAGAGAAAAAAATGCAAGATGAATACCATAATCCTAATCAGGATCACCATATTCCTGACCCTGTGGCGATGACTAAGACCAACCAAACCAAAAGCTATGGCTATTTATCACGCTTTGCATTGGTCTATACGTTACTCTACGTTTTTTTGCCCTCAAGCTTGGCTCAGCTAGATGTGCCGGTTTCAGGATTAGTGCTATCGGCTTTAGTGGTTTTGGCGTTAAACATGGCGCTGATTACTATATTTAAAAGAGCCGAGCAGCGCAGCTTAGAGAAAATAGAGTGTCACCGTGTCGGCTTATTAACCGCAGTATTTACGTTAATAGTGACCTCTATGCTGATGATTTATTCTCTATACGACTTATCCGCATCGGAGCTTACTATGACTGCGCTAAAAGAAAATGGCGTGATTCCGATGTTGGTCATTAGTGGGGCTATTGGGTTTGCTATTAACTATGTGGTCGTTACTTATGGACTGTGGTACCTACAACGCTTACAGTCTCGATTTGCTAAATCGGCTTAACTCGATTGCAAGTTAGGCAAGGTTGCAAATCATTTCAAGTTTTAATAGCTCTGTGTCTAATGCTTCGGTTAAATACTCAAGATTTGGCAGTGTTTTATCACAGCCCACAATACCAAAGTGCAATTTATCAAGATAACTAGAAAAGGTAATATTTAACGCTTGACCATTAAACACCACAGAAGCGGGATATAAAGCGCTCAATGTGGCACCATTCCAATATAGAGGCTCTTTGGGACCAGGCACATTAGAAATGAGAATGTTAAAGGCTTGCTTTTTGGGGTAAGCGTTGGTCAGCAGGTTAACCCCTTCCCAAGCATAACTGATGGCACTGTAATTAATGACTTGAGCTTGCTCCATTCGTCCAAACTTATCTTTGCCCATGGTCATGCTGGCATGGATAGCCTTGATTCGCTCAATAGGGTCGTCAACATTTGTGGCTAAGTTACAAAGTACCAAGGAAGCTTGATTGCCTGAAGCACTGTCATCTTTGCGTAATGACACCGGAACAAAAGCAATCAGAGGCTCTTCTGGCAACTGCTCAAGCTGTAATAGATAGCTGCGTAGGGCACCAGAACAAATGGCTAAGGCCACGTCATTGAGACTCACTTGCAACACTTCGGCTATTTTTTGAAACCGAGACAGAGCATAAGTAGTTGCAAAAAAAGCTCGGCTATTGGAGATGCGCTGATTTAACGGGCTAGTCGGAGCCTGTATGGTTGAGACAAATCCGGGCTCCTTGCGTTCTTTTAGCTCATTCTTAAGTTCACCAAATACTGGCTTGATGGTGCCAATCTGTTCTTTTACTATCCCACTAAAGGTTCGTTTACTTGGTGCTATATTTTTTAAGTTTTTTTCATCGCGACTTAGTAGAGCCCAAGGCGGCAAGGTCATAACTTCAGTAGAGGAGTTGGATAAAGACTTCTCAACAATACGCATGGCCGCCACGCCATCCACTAAGGAGTGGTGAATCTTAAAATATAGAGCAAAGCGCTTGGGCTCAGTCTCAGATATAGTAGGTACGTTATCGATGCCTTCAATAATATGGCACTCCCATAACGGGTAATTTTTATCCAACATATTGGCATGGACATCGGACACGTAAGACAGTAGCGCCTGAAAAGAGTGGGGCTTAGACAAAACGGTATGGTGGAAATGATAGTGCAGATCGAAGTGCTCTGTGGTCTTCCAAAAGGTTAAGTTGTGCAGCACCTGATTAAAAGGAAAGGTCGGCGGTGTCTCTCCGTTGCGTATTTGGCGCACCAAATCAGTCACAAAGTCAGGCTTTGCGGAGGTAGGAATATCAAACAAAAACAGCCCGCCTACATGCATGGGCTGTTTGTGCTTTTCAATTAAAAAGAACAGCTGTTCTACCAAAGAGACTACGCGCATATGACCTCTTGCCGCTTTAATTTTTTTAGACCAAAGTTATTCACGAATACCCAATTTTCTTTCGTGACAAATATTTTCTAGATTGGTCAATTCACTTTCTAATAACTTCAATATATTTTGAGTTTTTGGCAGAGTTTTACTACACGCTATGATACCAAACTCAATTTTATCCAGATAACTGGCCAAAGTAATATTCATGGCTTGGCCATTGAATAAGATAGAGGCCGGATATAACGCTCTTAATTCAGCCCCGTTCCAGTAAAGCTTTTTCTTAGAGCCCGGTACGTTGGAAATAATAAGGTTGAAAGCTTGTTTCTTAGGATAAGCACTGGTCAACACGTTAATAAGCTCCCAGCTATAAGCCAGTAAGCTATAGTTAATGACTTCAGGCTGGGTCATGCGGCCGAAACGTGTCTTGCCATCATTCATACTACTATTGACCAGTTTTAATCGGCTCAGCGGGTTCTCTAAGTGGGTACCAAGGTTGCATAAAATAAAAGCAAACTGGTTGCCAGAAGCGCTCTCATCTTTACGCATAGAGTAGGGTACCCAAGCGATTAAAGGCTCTTCAGGGAGCTGGTCAATGGCTAATAGATAGTTGCGTAAAGCACCGGAGCAAACGGTAAGTACTACGTCATTAAGACTGACCCCTAGGTTACTAGCCACATTTCTGAATCTTTCAAGCTCATAGGAGTCTGCAATAAAGCGTCTTGAGCTAGAAATACTCTGATTAAGAATACTGGCTGGAGCCTGAGTGGTTCTAACAAAGCTTGAATCTTTACTTTGATTGAGAGTTTGGGTGACTTCTTTTAAAACAGGTTTGGCGGTCTTCAATTGATCTTTAAAGATGGCCAAAGCAGAGCGGTCCTTATCAGGCAGAATGGTTTCAATCTCATAACGATGACGCATCATTAATGCCCATAAAGGCAAGGTCAGGGTCTCGTTCGGTGATTGAGACAAAGATTTTTGTACCAAGCGCATGGCTGCAATACCATCCACCAATGAGTGATGGATTTTAAAATATAGACCAAAGCGTTTTGGGCGTCCTTCAGATTCCGGTTCAATACCTTCAATAATATGACATTCCCATAAAGGACGAGCGCGGTCTAATAGGCGGCTATGCTCTTTTGAGATGTAAGACAGCAGTTCACGTACCCGTGCCGGCTTGGGCAACGCGATATGATGGAAATGGTGCTCAACATCAAACTCTTCATCCTTAGCCCAATAGGTTAAGTTATGAAGGACTTGGTTAAAAGGGAAAGTTGGTGGTGTTTTAGAGGACTGCATTTGCTGGACCAGCGTTAGAACGAAGTCTTCATCGGCGTCAGCGGGGACCTCAAATAAGAACAAACCGCCTACATGCATGGGCTGTTTACGTTTTTCGACCAACAAAAACATAAAATCTAGTAATGATAATAAACGCATAGCATTCCTTTGCTTAGATGACTGATAGAGAGAGTAAAAAACTCAATATTGAACAAGAATTGATAATCATTTTAGAGGGTAAGATCCATATTAATGCAAAATCTATTTGAGTTAAATAGTTAATATTGCTATGACGTATCACTTTATATTTAGGGCTCATTGAGCCCTAAATTCCAAATACAAGCAGGTTAAAAAAAGTATAGGCTAAGAGGGTAGCTGATACTGCTTAGAACTACTGAAAAAAGTAGCCTGTTTGTGGTGAGCTAGGCAGGGCCATCTTACGTTTTGGCATACGGCCTGCTAAGTGAGAAGCACGTCCAGCCCAAATGGCATGTTTCATGGCATGGGCCATTAATACGGGGTCTTCTGCATAAGCAATGGCTGAGTTCATTAACACTCCGTCACAGCCAAGCTCCATAGCGATAGCGGCATCTGAAGCGGTACCGACTCCGGCATCTACCAGGACTGGAATATTTAGCGCTTTGGTATTCTCAATAATAATACTCAAGTTATGTGGGTTTAACAATCCTAAACCAGAGCCGATAAGACTGCCTAAGGGCATAATCGCCACACAGCCCATGCTTGCAAGCTCTTTGGCAACGATGGGGTCGTCAGAAGTGTAAACCATGACCTCAAACCCATCATCAATTAATTTTTGCGCGGCTATCAGTGTTTCAGTGACATTTGGATATAACGTTTGCTCATCTCCTAGTACCTCAAGCTTTACTAGGTTATGGCCGTCTAGTAATTCACGCGCTAATTGGCAGGTGCGTATCGCGGTATCTGCATCAAAACAACCGGCAGTATTAGGCAAGATGGTGTATTTTTCCGGAGATATAACATCTAGTAAATTTGGCTGATCTCTATGCTGACCAATGTTGGTACGGCGAATGGCCACAGTGACAATCTCTGCACCAGAAGCTTCAATAGCTTCTCCAGTTTGTTGTAAATCTTTATATTTACCAGTGCCGACCAGTAGTCTAGATGAGAATGTACGGCTACCAATTTGGAAAGTATCATTTTTTAAAGGAGTGATAAGAGCGGTATTTTCAGTGTTCTTTGAGGCTTGCATAGTCATTCCAGTTACCTTGAGGTGAGAGGAGTAGGTGTTATAGAGGCTGAAAACGTCAAAGCCACCGCTCCTCGGGAGATGTTGTGGCATTATAACAAATAACAGCTGGGCACTGGTTTTAATATACAGTAGCACAATCCATTACTGGTATTTACTTTTTGGCTTTTTGGTAGCAGCAGTTGGCTGATCGATAGGACGGGTCGCAAGGGTTATTGAAGTCTAGCTGGCTAGTTTGACAAACTAAGGGGCTTTAGGGCACTTGATAGCAGACATCCCTTGAGTAATCCTTTATAATCTATAAATAAATATTACTTATTAACAGTCTAGTATTATTGATCTGTTTAAGCATGAGAGAGACAAGGGGTTGAATATGGGTTCATCACGACAATTACTACTGGGTACAGGCGTATTCCTTGGAGGCGGCATATTGCTGTTGTCCTTGGTGAAACAAATGGATGCTCCAAAAGATTCCGCTGCAGATAATGCCATAAAAGTGGAACAAGTCAGCAGTGCCGTAAAGTCTGATCAAGACCCGTTAACAGCTGATCTTGAAACAGAAAAGCGCTTATTGGCACAGAAACGCCTTGAGCGTGAAAAGAAGATGGCTCAGTTGGATCAGAAGACCCGTGAATTCTTGACCGAGCAAGAAAAAGCAGAAGCCTTAGCGATGCAAAAAGCTCGTCTTGAAAATGAGCAATATCGCAGTGGTGCGGCAGAGCCTGTTGTTGATGAAATGCCAAACTCCGAAGAGACTTCTAAGGTAGTGACGCCCGTTACTCGTCCTGTGGTTACGGCAAGACCAGTGGAGCAGAGCGTGACCCCAGTAACTACTACACAGCCGATGCAAGCCCGTAATGAGACACAGGCCGCAGCATCAAAGCCTGAGCCGAAGCCACAAGCTGAAGTGGCTTCTTCAAAGGCACCCTCCAGCACCCAAAAGCATACAGTACAGCGTGGTGAAGGGTTAATTAAATTATCTCGTCAATATAATGTGCCTGTGGAAGCGATTTCTCAGGCCAATAAAATATCCAAAGGTTCTACCATACGCGTTGGGCAAGAGATTACCATTCCCTCGAAAAGCCAGATAGACCAATTGGTGCGTGACTATAACGCGAGCAATAATGTTCAATCTAAGCCACAACAAACCAAAGCAGCAGAAACCAAACCTGCTAGCTCTACTAATAAGGCTCCAACTAGCCAACAAGGCTATCAGGTAAAAGCAGGGGATGGCTTAATTAAGCTGGCTCGTCAATATAATGTGCCTGTAGAAGCTTTGGCTGAAGCCAATAACATGAGTACCAACTCTTCATTGAGAGTAGGGCAAAATATTACTATCCCTTCTCGCAAGCAAGTAGAAATATTACAGCGAGAGGCAGAACAAAAGAAAGCCGCTGAACAAAATAAGCGTGAGGCACAGCAGCGTTTGGCGGAAGCCCGTCGTAAAGCGGCTAGTGGGGAGGCCAAAGGTACCTTCGGAGTACAGGTGGCGCTTGCTGATAATCAACAAAAAGCCGATGCGATTGTAAAAGAGCTGCGTGCTGCCGGTTATCCCGCTTCGACCAGTAACACCAGTAGAGGGGTTCGCGTAATTGTGGGTCCGGAAAAAGGCAAAGAAGCGGCTTTGGCTTTGAAGGATAAGATTAATGCTGATCCCAAGACTAATGTGAATAATGCTTGGGTGCTTTATTGGCGCTAGTAAATTTCAAATTAGATTTAATTTACGCAAATAAGCTAATCCTCACCAAACACGACATCAGATGTCGTGTTTTTTTATGAGCGGCCTTAAAATCTAAGCGAGTGTGGGTCAGAAATGAGATAATACAAAATAGTATAAATATCTGTTTTTAAAGGCATTTAGAATAGAAAATTGCCAAAATATTTTTAAGATTAGCGGTAACAAAGAATTATAAATAAATTCTTTATTACTTTATGTGATAAGTAGTTATTGAGTTAAGGCGGTAAGATTTAGTGGACTTTATGATGTTAGGGGTCATGGTGTTGGTCGCGCTCATTATTATGATGAGTATTATTGCTCAGCGTCGCCATGACAATAAAAAAGAGAAACCGGTTAAAGGAGATGAGCTTGCGATTTGGCCTTTTGAGCCAATGCCGATAATGACCGATACCGAAGTATTGTTTTTTGCTAAATTGCAACAAGCTGTACCGGAGTATTATATTTTTAGTCAGGTACAGCTTTCACGAATCATTGCACCCAGTGAAGAGGCCGGCACTGACAAAAACTTTTGGTTTAACCGTATTTGTCGTCAAAGCGTAGATTATGTGTTGGTAGATCGAGATGCTCAAACCACCTTGCTTGCCATTGAGCTTGATGACTGGACTCATGACAGTGTTGCAAGGCAAAAAGCCGATGATAAAAAAGACAAGGCTTTGGCTAGTGCTGGTATTCCTATCTTACGATTTCATGCTGAACGTATGCCCAGTGTTTCAGTCATACGTCACGATGTTGAAACAGTAATTAGTAAGTATTTTCATAATTAAATCAATTTCTTATTGCAGATATCCTTGATATTACTGGGGATTATTTAATTTATTAACGCTGCGTATACATATCTAACTAAATCTAAACAGGTATTTTCACCGATTTAGGTAATATATCAAGTAGTTGTAGAGACAACTTTAGATATATTTCGAATTACAAAGACAAGTTGTAGTTGTAATCAATAGTTCGGTATAGCTAGGCCGTATTGTTAAGCTAGGTTAAGTTAGCCAGATTTCGTTAAAAACGCCCTCTGTGCCCTCTGGCTTGACTGATATAAAAATAATTCACCCAGCAAGGAATAATAATGAAAGATAAAATTAATCATAATGACCCAGCCAAAAATATGTGTCCCCATACAGGAAATGGTGGTGAGCCACAATATCAAGCCGATGACAGTGTGCCAAACCTTACTACTCAACAAGGAGTGGTCATTTCTGACAACCAAAACTCTCTAAAAGCCGGCCCCCGTGGTCCCGCTCTACTAGAAGACTTTGTATTACGTGAGAAAATCACTCATTTTGACCATGAGCGTATTCCAGAGCGTATTGTTCACGCCCGTGGTACTGGTGCCCATGGTTATTTTGAGCTTACGGAATCTTTGGAAAAGTATACCACTGCTAAGATTTTGACTGAAACTGGTAAACAAACGCCTTTATTTACTCGTTTTTCAACAGTAGCCGGTAACAAAGGCTCAAAAGATACTCCTCGTGATGTGCGCGGTTTCGCGGTTAAAATTTATACCGAAGAGGGTAACTGGGATATCGTTGGCAACAATATGCCTATCTTCTTTATTCAAGATGCTATGAAGTTCCCAGACTTCGTTCATGCGGTTAAGCCTGAGCCAGATCGCGGCTTCCCACAAGCAGCTTCGGCTCATGACACTTTTTGGGATTTCGTGTCATTGACCCCTGAAACCATGCATAACTTAATTTGGTTAATGAGTGACCGTGCTATTCCTCGTAGCTTGCGTATGATGGAAGGCTTTGGTATTCACTCTTACCGTCTAATTAATGCTGAGGGTAAGAGCACTTTCGTTCGTTTCCACTGGAAACCAAAGTTAGGCGTTCAGTCATTAACATGGGATGAAGCGGTTAAGATTTCAGGCGCAGACCCTGATTATAACCGTCGTGATTTATTTGAATCTATCCAAGCAGGCGATTATCCTGAGTGGGAATTTGGGGTTCAGTTATTTACCGAAGAAGAAGCTGCAGAATTCCCATTTGACCATTTAGACGCGACCAAACTGATTCCGGAAGAGTTAGTGCCTGTGAAGATTGTGGGTAAAATGGTATTGAACCGTTATCCAGATAACTTCTTTGCGGAAACTGAACAGGTGGCCTTCTGCCCATCGCATTTACCACCAGGTATCGACTTCAGTAATGACCCGTTATTACAAGGCCGTTTGTTTAGCTATTTAGATACTCAGCTTAAACGTTTGGGTGGTCCTAACTTTGCGCAGATTCCAATTAATGCGCCAAAATGTCCATTTGCCAACAACCAGCAAGATGGTCATATGCAGATGCATGTACCTAAAGGTCGTACCTTGTATGAGCCACAAAGCTTAGAGCCTAACAAGCCACGTGCTAACTACAAGCAAGGCTTCAAGTCTTTCAATGAGCAATTAGATGATGGCGTTAAAGGTCGCGTCCGTGCTGAAAGCTTCGCTGATCATTATAGTCAGCCTCGTATGTTCTACCGTAGTCAAACGCCAGCAGAGCAAGCGCATATTGCCACTGCTTATGCTTTCGAACTGGGTAAGGTGGAAACTGCTCATGTGCGTACCCGTACCCTAAGTCATCTATTAAATATTGATGAAGACTTAGCGAAACGTGTTGCCGATGCATTAGGTATGGACTTACCTGAAGCCGCAAAGCCAGCCGCGCCTATCGTTGATATGCCAGAGTCTCCAGCGGTTCAGACCATCGGTCTTAGTCCTAAAACTTTAAAAGGCCGTCAAGTCGGTATCTTAGTAGGAGCAGGCTCGAAGAAAGCTTCTATTGAGAAATTTGAAAATGCGGTTAAAGCAGCCGGTGGTAGCGTGAAGATTGTTGCCCCAAGCATCGAAGTGAAATTAGACGATGGCACAACCATCCAAGCTGATGAACGAGTGGCTGGTGCGCCATCTGTGTTGTTTGATGCCGTAGTAAGTATCATCATGCCAGATGTGGCTAAGAAATTGGCCAAAGACAGCTCAACCCTAGACTGGTTCAACGATGCCTTTAACCACTGTAAAGCCATTGCTTATTGTGGTGCGACTGATGAATTTATCTTAAGCAAACTACCTGTAGAAAAAGATGAGTTCGTAACGCCGCTAGATGAGTTAGATGCCTTTATCGAAAATGCTAAAACCCGTCTGTGGGAACGTGAACCTAAGGTTCGTGATTTAGCTTAATTTTTAGCTATTTAATATTTAGCTAATAGTTAATACAAGTCTTTAAATCTAAAAACCAGTCATAGAAATATGGCTGGTTTTTTTTGATCTATTAATAACGCATTTATTACATTAATTGAAATGGAGAGAAGGCCATATATCAGCCTGCACCTAGAAGTGGTAAGTTATATTTTTAAAAGATAAACTATAACCAATATTTTGTTTACGACAAAACGGTGTATCACAACATGATTTGTGACCACATGATTACTTACTAAGCTTTGATAGATAAAGGATTCTCACATGGAAAGTGTCCCAAGCAATAAAACTAAAGATAATAAGACTAATACAGACCAAGCTACGAATACCCCAGTAGCCTCAGAACATATGGACAGTGTTCGCTATGAGCAGCTTTTGAATGAGTCGCCAACCACTTACGACTTGTTCAAAAAGGGGCATGATATTAATCCTGATGCGCCTGCATTAAGCTTTTTCTTACAAGGCACTGCTTATAAGGAAAATGAAACTTTTAGCTATGCAGAGATGCTGACTGAGATACATCAAGTGGGCAACTTTATGGATACTTTAGGACTAGAGGACGATGCAGTGGTTGCCATGCTACTTCCCAATCTGCCTGAGTGCTATAGCGTCATAATAGGGGTGCAAACTCGCCACATTATTATGCCCATTAACCCTTTACTTGAGCCTGAGGTCATTAGCGAGCTTTTAGCAACGGCTAAGGCTCGAGTACTGGTTACCCTTGCGCCTTTTCCCAATACTGAAATATGGTCAAAGGCCAAGTATATTGCACAGCATGTCCAAAGCTTAGCACATGTTGTTAGCATAAATATGGCCGATCATGTGCTCGGTAAAAAGTCCTTGCCTGCTAAAGTGTTACAAAAGCGTCAAGACATCATAGAAAACGATGTGACAGCTCTGCTTTTTGGTAGTAAGGCTGGACTACCTAACCATATCAATTGGCACAATTGGAAAACTGCCATAGCAAAGCAGCCAGGCGATCGTTTAACCTTTGAGAACAATAAATCGAAGCGTCGTAATAGCTTAGATTATTCTTCGTTCTTTTGTACCGGCGGTACCACAGGGCGACCTAAGATTGCCAAGCGAATACATAAAAATGAAGTCTCCAACGTATTACAGGTGAGAGCTGCTTTGGGTGATGACCTCGTTGGCAATGGCAAAAATTTGTTATGCGGTTTACCCCTATTTCATACCAATGCCGTCATGGTAACAGGGATGCTACCTTTCTCCTTGGGCAGTCATGTGGTATTGGCTACGCCGCAGGGTTACCGAGGTGAGGGCGTGGTTGCTAATTTTTGGGGTATTATTGAGCAGTACCAAATCAACTTCTTTAGCGGCGTACCGACCTTGTTCAGCTCTTTATTAAATATTCCGATTAAGACGCAGGATGTTAGCAGTTTGCAGTATTGTTTAAGCGGGGCAGCACCCATGCCTATTGAAGTCTTCAACCAGTTTGAAACTCAAACAGGCATGAGCATATTAGAGGCTTATGGGCTAACAGAGGCCAATTGTGGTAGCTCGGTGAATCCTCGTGAGGGTGAACGCAAAATTGGTTCGATTGGTCAAAGTTTTCCGCATCAAGAAATGATTGTGGCTATCCTAGAGGAGGATGGATTGTTCCGCCCTGCAAAAGTGGGTGAGGTCGGCAATGTCATTATACGCGGGGACAATGTATTTGCAGGATATTATATAGACAGCCAAAATAAGGATATTTGGCTTTACGATACGGTTGAAGATAAGCAAAAAGCGGACAATAACCAACTGAACCCTGCTAAAAGATGGGTTAATTCGGGAGATTTGGGCTATCAAGACAGCGATGGATTTTTCTTTTTAACAGGTCGTAAAAAAGAGCTTATTATTCGGGGTGGTCATAATATTGATCCAAAATTAATTGAAGAGCCTGTCTATAAATTTGGGGATATCGAAATCTGCGCTGCTATTGGTAAACCTGATGTGTATGCTGGCGAGATTCCTATTTTATACGTGCAGCCTAAGACAGGCGCAAGTATAGACAAAAAAGCCCTTGAGGCGTATTGCCAAGACCATATTGGTGAGCGTGCCGCAATACCAAAAGAGATTCACATTATAGATGAAATACCTCTTACCCCGGTGGGTAAGGTGTTCAAGCCTGCTTTAAAACGATTAGCAAATGTGGAGGCAGTGGCTACCTTACTTAATGAGCACAATATTGCCGCAGACGTTACTACCCAAGAAGATGCCACTTACGGATTCATCACTTGTGTCAAGGTAACTGACCCCAATCAGCTAGAGACAGCGAAGCATTTGGCCGGTCAATTTGCTATTGCTTTAGATATTCGTTAGTTTTTTAGCTTATACAACGAGTTTGATGACGGCAAGATAAAAGCAAAAGAAGCCCCTTATATTGATCCAGTCAGAGCTTTAAACCCATAAAAAAACCAGCCACCAAATGACTGGTTTTTTATTTCGTTTATAACGAGTTTACTCTCTTAATTAAGAGCCGGCGTTGGTTAACTCTTTAATCATCCCATTCAGGCGTATAATCAGGATGTTCAATCATACGACCATTTGAACGTGCCAACTTATTGATGGCTTCAATATCTTCCTTATCTAGCTGTACCTTTAACGCATCTAGGTTACTTTGTAGGTGAGATGGCGTACTGGTCTTAGGAATAGCAATACGATTTTTATCCGATAAAATCCAAGCCAAAGAGACTTGCGCTGGATTAATATTATGCTTGTCAGCGATAGCTTTAATAGTGCCATTATCAAAGACATCACCACGTGCTAACGGTGAGTAGGCAGTTAGTGGAATATGATGGTTGTATAAGAACGTTTGCAGGGTATGTTGACGAATAAAGGGGTGAAATTCGACTTGGTTCGTTGCAATAGGCACATCACTGTATTTTTGCGCCTCTAAAAGTAGATTAATATTGAAGTTAGAAACCCCAATGTTTCTAGTCAATCCTTGATGCTGCATCTCTGCCAAAGCCGGCATGGTCTCTGATAGTGGCACACGGGCATCTGGCCAGTGCAGTAATAATAAATCTACATACTCAACGTCTAATTTACCTAATGACTCATGCACCGACTTCACTAAATTATCAGGCTCAAAGCGCATATCATCTGGGAAAATCTTGGTAGTTAAGAAAAAGCGGTCACGAGCTACGCCCGACTTTTTAATGCCTGCTCCCACTTGAGCCTCATTATGATAAGCTTGGGCCGTATCAATATGCTCATAGCCCATTTGTAGGGCTTGGCTAACCACCTCAATACAGTCATCGTCTGTTGATTGCCAAGTGCCTAATCCTAAAGCAGGTATTTGTGCTTGTCCCACAGTGCGGGTGTGATAATTTTTATTATGCATTCTACTTATCCTTATTATTTTGACGCCTTTAGCCTTGAATCGGCTTAATAAACGACGCCTATATCGTTTGCAGTAAGTTTAAGGGTGATTCGGTCAATTTTAGTTTCAAATATGAGTTCCCTTAATACTAGTACTCTTCAATACTGCTACCCTTATACGAGTAACTATTATTAGTATAACGACCAAGCCGATAGGGTTTGTAGTTAAGCTATATGAAAACGTAAGTGAGCGTAAAGTGCTCAATAAATAATCCTCATATCTTTATGATATATAAAAATATTTTTTGTTCGGATAGGGGTTAGGCAAATAAAAATAGAGTAGAGGCAGCTGAAGCTAAAATAGCTTGGTGTAAAAACTTATCGGTCAACATGGACACTTAAACTATCTATAGACTAGGTTTACTATGATGCGATTATATATTGGGCAAGCATTAGGAGAATTATGAGTTTAATAGAAGTAGTGGGTATAGAAGGTTATATTCAGACCACCTATCTTGCAGTATACCCTGACAAATTGATGTTAATAGATTCTGGTTGCCGTGGTGATGTAGATCTTATTTTAAATTACATCACAGACACCCTACAAAGGCCTGTTGATCAGCTAAAGACAGTCTTGGTCAGTCATATGCATCCTGATCATGCTGGGGGTGCTGTGCTACTTCGTAAGAAGACGGGTTGTCAGATTGTGGCAGGCGCGCAGGCTGACACCTGGTATAAAGGCCTGTTAGGACGCAAACAACATGTATGGGATCTGGCACTGACTCACTATGTGGCTAATCGTAAAAGAAAGCCAAAGACCTACCAGTGGTACACGCCATTTCTAAAGCCCGACATTATAGTAAAAGATGGTGATACAGTACCCAACTTTGAAGACTGGGTGATACTTGAAACTCCAGGGCATACCAACTGTGATCTCTCCTTTTGGCATACGCCTAGCAATGAAATTTATACCGCTGATTTAATTTTAAAGATTAAAAATAAATTTGTGTCGCCTTATTTAATAAGTTATCCCAAAAAATACAAAGCTTCTTTAAGTAAAATCAAGGCGTTACAGCCTTCACAGTTACTGTTAGCGCACGGTAGAAAATCAGAAATCAGGGCTGGAGATTTTGACAGCCTCATTGATAAAGCTCCTAATGAGCCTCGTAGAATGGGGCTTAGAGAGGCAATAGGTCTTAAGTAAAGTTATGACAATATGACAACTGTGAGGGCGATTGGCTTTGCTTAGGGCTTATGTTGAGTGCGATAGATTCTGAGAGTGACTAGTTTTTAGAGTGATTGGCGTTTAGAGTAACTGATGCCTTGTATTGGTAAGTATCAATAGATCACCGCTATTATTATCAATACAAGGTTTTTAGTCTTTAGTAGACAGCTAAATAGAGTAGACGAAAAAAACCCCGATTAAACATTGTTTAATCGGGGTTTTTAGATATATGGTGGGCCGACCGCGACTCGAACGCGGGACCAATAGATTAAAAGTCTACTGCTCTACCAACTGAGCTATCGGCCCTAAACAGTTAAAAGGTTGCTGTATCCCCTTAACGTGAGAGCACATTATACGCCTCAAAAATGAGAATGCAACCCTAAATCTTAAATTTTTCTATTTTTTTCAGTATTAATCGTTTTTTTGTGGTTTTAATCTTAAATCATAGCCATTTATATTTTCGCAGTTAGCCGCTAATGACTTTAATCTCTAGATAAAGCCTCCACTGGATTTAGCTTGGCTGCGTTGCGGGCAGGTAAGAAACCGAAAACAATCCCGATTAATGTTGAGCAAATAAAAGCGGCAATAATGGAGGTAGGGGAGTAGATAACACTGAAACTATCAGAGCCTAAACTATTAATACCTTCCCCAATCAAAAACGCTAACAGGATTCCTAAACCACCGCCTAGGATACAAACTAGGACAGCTTCTATCAAAAATTGCTGCATGATATCACTTTGACGTGCTCCCACCGCCATACGTACCCCAATCTCATTGGTACGCTCGGTCACTGATACCAGCATGATATTCATCACCCCAATACCGCCCACCACTAACGAGATAATCGCAATGGAGGAGATGAGTAGCGTCATGGTATTGGTAGTAGACTCAATGGTTTGACGAATAGAGTCAGAGTTTTGGGTTCTAAAGTCATCAGCCCCATGTCGCCCTTCAATTAGCTCTGAAATCGCGGATTCTGCAGCACTGGTTGAGATTTGATTGTCAATGAGCACCACAAAACGATCAATGTTTTCTCCGCCCACAATACGTGACATCATAGTGGTGTAGGGCATATAGATAGTAGGGGTGTCACTAGAACGACTGAAGGCATTTTCATTGGGCTCTAATACCCCAATTACCAGGCCAGGAACATTGCCAATTAGCAATACTTCTCCAATGGGGTTAGTAATGTCTGGGAAGAAAGTAGTTTTGGCATTGTCATCAATGATGATGTCTTGCGTACGCAGGGAGATACTTTGTTCGTCGAAGCCTTGACCTTGTGCCAGTTTTTCTCCAGTAACTTCTAGATAGCCTGAGCCCACACCACTGATACTGGCGGACTCTTGTACACTTCGATAGCGGACACTGGCGTTGGTATCAAGCTGCGGGCTGACGCTGACTACATAAGGTTGATCGGCCACAGCTTGGGCATCGTCTGGCGTCAGGTTGTCATCATTATATTGTCGTCTGGGATCGCCATAGGGGTAACCATCAATAACGGTGATGGTATTGGTACCTAATGAGCTGATGTTGGACAGAATTTGCTGCTGTGAGCCTTGACCTATACCTACGACTGAGACCACTGAAGCGATACCGATGATAATCCCCAGCATGGTCAGCAAGGTGCGCATCTTATGAGCGCGCATGGCCAATATTGACATTCTAAACGCTTCTGATAAGCGGTCAATAAGCGAGCCTAACCGACTTTTTTGTTTGTGGCGTAAGACTTTTGAAGGACTGGCTGAGGCTGCTGTTGCCTCTTCTGTTGTCTCTTCATTGGCTAGAGCTTGCGAATGGTCTGAATGGTTAAAGTGCTCATTGCGGTAATCTGCAATAATGTGGCCGTCTTTGAGCTCAATAACCCGTTCTGCTTGATCTGCAATACTGGGATCATGGGTGACCATAATCACCGTGTGACCTTGCTTGTTCAAATTATTTAGAATTTGTAAAACATCTTTGCCCGACTTACTGTCCAAGGCACCCGTGGGTTCATCGGCTAAGATGACATCGCCACCATTCATCAAGGCTCGGGCTACCGACACACGCTGCTGTTGTCCCCCTGACAGTTGGCTGGGCCGGTTATGAACCTTATCGCCGAGGCCTAAATCTGTCAGTAACTGTTCAGCCCGCTGTGCTCGCAGCTTATTGTCCATTCCGGCATAGACGGCAGGCACGGCAACGTTGTCTCGAGCATCAATATCACCCAGTAAGTGATATCTTTGGAAAATAAAGCCAAAATGTTCACGGCGCAGCTTGGCCAGCTCATCGGCATCTAGCTGTTTAACAGATTTGCCAAAGATGAGGTAATCACCGGCAGTGGCCTTATCTAAACAGCCTAAGATATTCATCAAAGTAGATTTACCTGAGCCGGATTGGCCAATGATGGCCACCATTTCACCTTGATAAATAGTGAGGTCAATACCGTGCAAAATACGAATGGTCTGCTCACCAGCAGGAAACTCACGGATAATACCGCTTAGTTGCATGATGGGCTCTGCCCCTGGTTTTGACGACGAGGCAGTCCTTTTTAACATTGGGTCGGTTGCAACAGAGTTGCTTACTGGCGGCTCGGGTGTGGTCATAGCAAAATCTTCAGTTCAGGCAAAGCTAATAAAAAAAACTAGCCTAAGATAAATTCAAAGTCAGTGATCAGGCAGTAAATAGCCAGTTATTAACAGGTTTATAGACTAGCTGTTACATTCCAAGTGGACGACGGCCACGGCTTTGCTGTTTGCCTGGGGCACCTGAGTTCTCCCCAATAATTACCGCTTCACCTTCTTTGAGTCCACTTAGGATTTGGGCATTCACTCTATTGTCGATACCGACGGTTACAGGTCTGTGTTCGACACTGCCATCAGCTTTTAATACTCTCACATAACTACCTTTATTATTGGCAGAAGGTTGGTTAGTAGCAGAGTTTTTAGTAGCATCGGCTCCTTGCTTAGCGGAGCGTTTGCCACCTGCAGCATTATTATCGCCTCGTCCTTTTTTGATTGCAGCAGAAGGCACTATTAGCGTGTTCTCAGCTTTATCGATGACCACATAAACTTGAGCGGTCATATCAATACGGAAAAGGCGCTCGGGATTAGGGACTTCAACATAGCCAATATAATAGATGGCAGAGTCGGTGGTGCTTGTAGAGCTAATTTGTTCTGGGGCAGGCTCGACAGCCGTTAATACCGCATCGTATTTTTTGTCGGGGTTCCCAATGGTATTAAAGTATACCGGCATGCCCGCTTTGACATTAATCACATCTGCCTCTGAGATTTGGGCATTAATACGCACCGTTGATAAATCGGCTAAGGTGACGATAGTGGGCGCGGCTTGATTGGCGTTAACGGTTGTCCCTTGCTCAGTGACTACAGCGACGATGGTGCCATCCATTGGGGCGCGGATAGTGGTATAGCCTAAGTCGGTATTGGCAGTATTTAAATTGGTTTGGGCTTTGCGTAGATCGGCTTCGCTGCTGGCAATATTAGACTGGGAAGTGATAAGCGCTGCTTGGGCAGTTTTGATAGCAGATTTCGCTGCGGCCACACTGGCTTGAGCTTTTTCGACTGTGGTTCGCGCGTTTTCAACTTCTTGCTGGCTAATAGCATCCATCGCAAGTAGTGGACTTAATCTAGCATAGTCAGACTGGGCCTGCTTTAAGTCCGCTTCACGACTTGCTAGATCGGCTTGGGCACTTTCTAGACCTGCTTTACGGCTATAATATTCCGCTTGCGCACTTTGTAGTCCGGCTCGACCTTGTTCTAGAGTCGCTTGCTGGTTAGATAGGTTGTTTTTTTGGGTAACTTGGTCAATTTGAGCGATGAGATCGCCTTTTTTTACTACATCACCCACATTTACATATAGCTTAGTGACTTCCCCAGAGACCTGAGCGCCTACATCGACCGTGTTTAGGGCCTTTACTTTACCTGAAGCCATTACATTACGTTCAATATCTCCTATCTCAGCAGGAGTAGTAATGTAGTTTGGGGTCTCTTCTTTGGGTTTAGATTTATTGTATAAAAGTACGCCCAAAGCCAAGACAGCTAAAGCGATGAGACTCCACTTTATAAGAGACTTGCGAGTTTTCTGATTAGAGATAAAAGCCATGTCACAGTCCGAAAACTAATTTTAAATAGACTTATGATACCTCACTACGATAAAAAGACTATGGTATTAAGTTTAAGAAAGGTTACAAGGGACGGTTGAAGAGGCTGAAAATACGCAGAGGAATGGAAGTGGGCGGAATAAATTGCTGAACAAGATGAGCAAATTGAGATAAATGCAATAAATAATTATAGAGGTAGACACTGTCATAGCGTGGATTAAAAAGCTAAGGTAACTGACTAAAAAAGTCTATGTCCTGTCACTCTTAAGGCCGCTTGCAACATAAGCTCCCAAGCAGGTTGACGCACGATACCTTTTACCGCTTTATCACACTGATAAAGAATGTCTGGCCAATCCGCAATGCTTTGTGGGGTTTGACGCCGGCAAGCATTTTGATATAAAGATTGCTTACTGCTCCAGATACCTATGCTTTGTGGGTTCTCACCCGCCATAAGCTGCATAATAAGGCGCATATCCTTACTAATGGCCCAAAGTATCAAGGGAGAGGGTTCTTCTGTGGCTTTTAACTGCTCCATGATCTTGACTACTTGAGGCGCATTACCGGCCAACATAGCGTCGGATAAATCAAAGACACTATACTGGGCATCACTGACTAAGGCATTTTTTAAGGCCTCGACATCAATGGTGGTAGCGGTCACCGAATCCGAAGAGTCAGATTGACTGTCAGCAATAGTAGCTTCGTTAGGAGAGGCGGTTTGTGGTGAATATAAATAAGATAAGCGCCATAGGGCCTGATAGGCACTGAGCAGATGATGTTCTGTTTGCACCATCAAAAACTGCCAAGCCTCAGGTAATAAATTCAGCCCAAATTTTTGCGATTGAAAGGTTAGAATCTGTTGACGTTGGTTTTCATTATATAAATTACAATCAATGACATGCCCTTGCTGAGCAAAGGGTATATACCATTTACTACTTTTTGAGCGGTTATCTACTTTGACGGTTAGCCATAGCATACAGTTTTGATTGTCACCATTATTGGCGGCGCTGGCAAAACTTTCGAGCTCTTGCAGCATCGCCTTATCAGGTTTGTGGTTGCCGGTCACGATAACCGCTGTGGCATCGTCAAATAAAGACAGGCTATTAAGCTCACTCATGACTTCTTGCCAGCTCTTGCTAGACACTAATTCTAAGCGTTTAACCGCCAGATTTTGCGCTCGCCAAGAGGTACGCATGGCATCGATGAGCCATTGTTGTAACAGAGGCTCATCGCCATGGGCCAACCACAATCCGGTTAAATTAAGCGGGTTTGTGGCGCTAGCAGCACTAAGCTTTGGATAGACATTTAAAAAAGTATCTTCCATGGTTTAAGGCGTAGACTCAGCAGCAGGTGAATCAGAATCAGTCGGTACCAATACTGCAATCTTTGAGTCATCTTGCTTGGCTTTTGGGGCAACACGAGGCAAGTTTAGCGCCACATATTGATCGGTAATACGCTGGGCTAAGTTTCTATATAGCCACTCTTCAATTTGTTTACCTTGTTTGTCATCGGTACTGACTGAAGCTTCATCAAATTGATAAGTGCGTTCTACTTGCACTTGGTTTTTCACGATCATCGGTTCGTTAGCCTGGCCTTGATCGTTATTAAGCGTTTCGTAGAACACATCCGCAGACAACACCAAGCGAACTTCGGTTAACACCCCAACCAATTCGTAGCGTTTAAGTTTTACGTTCTCTACACGAATACTAGAGGTGTACTGCTTATCACTACTATTGATTTGACGTCCAATGTTGTCAACTACATTGACCCCAACGGCATTCAAGCGCTGTGTTAACGGTTGTTTTAAGCGAAAGCTGGTGGGGTCATTATCATTGAGACTAAGAGAAGTAGTTTGCGCCACATAAGTCATAGGACTGTCATAGCCACGTAAATGAAAACCACAGCTGCTCAGCATAAGCGGGGCTGCCACTAATGCCGCTGTTAATAGCGCAGTGCATAGAGCACCACGCTTATTTGTAGCAACGATACCAGTTTCAGTCTGGGCTAATAGATGGGTCATGATTTATCCTACCACTACAATGTTAACCAGCTTGTTAGGTACAACGATCTCTTTTTTAATCTCACCGGTTAGATACTTAGCCACCGCTTCGATTTGTTTCGCTTGTGCTTTAAGAGCTTCAGGGTCGCTATTAGGCGCCACTTCCATCTTGCCACGCACCTTACCGTTGACCTGAACCACCATAGTGATAGTGTCTTGAACCAATGCTGATTTATCAGCAGTAGGATAGGTCAAGTTTAAGGTATCTATTCCCAACTCTTCAAGCAAATGCTCTGCAATGTGTGGGGCATAAACAGACAAGATAGTCAGCAAGGTAGTAATGGCTTCATGCTGTACCGCCAGTGCTGTAGCATTAACTTCTTTGTTCTTCGCAATGAAAGTACCAATCTCGTTGGCCAATTCCATTAGGCTTGATACCGGCGTGTTTAATGATAAACGGTCGCCTAAGTCATTATCAATTTTGGCAATAACTTCGTGAGTCTTACGACGTAGATTTTTTGCTAAGCTATCTAGCTCATTGCTATCGATAGCAGAAATGGCTGGCAACTCAGTAGCACTAATGCCTTGTTGTTGTAACAGCTCAATATGAGTTTGGACTTCACGCCAAACTTTCTTCAAGAAGTTATAAGGTCCTTTTAAGGAATCATCTGACCATTCTAAGGTCTGATCAGCTGGCGCGGCAAATAGGGTATACAAACGAACCGTATCAGCACCATATTGGTCGATAGTGGTTTGCGGATCCACTCCGTTATTTTTTGACTTCGACATTTTTTCAATTTTACCGATGGTTACTGGCTGGCCATCTGCTTTTAAGGTCGCATTGATAGGCTGACCACGGTCATCATAATTGATATCTACGTCTTCAGCGAAGTAATAAGTTTTGCTGCCGTCTTCATTTTTGCGATATAAAGTACCGGCCAATACCATGCCTTGAGTCAGCAAGTTTTTAAATGGCTCATCGCCTGATACCAAACCTTCGTCACGCATTAGCTTGTGATAGAAGCGAGCATATAATAGATGCATCACCGCATGTTCAACACCGCCCACATATTGATCGACCGGAAGCCAGGTGTCAGCGGCTGATTTATCAACCATTTGCGTGTCATCATTAGGACTTGCAAAGCGGGCGTAATACCAGCTTGATTCCATAAAGGTATCAAAAGTATCGGTTTCACGCTCTGCTGGGCCACCACACTTAGGACAAGTGGTGTTAACAAACTCAGGGATATTTTTTAGGGGGTTACCACGGCCATCAGGCACTACGTCTGTAGGTAGCTTAATAGGTAAATCCGCTTCGTCAACAGGAACGTTGCCACAGTATTCACAGTTAATCATTGGAATTGGGCAACCCCAATAACGTTGACGTGACACACCCCAGTCACGTAGACGATATTGAATCTTACGTGCAGCTAAGTTTTGCGGTTCAAGCTTGGTCAACATGGCTTCAAATGAGCCTTCGAAGTCTAAGCCGTCGAACTCACCTGAGTTAACTAAGGTGCCACGCTCAGTGTAAGCTCCTTCATGATCTTCAGGAGTTTCAATAACAGTCTTGATAGGCAGGTTATATTTGCTAGCAAATTCGAAATCACGCTCATCATGAGCAGGAACCGCCATTACAGCACCAGAGCCGTAGCTCATTAGTACGTAGTTGGCTACCCAAACAGGGATCTCTTCACCAGTTAGAGGATGGGTAACTGTCAGACCGGTATCCATACCCACTTTATCGGCTTTGGCAAGGTCAGCTTCCGCCACAGAGCCTTTTTTACACTGTTCACAAAACTCAGCAATTTTTGGGTTTTGTTCAGCGGCTAATTTGGCTAAGCGGTGTTCAGCAGCCACAGCCACATAAGTCACCCCCATTAAGGTGTCAGGGCGGGTAGTGAATACATCTAAGGTGCTTATATCATCGCTGTTTTTGTAAGGGAAATGAACTTCCATACCTTGGCTGCGACCAATCCAATTGCGCTGCATGGTGATAACATCGCTTGGCCATTGTCCTTCTAACTGCTCTAAATCATCCAGTAGCTCATCAGCATAATCTGTGATTTTGAAGTAGTACATAGGGATATCACGCTTCTCAACTGGAGCGCCACTACGCCAACCTTTACCATCGATAACTTGTTCGTTGGCCAATACCGTATTGTCCACTGGGTCCCAGTTTACAGTGGCAAGTTTTTTATAAACCAAGCCTTTTTTGTAAAGCTGTAGGAAGAACCATTGTTCCCAGCGGTAATATTCAGGAGTACAGGTCGCAAACTCGCGTGACCAGTCAATCGATAGACCCAAAGTCTTTAACTGAGTACGCATATTATCAATATTAGAGAAGGTCCATTTTGCAGGAGCAACTTGGTTGGCAATGGCCGCGTTTTCTGCAGGCATACCAAACGCATCCCAACCCATAGGCTGTAAAACTTGCTCACCTTTTAAGCGATAATAACGGCTGAGAACATCTGAAATAGTATAGTTACGAACATGTCCCATATGCAGCTTGCCACTTGGATAAGGGAACATAGACAGCATATAACGTGTTTTTTCATCTTTGCTGATGTCATTGCTTACTTCAAAGCGCTTATCCGCTTCCCACTTAGCTTGTTGTGTGGCTTCGATTTGCTTTGGTTGATAATGATTTGAATGGTTTTGTTCAGTTGCTGTGGTGCTCATAGTAGGCTCTAAGTTAGATGTTTTTTAAAAGTTTGAGTAAAAAAATCGTAATCACTAAAGTAATAAATAATAGAGAAATTTAGATACGATAGAATAGCTTAAATTGACTAAAATTGCGATGGTAAGCGCCAATTTTAACCGGATATTGGCATTCACTGGCTTTATAAGCTGTTAACTATTAAGCTTGTTAAAACTTTTTTTGAGAGATAACCGTTATAAAAACAACAGGAGATATAAATGACAATAACTGTTTATGGTATTAAATCTTGCAGCACAATGAAAAAGGCATTCACGAAGTTAGAGGCGCTTGGTATTGACTATCAATTTCATGATTATAAAAAGCAAGGTATCGATAAGCAAAGTGTCCAGCGCTGGGTCGACGAGCTGGGCATTGAAAAAGTGCTCAATAAGAGAGGGACCACTTGGCGTAAATTGACTGAGGAACAAAAAGCAGCTGCTGATGCCGACGTCGATACAGCGATTGAGCTATTGGTTGAAAACACCAGTATGATCAAACGTCCCATTGTAGAGGGCGATACTCAAAGCAATAAAATTCTACTTTGCGGCTTTAACGAGGCAGAGTTTGAGCAAGTGTTTTCCGCTTAGTTTATTAGTTAACGCCGTTCGTAAAACATTGAAACTATTATAATAAAAGGGCACTGCTACTAGCGGTGCCCTTTTATTTGTTAACCTTTCACTTGTCAAATAGTAGCTATCAGTAGTGCGTGACTATTTAGATATCAGGTTAATTTCAGATTTAAGGCCAATTAGCTTAAAGCAGCGTCTAAATCACGGCTGATTAAGGTCCCTACACCTTCATTGGTAAAGATTTCAAGTAAGGTAGCGTTAGGCACACGACCATCGACAATAACTGCGCTTTTTACGCCGCCCAGCACTGCATCTAAGGCACACTGTATCTTCGGAATCATACCGCCTGAAATGGTGCCATCTTTGATCATTTCATCGACTTTTTTCGGAGTTAAGCCGGTGACTACTTGGCCTTCTTTATTCATGACTCCTTTGATGTTGGTCAATAGCATTAACTTTTCAGCATGTAGAAACTCGGCCACTTTACCGGCTACTAAGTCGGCATTGATGTTATAACTGTTACCTTCATTGTCTACACCTATGGGGGCAATTACCGGGATAAAGTTTGAGCCAATAAGCATCATGATCACGTCTTTATTGACGCTCACCACTTCCCCCACAAAGCCTAAGTCGATATCACTACTATTACCCTGCTCATCGGTCTTAGTCATAAGTAGCTTTTTGGCGCGAATTAAATTCGCATCCTTACCTGTTAAGCCAATGGCACGGCCACCATGTTTGTTAATCAGGCTGACAATAGACTTGTTAACACTGCCGCCTAATACCATCTCTACCACGTCCATAGTAGATTTGGTGGTAACGCGCATGCCGTCAATTCGATCTGACTCACGGCCCAGCTCTTTTAATAAATTATCTACTTGAGGGCCACCGCCATGAACCACAACTGGATGAAGGCCTACCGTTTTTAACAGGACGATATCGCGGGCAAAAGAGCTTTCTAGCTCTGGATCGGTCATGGCATTGCCACCATATTTCACCACAATGATTTTATCTTCAAAGCGCTGAATGTAAGGTAGGGCAGTGGTTAATACTTGAGCAGTAGTTTTGGCTTGGGCTAGATTTAAGGACATGAGAGACTCTTTTTTTTTATACTTTGAAAGGTCGTGAGTTTAAATAAATGGCTTTTGAACTTAGACAAACAGTTTAAACAACTTTTATTATTCTACTGATTTACCCGAATGTTGGCTACCTGATTGGCTAAATCCTCACTGATAGACTGACACAGGTGGACGAAATAGCCTTGTATTTGAGTTAGGTCAGATAGGGAGTCGCCGGCAAAGCGTACCGTTAAACTGTTACTGGTATTTGAGGAGCGGATGATGCCAAATCCGTGGCTAAAATCCAAACGCAAACCATCAATACAGGTTAGCCGAGTATCTGCTGGCAGGGAGTGAGGTAGATCCTTTGTATTGTCCTGTAGTTTTTGACATAGAGCCGAAAGTCTGTTTAATATGGGCTGCGAATCTGGCGCCACATCAGGAACGGCAGTGTCTTGTGATACGCTATAAGAGTAATCGGCTAAAGGCAGATAGACATCTGGGGTGCTAACCATCTGCGGCAGACTATCGATGACATCAGCTAGAGTCATGGGCTGATGATGCAGCCAGTTTAATAGGCGTAATCCTGCATACATGGCATCATCATGCAATAAGAAGTGGTCATCATTAAAAATAAAGTGCCCTGATAATTCACCGGCAAATAAATTATGCGAGTCTGTGCCGTCTTTATTAGATTGTAAGGCGCGGCGCAAGATACTGCTGCCTGTTTTACTCATTTGTGCTTCAGCCCCAGCTTGATTTATTAAGCTGGGTAGGTGATGAGAGCACTTCACATCGAAGATAACGGTTGGGGTGCAAGAGTTAGAGTGACTACAAGCGCCAGAAGCAAAGTGGTCTTCTATGGCTACCCGAGACAGCAGATATAATAAGTGATCGGCTACCAACGGCTGGCCTCTGCTATCGATTACCATCAGTCTATCTCCGTCTCCATCGAAGCTTAACCCTAGATCTGCTTTATGATGCAAAACTGCTGCAGACAACTCATGAAGGCGATTGTACTCCATGGGATCTGGATTGCCTTTTGGGAAGTCACCGTCAACCTTAGCGTTAAGCACGATAACTTCTGAGCACAAAGAGGGATGTGCTTGGTAAAAATCTTCAGCGAATAGTCCAGTCGACCCATTTAAGCAATCAATGACAATCTTCAGTTTAGAGCCTGTGGGCGCGATATAGCGCTTATTGGTAGAGGTAGTCAGTTTTAAACGTGATTCATTAATACTATCAAGCGCTTCAACTGCCTTGTTGATATAAAAATTTAATACTTCTTGGCGGGATAAGATGATTTGTTTTGGCAAAGATGGATTTGGCTTAGGAATATCTTTATTAATATCTTTGCCTTCAATCTTGTCTTCATCGCTAGACTGATCTGATATCAGCTGCTGATACAGTTGCTGGATTTGCTCACTGCTTGGAGACTGGCTATTTATTAGCCATTTTAAGCCATTGATATGTGGTTCTGAGTGGCTGGCCGTGGCGATAACCCCATGGCCTTGATATTGATTGGCCCAAAAAGCCATCAAGGGCGTGGTCACTAAGCCCAGCCAGATGACTTCACAGCCATGAGCCTTAAAACTAGAGGCCATATGTCTGGCAAGGGTTTCACTATGGTGACGGGCATCAAAGCCAATGACTACCTGATTGGCATTAGCGTGTTTTACAAAGTAACGGGCAAGCGCATGACTTAGAGCTATCATGAACTCGGTGGTGAACAATCGACGTTCACCACGGATGTCGTAAGCTTTGAAAAGGGTACGTTGGTCGCTAAAGGCAGTCGATGACAAAGCAAAGTTCCAAATTTCAAGAAACCATCATTATAACTTTATAAATTTATAATAATAGTACTTTTAAGCTATTGCATTGTAAACAGGATGCTTGACGTTATTGACGGCCTGAGTGACCAAAGCCACCTGCACCACGAGCGCTTAGCTCATTGAACTCTTCGACAATCTCGAACTCAGGACGCATCACAGGAACCACCATGTATTGCGCCATACGCTCTGCAGGGTTTAATACAAAATCAGTCTCGCTTCGGTTCCAGATACTCACCATCAGCTCGCCTTGATAATCGGCATCAATTAGACCCACAAGGTTGCCTAAGACGATACCATGTTTATGGCCTAAGCCTGAGCGAGGTAGGATGATGCCGGCATAGTTAGGATCAGCGATATAAATTGCCATACCGGTACCGATAAGCTGAGTCTCACCGGCCTTGATGGTAATAGGTTCATCAATGCAAGCCCGTAAATCAATACCTGCTGAGCCATCTGTGGCTCGAGTGAGCATAGGGAAATTAGGATCAGTACCGATTTTTGGGTTTAAGATTTTAACTTGTACAGAGTTCATAATTTATCCGTTATTTTGTGGTTTTAACTATATGGCTATTAAAGTGCACCCAGTCTAATTCATCTTTTTTTAAAATCAATCGCTAAAAAACTAATGGTTATAGAATCAACCAACTGGCTAGACCTAAAAAAGACATAAAGCCGACAATATCGGTGACTGTGGTTAAGATTACTGAGGCTGATAGGGCAGGATCAATATCTAGACGTTTCAAAAATAGTGGGATACCGATACCGGCTACGTTAGCCGCAGTCATATTAATGGCAATGGCACAGCCAATAACTAAGCTGATCTTGGGGTCATGGAACCAAAGCTGAGCAATACCAGCCATAATCAAGGCCCAAATTACCCCATTGATGGCACCGACCCACAGCTCTTTGTTCATTAGCCATAAGCGGTTAGAACCCCCGATTTGGCCCATGGCTAAGCCGCGGATAACCACAGTTAGCGTTTGGCTACCCGAGATACCGCCCATACTAGCGACGACTGGCATTAATACTGCCAAAGCTACTACTTGTGCCAGTACTTCTTCAAACTGTCCAATAACTGAGGCGGCGAGTAGTGCCGTTAATAAGTTAATGCCGAGCCAGACGCTACGGCTCTTAGCACTACGTAAGATGGGTGCAAATAGCTCTTCATCATCGCTTACCCCGGCTAAGTGCTTCATGGTACTGTCTACGTCATCTTGGATAATTTCCATGATGTCCTCAGCGTTAAGCTGACCGACCAATTCGCCAAAACTATTGACCACAGGAGCATAGCGAATGTCGGAGGAGCGAAATACCGCAGCCGCATCTTGGATGTCCATTCTGTCATTAATAGTAATAGCAGGATCAATCCACTGCTCAACCAAAGACTGCTGTGGGTACTTAATCAAATCCACCAAGCTTAGTAGACCCAGCAGCTGATGGCTGGCATCAACAACGATGAGCTCTTGAGTTTCATCATCGAGTAGGTCTTCATCTTGACGCAGCCAGTTTTGCACCTCCTCCAAAGTAATATTACCTTGAATCTGAATGGTGTCTGGGTCCATATAGTCACCCACCTCATACTCTTCATAAGTATTGAGCTGGCTAACTTGCTGACGAATATCCTCATCAAGATTAGACATTACCTCAGAGCGAACCTTGTCATCAACGGTGTCTAAAATCTCAGCAATGTCTTGAGCATCTAAGTCTTCGGCAAGCGTTTCAATCTCTTCTGCTTGCATGTTCTCCATCAATGAGGGGCGAATATCATCGACCACTTCAGCTAACACCTGACCTTTTAACTCGACAGGTACCTGCTCCCAAATCAGCTGGCGAGCATCGTGAGGAAAGGACTCTAGTAGGCTAGCAATTTCATACTCAGTTTGCTCATCTAAGAACTCAGCCATAGTAGTCAGGTCTTTGTCTGCTACCAACCTTTGTAGATAAATAAGCTTGTCTTCAGCGCGATCATAGCTCTCTGATAGGGGTTCTGGTTTGACTTTATGCTCAGTTTGAGTAGACATAGCGGCCCTTAGATTGCTTGATGAGAGAGAAGGTGAGGAGTCAGGGGTATAAAAAACCAAACCCCCAAAAACAAAAATGACAGGCATGCTTCCTGTCATTTTTGTAGTATTTTACAATATTTTTTTAGCCTTTGTAGGGGCTATCTGTTATTTGGCTAGCCCCAAGCTTTGACTTACATATTTTTCTTTTTCAGTAGAGCCTTAATGTTAGACATATACTCATTGGCGACCACTGTAGGGTCACGCTCAGCTTTTTTCTTCTTGGCATTGGCCGGCCAGTCTAGATGCTCTTCAGGCAACTCTTCTAAAAAGCGGCTTTGAGTGGTGGTGCGCATCTGACCGCCCCCGCGGCGTTGAGCGGCTAAAGTCAAAGTCAGCTCACGACGGGCACGGGTAATACCCACGTACATTAAGCGGCGTTCTTCTTCAATGGTTTCAGCAATGATAGAGTTACGGTGTGGCAGCAACTCTTCTTCTAATCCCATAATGTAAACAAAATCAAACTCCAAGCCTTTGGCCGCATGTAAGGTCATTAAGTTAACCTTGTTGGTGTTCTCCTCTTCTTGCTGCTGTTCTAGCATATCGAGCAGTACCAGCTTACGAATCACCGCATCAATGGTTTTATCATCGTCATCTTCAGCACGATTAATCAAGGCCTGAATACTGGTATACAGCACTTCAATGTTATCGAGACGGCCTTTTTCTTGCTGCGGTGTTTTTGAGTCACTGCGCACAAAGTCGATATAGCCGGTTTCATCAATCATCTGACGGACCAGAGGTACTGGATCTGGGTGCTGATCAAGCTCACGAGTATAGTGCTCAATAAAGTCGCCAAACTCTTTTAAGGTGCTGTAAGCTTTACTGGGTAAGACATGAGGTAGACCACCATGAGTACAGGAGGCGAGTAGAGATATACTGTGCTCTTGTGAAAATAAGCCTAGTTTTTCTAAAGTAGCTGGTCCTAAACCACGCTTTGGCGTATTAACAATCCGTAAAAAAGCACTGTCGTCTTCTGGGTTTAGAATCAGACGTAAGTAGCCCATAACATCTTTAATTTCACTACGTGCGAAGAAGGACTGTCCCCCCGAGAGCTTATAAGGCACTTGGAACTGTCGCAGTTGAGCTTCAAGCATACGAGCTTGGAAGTTACTGCGATATAAAACCGCGTATTGCTCCCACTCATTGCCGTTACGCAGCTTATGCGCCACAATTTCCTTGGCGACGCGCTCAGCTTCATCATCATCGTTGCGGCAGTTAATAATGCGAATTTTTTCGCCCTGACCCTTATCGGACCACAGCGCTTTTTCAAACAAATGCTCGTTATTCATAATCACGGTATTAGCCGCATTCAAAATACGGTTGGTCGAGCGATAGTTTTGTTCGAGCTTAATGACTTTTAGTTTTGGAAAGTCTTCTTTTAGTAGCGCCATGTTTTCAGGACGTGCCCCGCGCCAAGCATAAATAGATTGGTCATCATCACCCACCACAGTGAATTTACCAGTTGGACCCACAATTAGCTTAATTAGCTCGTACTGGGCGGTGTTGGTATCTTGATACTCATCCACCAATAAGTAGCGGATGCGGTTTTGCCATTTATCGCGTAGCTGTTGGTTTTCGCTTAATATTTTGGCGGGCAGGACAATTAAGTCATCAAAGTCGACAGCATTATAAGCGCGCAAGTTACGCTCATATAAAGCATAAAGATTGGCAAAAATCATATCTTCCGGGTCGTCTAAGGTTTCCATCGCTTTGTCTGGCTCAATTAGATCGTTTTTCCAGTCAGAGATAAATTTAATAGCCTTGCCCACAAGCTCACGACTTTCTGCCCCAGATAGGTTGTCACGCATCATCAGCTCCATCAACAGACGTTTGCTGTCGTCGGCATCCATAATGGAGAAGTTACCTTTTAATGGCGTGTGCAGTAGCTCATAACGCAAAAACTGTAGCCCAAATTGGTGGAACGTTGACACCGTAAGTCCCCGGGTTTTTTCTTTGGGCATGAGCGAGGAGACACGTGCCTTCATTTCACGCGCTGCCTTGTTGGTAAAGGTCACGGCAGTAATGCGCTCAGCAGGGATATTGCACTGCTCAATAAGATAAGCGATTTTTTGGGTAATTACTGAGGTCTTACCTGAGCCTGCACCCGCTAAAACGAGGAGGGGACCAGACACATAAGTCATGGCCTCTTGTTGTTTGGGGTTAAGCTTACTCATGGCACACCTTTTTATATTGCTAATGATAGAGATTGGATAACTAGACTAAATTAGAGGGTTTTTTTGAAGACGGTTAGGCAGTTGAAATTAACTTCAAAACTGTAAAATGGTCGAGTGGTTATTATAGGGGTTCGCTTTGAAATCACAACCAAATCTATGCAAACTTCTTGAGCCATTACAAACTCGACTATTAAGTCGTTTTTTTACTAGAAAGACCTTACTCTATGTATGGCTTTGTAATATAATACAACTATGTAGTTAGATAAGCGTAAGATTCTAACGCTTTGATTTCGATGAATACACATATTGATTTATTAAAGTAAATTTTGCATTTTTACCCAGTACTTAAACAACTAAGTTGAGGATAATATGATTAAACGTCAAGCATTGTTAATGGCTGCTGTAGCTGCTGGTCTAAGCATGACTGCCATGGCAGAAACTGCAGGCACTTGGACTGTGGGTGTGGGTGTTGGGCACGTTGAGCCAGACAGTAAAAATGGTAATTTAGGCGATATTCGTATTGATCATATCGATCCTGACGTACGTCCAACACTTACTGCTGAATACTTTGTAGCAGATAATGTGGGTGTTGAGCTATTAGCAGCACTACCATTCCATCATGACATCATCATTGATATACCAAATGTGGGTATGAGAGAAGCTAAAACTCAGCTTTTACCACCAACTCTATCACTACAGTACCACTTCGATAATGTACATGCGAATGTGAAGCCATTTGTTGGTGTAGGTGCTAACTACACGACCTTCTTTAAAGAGCGTTCAGGTGTAGAGGGTCTGGATATGGAAATTAAAGACAGCTGGGGCGTAGCGGGTCACGCAGGCATTGACTTCAAAATCAATGAAACTGACGCAGTTCGTTTAGATGCTCGTTACATCGATCTTGAGCCAGATGTTAAGCTAGGTGGCGAAGACGCAGGTACAGCAGAAATCAACCCATGGGTATATGGTATTTCTTACGTACAACGCTTCTAATAGAGCTAGTAAAACTAAAGTCGACTTAATTTAATAATTATTAAATAAATAAGTAGACTAAAATAAAACCCCCGTATCTGATTGGATACGGGGGTTTTTTATGCTTAATTAACTTTATGCTTAATAAGCTTTTATTTTCAGAGGCTATCTTAAAGCATTTAGTTTCTTAGCAGCTTCTAAAGCAAAGTAAGTTAAGATACCATCAGCGCCAGCACGTCTAAAGCCAAGCAATGACTCAAGGATAACGTCCTCAGTTAACCAGCCATTCTGAATAGCGGCCATGTGCATGGCGTACTCACCAGAAACTTGATAAGCGAAGGTAGGTACCCCAAAGGTGTCTTTTACTTCACGAATAAGATCTAGATACGGTTGACCTGGCTTAATCATTACCATGTCAGCGCCTTCATTGATATCCATGGCGACTTCGTGCAAGGCTTCTGCGCGGTTTCCAAAATCCATCTGGTATTGTTTCTTATGGCCACCTTTTAAGTTACCAGTACTGCCTACTGCATCACGGAACGGGCCATAATAAGCAGAAGCGTATTTGGCAGAGTAGGCCATAAGGGCTGTATTTACAAAGCCTTCTTCCTCCAGTGCTTCACGCATAGCCAAGATACGGCCATCCATCATGTCACTTGGAGAGATGATGTCTGCTCCTGCGCGAGCGTGTGCCAGGGTTTGCTTCACTAGAACGTCAACAGTGTCATCATTAACCACATAGCCTGATTCGTCTAGCAGACCATCTTGTCCATGAGTGGTATAAGGGTCTAATGCAACGTCAGTCATAACCACCATGCCTGGAACTTCTTTTTTGATTGCACGAACCGCACGGCAGGTTAGACCATCTGGGTTATAGGCTTCACGACCATCTTCAGTTTTTAGACTGGCATCAATGACAGGGAAGATATCGATGGTGCTTACGCCTTCTGCTAAAAGCTCTTTGGCGTACTCAACCAATAGATCAATCGATAAACGCTCAACACCAGGCATACTAGCAACAGCTTCACGCTGATTTTCACCGTCCAATACGAATACTGGAGCAATCAAGTGTTTAGGATGCAGCTCAACTTCACGCACCATAGCACGAATGTTGTCATGAACGCGTAGGCGACGTAGACGAGTGTGAGGGTAAGTGCGATTAAATATATAACTCATAATAAGTCCTAATAACTTCAACGAATTAAGGAATGAAAAAGGGTAGGGTAGTCTGACGTGACTACCAAAAATAGTTTTTGAGGGATGAAAAGCAGAATAAGGCAGTTATAAATCTTTTTATTATTCTTAAGTTAGCTATCCCAGTCCCTATTATAACGCAGGCCTCAGTATGTTTTGGGTTCAAGAAATGATACAAGTTATAACCAAAGTCTTATTTCAATAAACAAGTGGCTTAATAAATAGGAAATCAATAGAAATACTAGACGACTATAATTCAAGACTTTAAAACTTTATTTAAAACTAGGGATATAAGTCATTATTATATTATGGCAGACTAAAATCTTTAGCCAAGTTGGTAAAAGCTATCATTACAATGAGTTTAACGAATACGACATTGGCCAACTACAGGGGAGTTATATACAATTCGACCTTAGGTAGGACGCAATTTATAAATAAAACATAATAAATAATGCCGAAAACTGATAAATAAGTAACTGATGAATAAACAATTAAGAGACGGTTATGAGTGAAGATAAAGTTCTAAAAAAACAGAGGGGTGATACTAATCGGAGTGAGACTAGCTGTAGTGATACCAATAAGGCTCAATCTACCCCATTAAATAGAAGAAGATTTTTAGAGCTCACTACTTTAGGCATAGGAGGGTTAGGGTTGCTTCATCATTCCAATAGCTCTTTGGCGGCCACTGGTTTAGTAACCGCTACTGAAGACAATATCAATTCTATTGGCTCAATAAAAAACTTGAGTCAGTGTAAATCACCGAGTATACCCACCCGCATCTTTGCCAGCTCCAATACTGGAGTTGATGACAGCCGTAATGTCTTAGGTCTAAAGCGTCTAACTTGTGCCGGCTTTGACGTTCAAAATCCAGAGATTAGCCGTCGTCAGTATTTACGCTTCGGGGGCACCGATCAACAGCGGGCCAGTGACTTACAAAATATGGCCACAGGTGCTATTACCGTACCCAAGTTACTACTAGCGGCACGAGGTGGCTATGGCGCCATGCGGATTCTAGAGTTTGTTGATTGGAAGAGTCTGGGCAGGATAATGAAAGATCAGGGCAGTATCTTGGCAGGGTTTAGTGATGTTACCGCCCTACAATGTGCTTTATTGGCACAAGGTAATATGAGTAGTTTAGCTGCCCCTATGTTATATACCGAGTTTGGTAAGAAGGAGCCAGATATAGTCAGTTGCCAAGGCTTTGTGGAAGCCCTTACCAATCCGAATCTTAAGATTAATTTGCCGCATCAAAATAAGGTGACTTTATCCACTCCGCTTAGTGGCGTTTTATGGGGCGGCAACTTAAGTGTGGTCTCTGCGCTGGCAGGCAGTAATTATCTGCCCAATCCTGAAGGGGGGATTGTATTTTTGGAAGAAGTGGGTGAGCAGCCTTATCAAGTAGAGCGGATGCTTTATAGTTTATATCTATCGGGGGCCTTTAAAAAACAACAGGCCATTGTATTAGGAGCATTTAGTGGGGCAGGGGAAGACAGTTATGATGCCCGTTATAATTTAGCCGCAGTGATTGAGCATTTGAGTCAAGTCACTGGATTACCTATATATACTGGATTTCCTTTTGGACACGTGGCCCGTAAGCAAAGCTTTCCTTTAGGGGCTATGTGTCATTTAACCCCAACCGCTTCAGGCATTACTCTTGAGTTTGAGGATTATCCTATCATTAATAGGGAGCTTATATATCCTGAAGGATTATGGAGTTAATCTACTAATAAGAAATCTTAACGTATCAGGCATAATACTTTACATTAAAACACTAATGCCGGAGTCTCATTGAGCTATTATAATAAACGATAAATAATTATTAAAAAAAGGAAAGTAAATTATGTCAAACCAATCTAACAATAGTAAAAACTCTAATAACCATATAGATAAAGCCTTAGAGTCTCTTGAGAACACAACTGATGCGCCTAAAAGCAACGAGTCAGTGGACGTAGAAGTTGTTAAAGGTGATAAGGTCATTTATGAAAATGGCGATTTTGAAGAATTTAATAAAGAGCAACAATTAGAATCTAATGCAGAGGACTCTAAAAAAGACAGTGCTAAAGAAGATCAGTCTAAAGAAAAGGACTCTGAGAAAAAAGATTCTGAGAAGAAAGACTCTAAAAAAGAAGAGTCAAAAGATAGCTCAGATAAAGAAGATGATTCTAATAAGCAATCTAATTCAGAAGAAGATGAAGACAACTCTGATGAAGATGATTCGTCTGATGAAGATGATTCGGAAGACGAGTCTAAGCAAGAAGGTTCGAATAAAGACAAGTATACGGCTGCGATTGCCAATATCTATCAATGGGCGACCAAGCTAAAAGATGAATTTATGTCAGACAAAGACAAAAAAGAAGAAACATCTGATGAAGAAAAAACAGATTCTGATGATGCTGACAACAAAGATACAGCTTCTGAACAAGACAACTCTGAAGAGTCTGAAAAAGAAGACAAGCACAGTGCATCGATTGCTAATCTTTACCAATGGGCAGCTAAGCTAAAAGAAGATTTTGCTTCTGAAGCCTCTAATATGACTCATGATGTTTCAGAAAAAGCTTTGGGAATGATGCTTACTAAGCTTTTAAATGCAGCAGAAACAGAGTTAAGCGCTTTTGATAAAAAAGTAGAAGAATCAGAAGAGCCTGTAGATAATGCTGAAGAAGAGCGTAGTAAGATTGAAGCTAAGAAAGACAAATATCAAGGCATGATTGACCTACTACAGGGTGAATAACAAGCTGTATATTTAAATCGCTTAACTTAAATAGTTACTACTAAACTCAAGATGATCTTTTCGGTTGTCTTGAGTTTTTTTTGTTCAGATAGAGAAAAATAATTTAAATAATGAGCCCATCCCGAAATCTGTGTAACTGCAATTTAGATTAAATGCTTACTAACGCGCTCATCGAACATAATCATAAAGCGATTAAGAGCAGACGTCCAGTTACGGATAGGCATCGACCACTTTTTAGACGCTTGGCTCGTGGCTAGATAAATAACCTTAAACGCTGCTTGATCAGATGGGAATATCTTACGCTTATTCACAGCGGTACGAATCACGCTATTTAATGACTCGATAGCATTGGTCGTATAAATGGCTTTTCTGATGTCTTTCGGGTAATCAAAGAACACCGTTAAGCCCTCCCAATTATTGCGCCAAGAGGTAACTACATGCGGGTATTTATCGCCCCAGACCTCATTAAACTGCTCAAGGTTAGCCTCTGCCAGCTCAAGCGTATCAGTGCCATAAACCGCCTTTAAACCAGCAGCTACTTTTCTCCTATCTTTCCATGGTACAAACTTCATAGAGTAACGTACCATATGCACAATACATAGCTGAACCTGTGTGTTTGGATATACTGTATTAATTGCCTCACTAAAGCCTTTTAAGCCATCGACACAGGCAATAAGAATATCTTGTACCCCACGGTTTTGTAGTTCAGTGAGAACGCCTAGCCAGAACTTAGCGCCTTCATTCTCTGATACCCACATACCCAGCAGCTCTTTTTTGCCTTCAAGGTTGACGCCTAAAGCCAGATAGATGGCTTTATTAATGATTTGCTTGTCTTGACGTATTTTAACGACAATACAGTCTAAATAAACGATAGGATATAAGCTACTTAGTGGCCGGTTCTGCCATGCTGTGATGTCATCTATGATGTTGTCAGTAACTCTGGAAACGAGGCTCGTTGAGATATTAACGTCATAGATATCTTTGATACTCTCAACAATCTCAGTGGTTGTCTGACCTTTGGCGTATGAGCGAGGATCAGCAAGTGTCTGGGAGACACTTGCCCGAAGCGCAAGACGTAAGGCTAAGCCTGTAGTGAAATATGATTTTATCATCGAGCCCAGTGATACGGGTTTGGTGTTTGCCAACCAATACAGGATCAAAGCTTCCTTCACGGTCTCTGGGGGTGGATATCTCAAGATCCCCTGTGTCGCTGCGGACTGTCTTTTTGGTGTGACCGTTACGCTTGTTTGGCTTATCCGCCTTCTCATGCTTGGGGTAGCCAAGATGTTCTTCCATCTCGGCTTCTAAGGCAGTGTCAATAAATGACTGCATGAGCTGTTTTTGAAATGCTTTAATATCTTCAAAGCTGCCAACGTGTTTGGCCATTTGTTCGGCTAGTTTTTTTAGTTCTATTTGTTTTGTCATTGCTTATTCTCCTTTACTATGAATTATAAGCAGTTACACAAAGTTTAGGAAAGTCTCCCAAGGACAGCGTAAGCTTAGATACCAAGGCGGTGATCAAAGCCCATCCTGAGCTACTCACTCAGTTCAGTAAAATCCGTCAGGGTAGTCGTCGTTTTGTTGTCTTAAACGATTAACCTGCTATCTATTCTAATCAACACACACAAACCAAATCTAGCGCATAACCGCCCACCTATCAAAGGTGGGCTTTTTTATGGCTAACTAAAACATATAAGGAATATCACCATGATTAAAGGTCTCACCATAACCCCACCAGTATTAGGTCGTATCAGCATTGGACGTGTCATTGTAAAAGATGGCAAGCGTCTGCCTGCCAAAGACGATCAATTTACCATCACCAGCCAAGTCCAAAATAAAGACGGATGGATCAATCATCCACTAGACGAAAAACTACGCGCAAATAATGACGGTAAGCTCAGACAAATACCCGTGCGTATGCTGTTTAATGATCCGACACTAAATCTGCGAGCTGAGTACACACTGTTTGATCGGCAAACGGGCAGACCGCTATGTGTGGGTGACGGTGAGCAGTGTCAGCGCCGAACCAATAATGGCGTTGAGCAACTGCCGTGTCCATCACCTGAGCGCTGTCCATTAGCGCAAGGCGGTGCTTGTAAACCTTACGGTAGGCTCTACGTCAATCTGTCTGAGGACGATGAGCTGGGCACGTTTATCTTTCGCACGACTGGCTTTAATAGTATTCGCACACTGGCAGCAAGACTCAGCTACTTTGCTGCAGTATCCGGCAATAAGCTGTCGTGTTTACCACTACAATTAACCCTAAGAGGTAAAAGCACAACGCAAAGCTATCGCACGCCAATTTACTTTGTCGATTTGACCTTGCGTGATGGGGTGACGCTGAAAGATGCGGTATCTAACGCGCAAGCTATTGATACGGAGCTTAGAGAACACGGCTTTGATCAAGCTGCGTTAGAAGCAGCAGCGAAGCTTGGCTATGTCAGCTCAGCCTTTGAGATTGATAGTGATGAGGCATTTGCAGTCGTGGAAGAGTTTTATCCAGTCGAGACAGGCTATTCTGGTCAACATCAAGGTGAGCATGAGCCCTTAAATCATGGCTTAGCCAATAATGACGTGACTAGCATTGAGCAGGGGCTACGGCAAAGCGTGACGGCGGTGAGCTAGTAAAGCTAACACACGCACACGGCATAAAAAGGAGCTGTTACATGCAGCTCCTTTTTTTTATTAGCTGTGTCAAAAGCTAGCTGTCGGACAGCATGGGATGCAGTAAAAAATTATAGGACTCGGTAAGGATATGAGGGGAAACGCTCTCATACACTTATAAGGAGCAAATCATGGAAAATTTGAATGTTAACAATCAAACTGAAACTGAGAATTTGAGTGCGATACGAATGCCACGGATGTTACCACTGAAAGAGGTTATACACTTTACTGGACTAAGTATAGTCATAGCCCCATAAATAAGATACACTGATAAGATGGCATATTCAAAAGACTACAGACAAATGATATTAGACAAGCTTGACGAAGGTTACAGTTATCGAGAGCTTGCCGAAGAATATCAAATCAGTACAACGACAATTCAGCGTTGGAAAAAGAA
>NZ_FUGE01000178.1 GCF_900162825.1 Psychrobacter piechaudii
GAATAAGAGGATGGACTTGTGCTGAGTGTGGCACATGGCATGATAGAGATATCAATGCTGCTAAGAACATCCTTGCGGTCGGGCTTGACCGTCTAGCTGTAGGAATCCCCTCGGTTTAGCGAGGGGAGGAGGTCAATGACAAGCCAATTATTGTTAAATCTAGTATTGATAAACCTCGTATTAAAATCGTCAAGTTTAAAGCGCCATAAATAAGTAAAGGCGATAATATAAATGACGGCCTCACAAAGCTCTTCCACTATGGTGCCACTGAAGGTATTAAATCCTATTTCGTTTTCAGCCAGATATTGCACTATCACTAAAAGGGTTACGATTATATATAGCTTTTTAGGAACCTCTTTTAGCACTGCCCAGACATAGCGCCGCGCATAAATTAATAAACCAAGAGCCGCTAAAGTAATGATCAATAATACTGTGTCCTCCCACCATTCATAGTTTTTACCAAGCCATAAAAAGTCTTCAGGCACTAATAGGTCTGATAAAAAACTCAGTTCTCGGCGAAGAGCAGAGAAGAAGACCAAGATGGAGCCTATCCAAAACGATCGGGCTATATTGAAGCGGCTTTTTATGGCGTACAGAACACAAGGGATGAGGGAGAGGGTAAGTAAAAAAGCCTCAATATATTCGATGAGGCTGTCTTCGGTAATGATAACTATCTCCTTAGTTGCTTTGATAGTAAGTGATGATATAAATAACGGAAGTGTATGCTGTTAACTTTATATAAAATATATTTTTATATTATATTTAATAATAGGGGTTATTATAAATCATACAGTCACTAGAATAAAATCTTTGCTCCTTACTGGAAAGAAACAAATAATCACCTTTGACTAGGGCTAAATTTGCTATGTTTGTGGCCTGCATAATCTTGCCATAATGATAGGATTTGAAACCCCAGAACAATCCAAAAAGACTTAGGAGCCCTCCATGCATGCGAGTGAATTATTTAATTTAACGGATAAGACAGCCATTGTTACCGGTGGGGCAAATGGTATCGGTAAGGCCACTGCGATTATGCTAGCCAAGCATGGGGCCAATATTGTTATTGCTGACTTAAAATTAGAAGACGCCCAAGCTACTGCCAAAGAGATTGAAGCACTAGGGGTAAAGGCACTGGCTATTGAATGTAATGTGTTAAAAGATGAGCACTTGGTGAGGTTAACGGAAGAAACGGTCAAGCAGTTTGAAGCCATTCACATTTTAATTAACAATGCTGGCGGTGGAGGCGGTGGTCGTGAGAACCCATTTAAGATAGACGTTGATGACATTAAGCGTGATTTTGAGCTAAATGTCTTTAGTGGTTGGCGCTTGTGTCAATTGGTGGTGCCTCATATGAAAAAAGCTGGCTACGGCTCAATTGTATTTACCACCTCCATGTCGAGTATTAATAAGAGCCCAAATATGAGCGGCTATGGAGGCTCAAAAGCGGCCGTAAATCATATGGTTGCTAATTTAGCGCAGGACTTTGGTCCTGAGGTTCGTATTAACGCTGTAGGCCCAGGGGCTACTAAGACAGCAGCGTTGGAGAGCGTCTTAACGCCAGAGATTGAAGAGACCATGTTGCAGCATACCCCCATTAAGCGTTTGGGCAGTGCTGATGATATTGCAGGAGCCATGTTATACTTTGCCGCGCCAATTTCTGAATGGGTCAGTGGCCAGACTTTATTTGTCAATGGTGGCGGTGTTCAAACCTTAGAATAGTCCGCTGATGATTTATAAAGAGCCAGATTAATGAGAGCAGGCTAAGCGCAGTTAGTGCTCAATAAACCATTGATTTATAAAACCGGTTTGAACTAAAAGGTTTCCATAAAAAAGTTATGTTAAAAAAAATTATCCCCACTATTGTGAGTTTAGGTCTACTTGCAGGTTGCAACTCTAATGTTGAAAATACGGTTAGTGTTGAGCCTAAGGCGACTAAAGTTACCAGGGCTCACTTGTATTATAACGGTGATATTATTCCCATGAATACCCACCAGCCCAGTACGGTTGAGGCGGTGGTTGAGCAAGGGGGTAAAATTGTTTATGTGGGTAACTTGGAAAAAGCCAAAGATCAGTTTACTGACATTGAGCAGGTGGATCTAAAAGGCAAAACCTTACTGCCAGGATTTATAGACCCACACAGCCATTTTGGTATGGTGTCTAATACCATGGGGCAAGTGGATTTAAACTCTCCTCCTGTGGGCAATATTTCTAGTATAGAACAAATGTTAGCGGCCTTAGTGGCTTATAAAAAGGATAATAATATTGCTGACGGAGAGTGGGTATATGGTTGGGGCTATGATGAAAGCCAATTAACTGATAAGCGTCACCCTACCAAGATGGAGCTTGATAAGGCCCTTCCCAACAATCCAGTATATATTCAGCATGCCAGTGGTCATATGGGGGTTGCTAATTCCCTTGCGCTTGAAAAAATGCAGGTTTCTGCAGAGACCAAAAATCCAGAAGGGGGCATGATTGGTCGATTGCCAAATTCAAGTGAACCCAGTGGGCTAGTGCAAGAGACGGCGATGTATTCTTTCGTTGGTCATATGCTGCAAGTGCTCAACAGTAAACAGGCTGAGTTCTTTGACCAAACTCAAGATTTTTATGCTGAGAAGGGCATTACGACCGCGCAAGATGGGATGACGGATAGAGAGGCGATTCGCTTCTTCCAGTCTCAAGCCGACCAAGGTAGATTGAAAATTGACTTGGTATCGCTGGCAGGTTTTAGTGAGCTAGAGAGCAACCTAAAAGACTCAGAGCTTAAATTTAAAGACTATAAAAACGGTTTTAAAGTCCAAGGCACTAAGATTATCGCTGATGGCTCACCCCAAGGTAAGACCGCCTACTTTACTCAGCCTTATCTAGGGCGTGTCCTCAATTTAACTTACAGTGAATAATAGTACAGGCTAGGTAAAGCATAGATTTAAAATTGCGTGCTAGCTTTTCATAGCGTGTTGCTATACTGCGAAAATGCTTTAATCGAGCGAACATATTTTCAACTAGATGGCGTAATTTATAAAGGTAACTGTCAAACTCTGGGTTAGGTTGTTTCGTATTTTTTCTTCTAGGAATAACCGCTTTCATGCCATGTTCTATCGCTTTATCTCTGATTT
>NZ_FUGE01000276.1 GCF_900162825.1 Psychrobacter piechaudii
GTTTTCCAATATTTTTATTGATGTAATAATCAATTTTTTTTGCAAATAATTTATGCCTTAACCGATGATTGGGTATTAATCTATAAGGCTTAAAGTCTACCTGATGGTGATGCAAAGTGTCACTTAACTTATACTCTACGGTTGATTTAAAACGTATGATATGTACTTCGTAACCAAGGTTGTGAAAACCCTCTCCAAGTGTAAGCACTGCCCTTTCTGCTCCGCCACCTTGCAAACAATTGATTACAAGCACTACTTTTTTTCGCATCATAAATGTATCGACTATCTGTTAAAAATTTTAGACAAAATACTACCTTTTATTGGGCGGGTTACTTTATTACCCTTATAACGCTTATGTGACTTCTTGGGGATTACACCAAAGGGCTCTACACGATAGTCTTCTAAATTGTAACCTGCATCAACAGCTTCTTTATAATATTCATCAAATAATTTGCTAAGCTCCTGTCTGGGATGCGGCATAATTCCACCATCAAACCAATGCTTATTACCTTCTTTCTCTAGCCTTGGTAATGAGTACTTATGGCTAAACTGTGTACCCATATCAGAGTAATGAAGAATCTTAATATCTTCAATATCTAAGTCCTCGCCATCAATACAGTTGTAGCTATCAATATAAGGAGTAATCAGCTCTGGATGCTCTTTGAACTGCTTCATTAACTTACCATGTCCCTCTGGATCAGCTTTTAACTGGCTCACAGGCGTTAAGATCTTATGAGCTTTTTGGCAATCCCATACACAAGTACAAAGTCGTGCAATGGCATCCTTTGTTTTGGCAGCGACAATCGCTTCGCCTTCGATAGGATGACTCCACAGCTTACTTAAGTCACTCAGCACAACCATGTCAGCATCCATGTAAATAGCACGACCTTCAAAATTGCAATATTCTGGAATAGCCCAACGAAATCCGGAAAAAGGAGTCGCCCACTTCTGAGTGTCCCAACCTTCACCTTTTTCTGGGTTCGAATACCAAAAGCTTTCCGGATTACGAGATAGCTGCATCCAAATTATTTCTACGGGTACAGTGGTATGTTTTTTTATGCTGTAATCCAGGACCATCATTTGTTCAAGGTCACAATTATTAGGATCACAGCCTACGAATACTTTAATTATGTTATTTGTCATATTTACACTCTTTTTTTATAAGTTCTAAACCAAATATTACATAAATTTAGTTTTCGTCATTATAAGCGGTCTCAAATTTCTATTTATTTCTTTCATTATTCTTTGCTTAATAGTACGTTCTGATTTTATTTCGTTCCCTCGTTTACCCTTTAAACTACTATCAATATTTTCGCCATTATTGAATAA
>NZ_FUGE01000275.1 GCF_900162825.1 Psychrobacter piechaudii
CCTTAACACACGGCACATAGTGGTGATGCGAAAGAGGAACTGGTTGTCTTTGATAAAGGCGTACCTGACTAACTGTTTCTCGCGAAGTACGCCGTCGCCTTTTTTAGTATTTCGCGTTCCTCTTCAACCACTTTGAGCTGCCGCTTGAGCTGCTTTATTTCTTGAAGAGCACTCATAAGATCAGGATCATATTGCTCTGTGCCGACAAGCTTGCCTTGATTGGCTT
>NZ_FUGE01000079.1 GCF_900162825.1 Psychrobacter piechaudii
AAACTTACCAGTACGTTTTAGATGCTCAAAACTTAACGCATTGACATAGTTCCACACGAAGTTTACCGAACCGCTTAGACGATTCAGCTCTTTTATGTGGTTGTCTTTAATGCGTAGCTTGAGTGTTTTCATATATTCAGTATGGCAAGATTAATTTTAGCTTACAACCCTTTAACGACTTCTTACGACAGTGTGTGTCGCCTTATATCCACCCCCTGAAGTGGGTGGTTTTACGGCGACTGGTGATAAAAGTCTTATACATCATCAACCAAACTCTCCTAAAGAGGTAGGTTCTGCTGTAAGTGTTGTAGCAATACTTTAACTTTTGGCAGTGGATGTCTGTTTTGTGGATAGACTGCCCAAATGCCCTCTTCAGGCTCCCTATAATCGTCCAAAAAACTGACCAACTCACCAGATTCTAAATATTTCTGGACATAATAATCCGGCAGTTGCACGATACCCAGCCCTTTAAGAGCCGCATCTACCAAGCCGTAACCACTGTTATATTGTACTCGCCCGCTGACACGAATATTGCGATCGGCACTGCCCTCTTTAAAATGCCAATAATCCACACTGCCCAGCAGGCAGTTATGCTGACTTAAGTCGGCCAATGTCTGCGGTACACCAAACTCATCAATATAATCCGGTGATGCACAGACATAACTGGTACGATAGCCGAGTTTTTTTACCATCATGGTCGAGTCTCTTAGCCTACCAATACGTACCGCCAAATCATAACCGCCTTTCACCAAGTCAATCTTTTGATTACTCAAAAAAGCCGTCACTTCAATATCAGGATACTGCAGCATGAAATCATTGATTAACGGTAATAGTTGCTGTTCTCCAAAGGTAACCGGCGCAGTTAATTTAATACGCCCTTGAGGCTTTGATTGAAGGGTACTAACTGCCTGCTCTGCTGCATCTAATCCATCTAACACCGCTCGGCAATGCTGATAAAATACTTGCCCTTCTTCAGTAAGCGATATCTTACGGGTGGTACGATAAAACAGCTTAATATTAAGCCGCTTCTCTAATGCACTGACCTGCCGGCTCACTTGAGCAATCGAAATACCCAGCTCTTTTGCCGCTTGCGTAAAGCTTTCATACTCCGCGACATAAACAAATTCACTAATACCTTCCCATTTCATGATTATTACCACTGTGTAAAAGTTATTTGTAAATATACACTATTATCAACCATGCAGATATAATCTATAATCCATCTCGTTAACAATACTCCTAATTGCCAAGGTGTCATCAACACGCTGAAGTCTGTATATTAGAGGTATCCATCACAAAACCAACAACCAAAAAAGTGAGAAAATCAATGACGGATAAATTTATTAAATCAAAAGCGGCCGTAGCTTGGGGCCCAAACCAACCATTAAAAATCGAAGAAGTTGATGTGATGCTTCCGCGTAAAGGCGAAGTATTGGTTAAAGTATTGGCCAGTGGCGTCTGTCACACCGATGCGTTCACCCTATCTGGCGAAGATCCTGAAGGTGTTTTCCCAGCCATTATGGGCCATGAAGGCGGCGGTATCGTTGAGCAAGTTGGCGAAGGCGTGACCAGCGTTCAAGTCGGCGACCATGTTATTCCTTTATACACGGCAGAATGTGGCGTTTGTAAATTCTGTACGTCTGGCAAAACCAACCTGTGCTCAGCGGTACGCGAAACTCAAGGTAAAGGTCTAATGCCAGACGGCACCACTCGTTTTTATAAAGATGGTGAGCCAATCTATCATTACATGGGCTGCTCAACGTTCTCAGAGTACACAGTACTTCCAGAAATCTCATTGGCGAAAGTAAACAAAGAAGCGCCTCTAGAAGAAGTGTGCCTACTGGGCTGCGGCGTAACCACGGGTATGGGCGCGGTAATGAACACTGCTAAAGTTGAAAAAGGCTCAACCGTAGCCATCTTCGGCTTAGGTGGTATTGGTCTTGCAGCGATTATCGGCTCTGTTATGGCGGGTGCTAGCCGTATCATTGGTATTGATATCAACGAAAGTAAGTTCGAATTGGCCAAAAAGCTTGGCGCAACCGACCTTATTAACCCAAAAGATTATGACCACCCTATCCAAGACATCATTGTTGAGCTAACTGATGGCGGTGTTGATTACTCATTTGAATGTATCGGTAACGTTGATGTGATGCGTTCAGCCCTTGAGTGCTGCCACAAAGGTTGGGGCGAATCAGTTATCATCGGTGTTGCCGGTGCTGGCCAAGAAATCTCTACCCGTCCATTCCAGTTAGTGACAGGTCGTGTCTGGAAAGGCTCTGCATTTGGCGGCGTGAAAGGTCGTACTGAATTGCCTGGCTACGTTGAGCGTTACCTAGCTGGTGAAATCCCATTACAAGACTTCATCACCCACACCATGCCTCTAGAAAGCATTAACGAAGCGTTTGACTTGATGCATTCAGGTGAAAGTATCCGTTCAGTTATTCACTTTGATGCTTTAAAAGAGTCAGCCACTGAAAGCTAAGTTATTAGCATAAGACTTTGGTGTTTAACTTAAAGCTAAAGGGTCACTTACTATCAGTAGGTGACCCTTTGTTATTTAACAAGCACTATTAATAAGGACCATTATCGTGTATCAGATACCAGGCTTGAAACGAACTGCTGCCATATCTCACTTTTATGACGCTGTTTGTGCCAAATCATCCACCACACCCTTTGCAAATCAATCTCTTTAATATCTATCGCAATTAGACTGCCCTGCTCTAAATCTGTTTCAATCACATGCTGTGACAGACAGCCAAAGCCGATATCAGCTTTGACCATATTTTTAATAGCTTCTGATTGCTGAATGGCCATTACCACTTCGGCTTGCGGCATATATTGTAGTAACTGCTCGTCAATGACTTGTCTTGTCCCCGACCCAGGCTCTCGTACCAATAGCGGAATTTTAGCCAGTTGTTTGGTAGTCAGCTGATAACTGGGCACTTCATTTTTATCATTATTCGCTTTCTGCTTAGCTTCAATACCTGCTAGCCACTTACTGTCCTTTTTGGCAAAAACAATTAACTTATCATGGCGCCAAGCTTTTTGTTCAATCAACTTGCTGTCAGTCGGTCTTGGCATACCCTCTACCAAAGCGATATCTACTTTTAACTGCTCAACTTCAGCCACTACATCTCGCGTATTGCCAATAAAAAACTCTATTTTCGCTTCAGGGCTGTCGCCATAAATTTGCTGAATCAAAGACGGCAGCACATAGTTACCAATTGTGGTGCTGGCGCCGATATGGATACGGCCAGCTTGATACTGATGATACTGCTCCAAAGTTAAGCATTGGCTCACTATGGCTTGAGCCTGAATATAAATGGCTTGAGCATTGTCATTACGATGCAAACGCCGCCCTATCCGCTCAAATAGAGGTATCTTTAGCCGATCTTCTAGTTCAGTTAATGCGCTACTCACCGCTGACTGCGATAAATGCAGCTGCTCAGTGGCGGCACTGGTACTGCCGGTCTGGTAGATACTGATAAATACCGACAGCTGCTTTAATGTGATTTTTGGTAATAAAGCCTGCCCAATGTTTAAAGAATGGGCATCCTTAGGCTGCTTGGAGGTTGAGGCTGGCATGTTTAAGGCCTTACAGGAGTGATAGGAATGCTATAAATGGTTAATAAATGTACGCTAACCTATTTTATCGATAAAAACTATCTAATCAATCTGTTTTATTAATATAGAAGAATGGAATATAGTAATTCTTAAATAGCTTAGCTTTGATAGTCATAAGCTTAAGTGAGCCTTTTAATAAGCAAGCGAGTGATCCCATGAGAGCCCATCATGCCCCATTTGAAACCCATTCTACTCAGCGCAGTCTAGATAGTAGAGCCTCAAACCGACTGACTACGCCTGCCTTATTAAACAAGATGGTAGGCGGCTATCTGCCAAAGCGGGAGCATTTATTGGGACTGCTAATAGTATTGATGGGCAGCTTGACCAGTATTTGGCTCAATGATCGTATTCAAGACTGGGCTGATGGTAAGCTACTGGGTTTGTCTTCATTAACCTTAGCTATCTTGATAGGCATGGTACTGGGCAACACGCTTTATCCAAAACTTGCCCAGCCGTTAGCCGCTGGTGTCACTTTTTCAAAAGCTCAAATACTGCGTTTGGCCATTGTGTTATACGGCTTTAAGATTACCATTTCTCAAGTAGCCAGTGTGGGGTTGTCTGCTGTGGCTATTGATGCTTTAGTACTCAGCTCTACCTTCGTTATTACCTACTTACTGGGGACAAAATGGCTTAAAATGGACCGAACCACAACCCTACTTATCGGCTCAGGCGCCAGTATATGTGGTGCGGCTGCAGTAATTGCTACCGAGCCTGTGGTTAAAGCGGAATCCCACAAAGTGACCATCGCTGTGGCTACCGTGGTAGTATTCGGCACTTTATCTATGCTGCTATACCCCATGTTGTATCAGATGGGCTGGCTTGCAGGCATTATTGATGCCCAGCACTATGGGGTCTATATCGGCTCTACCATTCACGAAGTGGCGCAGGTGGTGGTCGCCGGTAATGCTATCAGCCCTGAGGTCGGTAATACGGCAGTGGTGACCAAAATGATTCGGGTGATGATGCTCGCACCCTTCTTATTACTGTTATCTATTTTTATCACCTCTACTGACGCCAAAAATACTAAAAATACGCAGAACACATTAAACGCTATAGCCCGTGATCAGAGTCAGCCTAATAAGCTACAACTTTTGCTCCAGCGACTAAAACAAATTCATGTGCCTTGGTTTGCCTTTGTGTTTATCGCTATGGTTGCTGTGAACTCCCTACTTTTGGCCTCACCAACCCCAACTATCCAAAGCTTTACCGAGCGCATGATTGAGTTGGACAATCTATTGCTGACGATGGCGATGTTTGCTTTGGGTCTTACCACTCACTTTAGTGCCGTTAGGCAAGCCGGTATTAAGCCACTTATCCTAGCGGCTGTCATGTTTGTTTGGCTCATCTTAGGGGGTGCTTTGATTAATGTTTTGATTGGTTTTTTCTAACTTACTGCGGACTTAAAGACTCCCCCAAACCTGAACTTCAGCCCCTAACATATTTAATGACAAGCCTATTTGGCTTATAATATGCCTTTCTCCCTAGCATATAACCTGCTTCCAATCCCTATTAACACACATACAAAGCCAGAGCCAGCCACTAATTATGGTTGGTCAAAATATAGGTAATGTCATGACTCGATCAAATCAAAACCCTCAAACACCGCGCAGCCCAGAGCTACTTTGCCCCGCCGGCACCTTTAAAAACATGCAGTACGCCTTTGCTTATGGAGCAGATGCTGTCTACGCTGGTCAAGCGCGCTACAGTCTGCGGGTACGTAATAATGACTTTGATGAGGAAAACCTTCGTCGTGGTATTGACTATGCACACAGCCTGGGTAAGAAGTTTTATGTGGTGGTAAATATTCAGGCTCATAACGCTAAGCTAAAAACCTTTATCGAAGACATTCGCCCGGTAATCGAGATGAAGCCAGATGCGCTGATCATGTCAGATGCTGGTATGATTATGATGGTGCGTGAACATTTCCCAGAGATGGAAATTCACCTATCAGTCCAAGCCAACGCAGTTAACTGGGCCACGGTTAAATTCTGGAAGCAAATGGGTGTGAGCCGTGTGATCGTGTCACGTGAGCTGTCGTTAAAAGAGATCAAACAAATTATCGATGAAGTCCCCGGTATGGAGATTGAAGTCTTCGTTCACGGCGCGCTCTGCATGGCCTACTCTGGCCGCTGCCTATTATCCGGCTACATCAATAAGCGCGATGCCAACCAAGGCACTTGCACCAATGCTTGCCGCTGGAGCTACAACACCTATAAAGCTGAAGAAAATGAAACCGGTGACATTGTACCGGTACAAACCTTTGACCCTACGCAGCAAACTCAGCCAGACGCTAAGCAAATTGAAACCGTTAACTTAAACGGTGATGTGGTCATGGGCGATGATTATGTTCAAGCACCAAGCGATGAGGTGGTGTTACTTGAAGAACAAAACCGTCCTGGCGAATTAATGGCCATGTATGAAGATGAGCATGGTACCTATATCATGAACTCTAAGGACCTACGTGCGGTTGAACTGGTGCCTGAATTAACTCAAATGGGTGTCCATTCTTTAAAAATTGAAGGCCGTACCAAATCACATTACTATGTGGCTCGTACCGCTCAGGTATACCGTCAAGCCATTGATGATGCGGTAGCAGGAAAGCCCTTTGATGAGACGTTAATTGGCGCCTTAGATGGCTTAGCCAACCGCGGTTATACCGAAGGCTTCTTACGCCGCCACGTACACAGCGATTATCAAAACTACGAATATGGTGCGTCAAAAACAGACCAACAGCAGTTTGTCGCTGAAGTAACCGATATTAACACCGAGAAGCTAACTTTAGAGATTAAAAACAAGCTTGAGGTGGGCGATACCATCGAGGTGATGACACCAAAAGGTAACCTTACCTATACCCTTGAGCAAATGTGGGACAAAAAAGGCAATCCTATCGAAGCCGCTCTAGGTTCGGGTTGGACCGCACAAATTGTTAACCCTTTTAAAGACATTGATCATGAGATGCTACAGTTTGCTTTGATTATGAAGAATGTCAAACAGCCTATCTTTAGCTAATCTTATTAGCTTAGTTTAGCTGGGATAATAAGCAGAAGAGCTTACTTAAAAAAGCTTAGTCACTTTAGCTTAGTCACTTTAGCTTAGTCACTTTGATGGCTAAGCTTTTTTGTATAAGGTCAATGATCACCAAATAATTAGCAATAAACGTTATAATATGTTGCTAATTCTCACCATAAACCAAAAATATGTCCAAAGTTCTAAGAGTGTTACTCATGGTTGCTGGCTGGGTGCTAGTCATTGACTGTACTTTCCTAATTGCTGCCGATAAGATTAACTTCGGTACCGTCGTGCCGTTTTTGATAGGCCTTATTTTTCTTATCCACGCATTTTGTTGGTCTAAAATCCAAAGCATTCTTAGTAACCACCGCAGCTTACGCAAACTGTGGAAGATACTTTGGGGTGCATTTGGTGTGTGGCTATTAAGCTTTATCTTATTTGCCTATAACTTACATAACCAAATTAGCGAAGTTGATGAGAATTATGAGAAGGTAGAGGCCATTATTATTTTAGGAGGGGGTATCCAAAATGGCATACCAACCCCCACATTAGCCAGCCGCTTAGACGCAGCCGTACCCTTAATCGAGCAGCAGCCCGAAGCTGTGGTCATCACCAGTGGCGGTGTTGGTGTCGGTGAAACCCGAAGCGAAGGCGAGGCCATGGCGCAATATCTACATGCGTTATACGGCATCCCATTGGATGATATTTATCAAGAAAAAAAGAGCACCAGTACCGAAGAGAACTTTTTATTTAGTCAAAAGATTTTAGCTGATAAACAGGTGTCCTTAGACGACCCAATTGCCATCGTAACCAGTGACTTTCATATCCCTCGATCAAAAGCGATTGCCGAGCATCAGGGTTACACCAACCTAGTGACTTTGGCGAGCCCTACCCCTTTAGCAACCCGATATAATTCATGGTTTCGTGAGTACTTTGCCTATATCAGTGGCTGGATTTTAGGCGAATATTGAACCGTAACTTTTTAGGAGATAATAATGGCACTAAAGATTACCTCTGAGTGTATCAACTGTGACATCTGTGAACCTGAGTGCCCGAATGAAGCCATTAGCTATGATCAAAAAGGACAAAAAACTTATGTTATAGACCCCGAGCTTTGCACAGAGTGCGTGGGGTTTTATGAAGAGCCAACCTGCGTCAAAGTTTGTCCCATCGATTGTATTATCGAAGACCCTGAGCGTATTGAATCGGATGAAGAACTGCTACAAAAGCATAAGAACATCTGGTCGAAATAAAGAGATATCCATAAAAAAGACCTGTCAAACTTGACAGGTCTTTTTTTTATAAACACTTTTTACTAATATCAGACTTAGCCTTTAGCTTAAAACGCTTGAGACAGTGCTGATAGTGCCCCTTTTAGCATGGCTGACACGGTACTGGTATGAGTGCCAATGCCAGAGTAAATCTCACCATCTACGTTTAGCTGAATATATGCAGCAGCTTTGGCGTTGGTTTTGTCACTTTGAGCTTCGTCTTCTTCACCATAAGTGAACTCAGGACTAATTGCGTGCTCTGAGTAGTTAATAATGTGAAGCTGCTTGCCAGTATGACGGGCCACCCCATCGATGAAGGAAGATAGCGGACCGTTACCATGACCAGAGATATCGATTGTCTCACCATTTAAGGTCATTTGACCATTAAACTCAACCTCACCACCTTTATTATTAATGTTATGGTCTAATAGCTCATAACCTGAGTTTTGAAGGTAAGTGCTTTCAAACGCTTCTAAAATTTCTTCGTTTTTCAGCTCGCGAGCCACATCTTCTGCTTTTTGTTGTACCACACGGCTAAAGTCAATCTGCATCCAGCGTGGTAGGTTAAAGCCGTAGTTACGCTGTAAGATATAAGCCACGCCACCTTTACCTGACTGACTGTTAATGCGTACCACATCTTGATAGCTTCTACCAATGTGCGCTGGGTCAATTGGTAAGTAGGCCACATCCCAGATGTTTTGCGTTGCTTCACTGTTTTTCTCATTGTAGTCAAGCGACTTCTTAATGGCATCTTGGTGCGAACCACTAAAGGCTGTGAATACCAATTCACCGACATAAGGATGACGAGGGTGTACAGGTAGGTTGTTACACTCACTGACTATCTGCACAATACGGCTCATGTCACTTAAATCTAACTCAGGATCAACGCCTTGGCTATAAAGGTTCATGGCCATAATCATGATGTCCATATTACCGGTACGCTCACCATTACCTAACAAGGTACCTTCAATACGATCTGCTCCTGCCAACACACCAAGCTCAGCAGCTGCTACGGCACTACCTCGGTCATTATGAGTGTGCAAGCTGACAATGATATGTTCGCGGTTTTTTACATGACGACAGAAGTATTCGACTTGGTCGGCATAGACGTTTGGCATAGACGACTCAACTGTGGCAGGCAAGTTAATGATAACTTGTTGACCCTCTTCAGGCTTCCATACCTCGTTCACCGCGTTCACAACTTGAACTGCATAATCAGGCTCAGTCTGGCTGAAGCTCTCTGGTGAGTACTGGAATACCCACTCAGTATCTGGGTGCTTGGCTGCATGATCTTGTAGCATCTTCGCGCCTTTGATCGCAATCTCTTTAATCTCTTCTAAGTCTTTGGCATAGACTTTGTCACGCTGCACTTTACTGGTTGAGTTGTAAACGTGTACTACCGCACGACGCACCCCTTGTAATGCCTCAAAAGTACGCTCAATCAAATGCTCACGAGCTTGAACTAAGACTTGAATGGTCACATCATCAGGAATATGATTTTCTTCAATCAATTTACGAGCAAAATCAAATTCCACTTGCGCCGCTGACGGGAACCCAATTTCAATCTCTTTAAAACCCACTTCAACCAACAGTTTGAAAAACTGCATTTTTTGCTCAATGGTCATTGGGTCAATTAAAGCTTGGTTACCATCACGCAGATCCACACTGGCCCAAGTTGGGGCTTTTTCAATGGTTTTGTTCGGCCAAGTACGATCTGGTAGATTGGGTGCAAACGCAAACGGTTGATATTTGCGAAAATCAAATGCTTCGAATTTTGGCTTAACTTTTGGTTCAACAACTGGTGAATGGCTAGTAACTTGGCTCATGGGTTGCCCTCTTTGGTCTAATATTTTTAATAACAATTAACAGCTAGGTACAACAAAATTAATAAGTATTATATAGCGAGTCGTTGCTGGCTGCTTTATATATTAATCTATACTGAATATCATAACAAAGTATATTGAAAATAATACTGCAAAATGACCCTGAATTTCGATGTTAATTAGTGTTAAAATCTATAAACAACATAATTATTAGCTAAAAACACTAACATACAAGCAGGAAACCCTATTAATGACTATGATAAGCCGTTCAGCTGACCTAAACCATCCAGATGCCTTTGAAATTGATAATGTCGACCGTCAAATCCTAGTACTGCTACAGCAAGATGCGCGTATGAGCATTACTGATATTGCCGAAGCGGTTCACTTATCTGCCACCCCTTGTGCTAGGCGTATTAAACGTCTGGAGCAAAGTGGCATCATCACTGGATACCACACCGAAGTAAACCCACAGAAGCTAGGTTATAGCTTAGCGATATATATCGCGGTGAGTATGGATCGACACACAGCAGAGCGGTTTGCTCAGTTTGAAGATAAAATTCAAAGTTTTGATGAGGTGGTGAGCTGTAGTATTGTCACCGGTCGTAGCGAGGATTATTTACTAAAGGTTGTGGTCCGAGATATGGCCCACTATGAAGAGTTTTTATTACATCGGTTAAACCGTATTGAAGGGGTTAGTCAGGTGCATACCAGTTTTGAGCTTCGAGAGGTATTTAATCGCGGTATTATCAGTTAGCGAACCGTTAGCGATCTGGCCTAGACAGCCTGCCGTGAAAGCTAAAAAATAAGGTCAAATAGTGACGCAAGCTTAAGAAAATTAACTATAATAACCGGCTTGACCTACTCCCACCACCAAACCTAGAGGTTATGGTGAGGGAATCTTTGCGACCCATAGCAACCTAAGTTGCCACCTTTCGCCATGCCACCTACGCTGATAGGTATAGGCATGGGGGAACTCTTTACACAGTAGCAAGTCCTGCTACATCAGCTAACGCATGTTGGCGTATATTATTGCTTGCATTGATATCACGGTCATGCTGTGTTTGACAGCTAGGACACGTCCAATGACGCACCGATAACGGCAGACTCTCTAATTTGTGATGACAATGCGAGCAAGTTTTAGAACTGGCAAAGAACCGATTTACCTTTAGGATATTCTTACCATACCAACTCGCCTTGTAAGTAAGTAGAGTAACAAACTGTCCCCAACCGACATCATTAATCGCTTTGGCAAGTTTACGGTTCTTTACCATGTTTTTTACACCTAAATCTTCAATCGCATAACTGGTAGCTTGGTTTTCGCAAATCAGTTTATGTGTGACTTTATGGTGTAAGTCTAAGCGCTGGTTGCGTACTTTTTCATGAATACGAGCAACCGCTAACTTTTGTTTTTGATAGTTTTTACTGGTCTTTTGTTTACGAGCAAAGATTTTTTGCTGTGCGGCAAGTCTTTGACTGGCTTTGGATAAATGTTTTGGGTTATCAACCTTGCTGCTATCAGACAGAACAAGTAGATGACTGATGCCTAAATCAATACCCACCGTCAAGCTGGGCTCTATTGTGGTAGGTATCGGCAGTGTTTCACCATTATCAACCAGTACGCTTACATAGTATTTGCCTGTTGCTGTCTTACTAATGGTAACGGTTTTAATATTACCAATAAATTCACGGCTAAATACGGTCTTAATACCCTTTATTTTAGGTAGGTTGATCATGCCTTGTGCAAAGTTTACGGTGCAGTGTTGGGGGCATTGGTAACTTCGCTGTGGGATTTTTTTAGATTTAAAACGTGGAAACTTAGCCTGACCTTTGAAGAAATTAGTAAAAGCGGTATGTACATTGAGCAAGGCATTTAGTAGTGACTGACTGTTGACCTCACTAAGCCATGCAAACCGAGCTTTCTTTTTCTTTTTCACTAACTGGCTTTGGATTTTGGTTCGCGATAAAGACTTACCAAACATGGCATAGTAACGTTTTTGCAATGCTAACGCCCAGTTGAACACAAAACGGCTACAGCCAAAGTGCTTTTCGATAAGCACCTGCTGTTCACGATTTGGGTAAATGCGATATTTATAGGCTTTAAGCATGGCTTTTTAGTCGACTTGAGTGTAGGTATAACTTAGCATTATTTGTATTTAG
>NZ_FUGE01000297.1 GCF_900162825.1 Psychrobacter piechaudii
CCATACGGTGGTAACAAAAATAATTTTGGAACATTTGAAAATCAACAGAATCATCCAATTCCTGCTCTAGTTGAAAAAATTACCAACTCTATCGACGCATGCTTAATGAAAAAGTGTTATGAGTATGATGTAGATCCTATATCTAAAGATGCCCCTAAAACCATGTATGAAGCTGTTGAGAAGTTCTATGGTATTAAAGACTGTAATATGAATGATCTCACAGATAAAGAGAGAAGGGCTATAGCAGAAGATATTCAAGTCATTGCTACAGGAGATATGGGACAGCCTAACATTAGAATATATGATAATGGTGAGGGACAGTTGCCTGAGAAGTTTGAGGAGACATTACTGTCATTACATAGAGGTAATAAGATTAAGATTCCATTCGCCCAAGGTAAGTATAATATGGGATCAACGGGAGCAGTAGTATTTTGTGGTGATAAGAAATACCAATTAATTGGATCGAAAAGAGCTAATGAAGATTCTGCAAAGTTTGGATTTACATTAGTTAGGAAGCATCCATTAACACAATCTGAAAAAGATGAAAATTATAGATCTACTTGGTATGAGTATTTTACTATTGAAGGTAAGGTACCTTTCTTTAAGGCAGAAAGTTTGGATTTAGGACTAAAGAATAGGAACTTTGAATCGGGTACTATTATTCAGTTATATTCTTTTCAGCCTGCTCATGGAAATAAAGGTAACATATCAACAGATTTATACCGATCTTTCAATCAGTATTTTTACGATTTACCTCTACCGTTCTTAGTTTACGATACGAGATATGACCTTAAGATTGATAATAAAGTTATTAAAGGAAATCGAAACAGAATTGATGATGACACTAATAATAATGTGGAACGCACAATATCACTAGTATTAGAAACCGACCTTGATGTCAATAATAGCTATTTTAAAATCCCAGTAAATATTACTGTATTCAAAATACAGACTAATAACGAGCAAGATCGCCAGTATATAGGTAATAAGAACTTAATTTTCACATTAAATGGTCAGGTTCACGGTTATGAAGGTCAGAGTTTTATTAGTAAGGATTTAGGTTTCCCATTACTAAAG
>NZ_FUGE01000272.1 GCF_900162825.1 Psychrobacter piechaudii
TGATGCAGGATGGTTTGAACTTAAACGACAACTGGAATACAAATGCAAGCATGCAGGTTGTCAGTTTGAGATCGTAAATGAGAGTTACACTACCCAGACTTGCTCGTGCTGCCATAAAATAAGTGACAGTAGTCCAAAAGGTAGAGCAGGTTTGCGAATAAGAGGATGGAGGTGTGCTGAGTGTGGCACATGGCATGATAGAGATATCAATGCTGCTAAGAACATCCTTGCGGTCGG
>NZ_FUGE01000004.1 GCF_900162825.1 Psychrobacter piechaudii
GATAATACAAGTACAAAGTAGTAACCTCAAACAAATAGCAAGAGGATTTGTCAAAGGTAGGACAAACAGTAATTACAGACGGCTACAACGCTTCTTTGCACAAGTTGACATAGACCAAGACCAGTTAGCCAAATTCATCTATCAACTCTTTGACTTAGACGAAGTCATCATCAGTATAGACAGGACCAACTGGAAATGGGGTAAAAAGAACATTAACATCTTTTTGCTCAGCGTTGTTCATCAAGGAATTGCTATTCCCTTATACTGGACCCTACTTGATAAAAAAGGTAACAGCAATAGTAATGAGAGATGTGAGCTTATACAAAAGTTCATCAACACCTTTGGCGCAGACAAAATACAGTATGTATTAGCCGATAGAGAGTTTGTTGGCAAAGAGTGGTTTCAATGGTTAAATAAAGAGCAAATAAAGTTTTGCATTCGCATCAAACACAACACCCTAGTAGCCAATCATCAGGGCAAATTGGTACAAATAAAGACATTGTTACGTCATCTATTCCCTCATGAAACGTTTATGTTAGCCAGAGCTGTTCCCGTATATGGCGTTAAAGTTCGTCTATTTGCAAAGCGTGATGCTGACAACGATTATGTCATCATAGCGACCAACAATTTAGATCATACGGATGCTATGGCTCTTTATAGCAGACGCTGGGAGATTGAAACCTTGTTTTCTTGTTTTAAAGGACGAGGGTTTAATCTTGAAGATACGCATCTTACACAGTTGGATCGGGTGAGTAAGTTAGTGGCGGTTTGTGCGCTAGCATTTTGTTGGTCATATCGCATTGGGATTAAAACTGTACAGCAACACCCTAAAAGACGAAAGCTTAAGAAACATGGTCGACCCCAGCAAAGTTTGTTTGCTATTGGTTTGGATGTTTTGATTGATGGTTTGCGTGAGTATTTCTTTGCTG
>NZ_FUGE01000034.1 GCF_900162825.1 Psychrobacter piechaudii
TCGCTAAACCGAGGGGATTCCTACAGCTAGACGGTCAAGCCCGACCGCGAGGATGTTCTTAGCAGCATTGATATCCCTATCATGCCATGTGCCACACTCCGCACAAGTCCATCCTCTTATTCGCAAACCTGCTCTACCTTTTGGACTACTATCGCTTATTTTAAGGCAGCACGAACAGGTCTGGGTAGTGTAACTCTCATTTACGATCTCAAGCTGACAACCTGCATGCTTGCATTTATATTCCAGTTGTCGTTTAAGCTCAAACCATCCTGCATCGTATGTCGATTTAGCTAGATTGGTTTTTCTAGTTGTAAATGAGCGTGATTTAACATCACCCACCACAATTAAAGCATTATCTTTGACAAGCTTGGTGGTGAATTTATGAATTAAGTCTAATCTTGTATTTTTAATTTTGGCGTGGATTGCTTTGACACGTTTTTTATTGTTAGCACGTTGAGCGATAGCAAGCTTTTTAGCCCATTTTTGGGTCTGCTTAATAGTAAGTTTATCACCCATTGAGGTTGTAGCAGACTCTTTTAAGCCCAAATCAATTCCAACGCTGCCCTTACCACTTACTTGGTTAGGATGGTCTTTCACGGTGATACACGCATACCAACGATTACGACTGTCTTGTACTATCTCAAGCGTGTTGATTTGATATAGGCTTAGGTTGTAGCTATCGAATACATCGATGATAAGCTTTTGACCTTTGGATAGTGATAGCTGAATAGTTGATTTCAGTGCCTTCTTACCTGTCTGCCTTGTTTGCAAATACTTGATGGCAGATTTTTTAAAAGGTATCCAGCCAAGTGATTTACGCTTGGCATCAGCTCTATTGGTACGCCAGTTAAGTTTGGCTTTTTTAAATTGTTTACGTGATTTAGCATGTGTTTCATTGATAGCCTGTAAGGTCTGACTGTGT
>NZ_FUGE01000018.1 GCF_900162825.1 Psychrobacter piechaudii
AAGAGAGAAAACAAGCTATATTAAGCAAGCTATCGCCGCCACATAACTTAAGTGTATCAGAAGTTGCAAGAAGTGAAGGCATAGGTGTACAAACCCTATATAATTGGCGTAATCAAGCTAGAGAACAAGGACAGCCCATGCCCGGCAATAAAAACACTCCCGACAACTGGTCAAGTGAAGCAAAACTTGCCACCATCATAGAGGTCAGTGGCTTATCAGAGACCGAGCTTAGCGAATACTGCCGTAGTAAAGGCCTATATGTCGAACAAATCAAAGCATGGCGAGCCGGAGCCTTATCAGGATTCAATCAAAGCCAAAAGCAGAGCTTAGCAAGCAGACGACAGCAACAAGCTGACCGTAAAAAGATTAAAAAACTAGAACGTGAACTTAATCGCAAAGAGAAAGCTTTAGCCGAAACAGCTGCTTTACTGGTACTGAGAAAAAAGCTGGATGCGCTCTGGGAGACACAAAGCGAGGACGACTAACCTCACTGCCACAGCGCAAGCAATACATTACATTGATTCAAGAAGCTAATATTTCAGGGGCAAGGCTAAAGCAAGCATGTAACGA
>NZ_FUGE01000118.1 GCF_900162825.1 Psychrobacter piechaudii
CGCTGTGGCGATATATTGTTTAGCAGCTTTACCTTTGTAATTGACTTGTCGTTGATAGCTAAAATTAAGTTGCCCAGCTATCTGGCTACAGCGCTGGGACTTACCCTCATAACTTAAGTAGGAGCCTGCTTTGACTCGAGTAATAAACTTGTAATCATGCTCATCCCATTGACGCATGTGATAGGCTGAGTCAGCTTCTCTATCGATAATATGAATTATAGTCAGTTCATAGTAAAACCACCACAAATCCAAAGGAGATAAAAAAACAAAGTATCGACACAATCAAGTTGCCATTCTTTACGTTTTTGTTTAACCCAAGCCCATGCTTTTTCGATGGGATTCAAATCAGGACTGTAAGGTGGCAGCCACAATATTGTATGCCCAGCCTCTTCAATAAGCTCTTTAGTTTCTTGTCTTTTATGAAAAGTAGCATTATCCATCACTATAACGCTATTACTGGGTATCTCTACGAGTAATAACTGTTCAACCCAACTATGGAAAATATCACTGTTAATACTACAATCATATAAACCAACAGCGAATAGCTCTTTGTCGTGAATAGCGCCAATAGCATTTGTTTTATTCTTTAACTGCCAGTTGTACTTACCAAAACACTTTTCCCCTTTTTTAGCGTAGCCATAAGGTCTGTAATCATGAGACTTAAAACCACTTTCGTCTATATAAATAATTGGTCTCGCTGTCGCTTCAAACTGCTTGAGTTGTTCGAGAAATTCAATACGCTTCTGTTTATCGGCTTTCGGATGATTTAGTGTCTTTTTTTTTGAGTGATGCCTAAGCGTTTTAAAGCAGTACATATACCCGATGTACTACATTTAAGACGTTGGGCCCTCTCATATTGGTAGGCATCTGGATAGTCTTCAATGTCTTTTAAAAGAAGCTCAGTGTCTATTTTCAAAGGCTTGAAAACACGTCTTTTTCTTTCAAGTGACTTCTTCCAATTTTGGAGTGTACGTGTACTTATCTCGAAGTATTCGGCTGTCTCTCTAATGGAGTAGCCCTCCTCAAGTTTCTGTAATGCTAATTGTCTATAATCTTGTGAGTATGCTATCTTTATAGTGTAGTACTTTTTATGTGATTTTACTATAAAGGTAGCGGTGAGTATTTAGGATTGCACAGTCAGACCTTACAAGCTATCAATGAGATTCACGCCAAGGCTCGCAAACAGTTTAAAAAGGCCAAACTTAACTGGCGTACCAACCGTCCTGATGCAAAACGCAAAACACTGGGCTGGATACCTTTTAAAAAGTCTGCTATCACGTATCTAAGCACAAGACAAACGGGAAAGAAAGCACT
>NZ_FUGE01000181.1 GCF_900162825.1 Psychrobacter piechaudii
ATACTTAAGTTCAATTACTAAGTCTTAGAAACATAAGCGTCATCCTTAATTACATAGTATATCAATTTGAAGGGAGGCGACAACATATTAATGTGTGTAATTTAACTAAAACTGTCATAGAATTGTAAATTTGAAATTTAAACTCATTGATATTTAAGAAAGTTTGATTAAGGGCAAAATCTTATGACGATTCACATTGTACTTGTGCATCCTAGAATTCCAAATAATACAGGCAGTGCCATTCGCTTATGTGCAAATACAGGGGCACAATTGCATTTGGTTGAACCTTTAGGTTTTGACCTAGAAGACAAGAAGTTACGCCGAGCGGGTCTCGATTATCATGAGTACGCTAAGATGAAGGTGCATAAAAATTGGCAAGCGGCAAAAGAGGCGCTAAAAGAAGCGGGTTGTGAGCGCATGGTCGCCCTAACCACCAAGCTAAGCCATCCTTTTTATGATTATGACTTCAGTTCAAGCGAGTCAGATGGTTCGCAGCAAGATATTGCTTTGATTTTTGGTTCAGAAACGGCAGGATTGGCTGATGACATCCGCGAAGATATTGGCTCTGAAAACTGGTTAAGGCTACCTATGTTGCCTGATTCACGTAGTTTGAATTTGGCCAATAGTATCAGCATTTGTTTGTATGAGGTTTGGCGTCAGCAAGGCTTTTTTGGTGATGAGGGCCGCAGTACTGGGTATACTGAATTAACACCTTACGACCCTAAATAAGTTTAAATTATTGATGAATTTGCAGTAAAGGTGCTACAGGCAGTTTGGCGGTTTTGGTAAGCCTGCGATGCGATTAACATGGCGGGCAACCAAACCGGTGTTAAACATCTGTTGTAGTAATTGATTGCTAATTTGCATCTCGGGTAATGTTTTCATCAGATATTTAATCAATGGGCGGGTAGAGGGCGGATGATTAAACTCCGTATGAAACGCACGTACTTGCTGCAAAATAAGATAGTGATCGTCAGTTAATGTAACGGCTAATGTGTCGGCCAATTGCTGAGCCACTTCAGGCGTCCATAAATTATGATCGAGTAAATGACCTTCTTCATCCAGCTCTAATGCCAAATCTTGGCTCTCCAAACTTTTTGTGGCAAAATTTTTATTAAGCTCAGCATTTGAGGGGTAGTTGCCATTGGAGGTGCTGCTATCGAAAGTAGAAGATGGGCTCATGGGTGACTCGTATCGATACAAAATTATAAGAAGGGACTAAGGCTCGGCTTACTATCATTTAAGTTGTAGATCATTTAAGTTGTAGAATTTAAAGTGACAACTCTGTCTACACTCTGAGTAAGCTGTACCCATTCATTATCATTAATCACACTTACTTTGCTCAAATTTAGGTTTTCTTTGGCTTGCTCGTTTAGCTGAGCAAGATCATCGTTCAAAACATAAATGGCATCAATATCAGTAATTTGTGATAGTAGCTCATCATCATAATTTATGTCATCAATATATGTTTTTAGCCAGGGTAGAGCAGCGACGGTTTCTGCCAATAGTAAGATACTGTCTCCAGAATGCCACAGTGGTGCCATCTCTCGGACCATGGCTTTTAGGGTATTCATCGGAGCATGTAGTTGAAATAAAGTAGACATAGCTTGGCTCTTTCTTATTGGGTATTAGGTCTTATAAAATTTCAGTTCTTATAGAGGTGTTAAGGTTTATAAAGCAATGGCCTTAAAAAGAGAACACTTGATCGAATTGATTAGAATCAAAGTCTTCTGGTATGAAATCCATTTGCGAAGATACCTCTTGAGGCACCATACCAAATATCCAGCTACTAAAGACGTCGTCTGGAAGCCAAGCGGGCGGGATGTCGTACAAATCTAAAGATTTAATCATGCCATGCAGTCGGCTCTCAGGCTGCATTAAGATACCAAATACAGAGCTGCCGAGCATCAGCTGAACTTGTTGACCAAAGCTTGCTAAGGTCAAGGCCAAAGCGCAGCCCTCATAAGTGGCAAGTTCTGTTCCTGTGGTTAAGCGAATGAGTATAGACACAGCGTATCCTTTTTATTTTTAAATATCAGGGATTAAGTTTTTAACATTAGGGTCTAAATATTAGAGTTGTCTTTATTATCAAAATAAATATTTTATCGCTAAAAAGTAACTACTTTCTGTGCCAATGATAACTGTTCGGCAAGCTCGCCTAGACCGACAAGTTCAAACCCTGCTGCCAAATTATTTCCCTCTAACTTATGCCGCTTAGCGTTGTCCTCATCGGTTATGCCGCGCGTCAACGCAGTACTAACGCAAACAGGCAATCTTAATTGATGCTCTTGGCTTAGCTGACTCCACAATTGAGTGAGGTTGGCTCGGTCTGCGGTTTGCCAACGTAAAGCATTACCAGTATTAGCCGCCTCACCATAAAAGAAGATATTGAGTTTAGGCCGAGATGACTCATCACTGCTTGAGCAATTTTCCAAAAAGGCTTTAGCGTAACGGTAAGCATGCCAAGCAATACTTTGGCTTGGGTCAACGTGAATCAATAACAGAGTATTTGTAGTTGTCATAAGGATATCAATCTGAATGAATATTTTAGGCTTTGTGGGCAATTAATAAGGCTAATTATACACCATTAGGGCCACACCGTATTTTACAAGAGGAGAATGAGAAGTGTGGCTTAAAGGCGACTGTCACAAAAATGTGATTAAAACGCCATAAAACTGTCAAATCTTTGCTTTAGGGTTTAAGGTAAGTTAACAAGTAATCTAAATTGGTAGCTATAAAATCGGTAGGTACAAATAGGTACAAATAGGTACAAATAGGTACAAAAAGTGGGCAGGAGATATCATGCTAAAGCAAAGTTTCAGTGATGGCGAGAGTAGACCAAATGTAGGAGCCATTGGGGGTATACAATACAGAAGTGTACCCACCAAACAAGCAAAATTGCTTCACATTTTATTGGTGACTGAAACTTGGCTGCCTGAGGTTAATGGCGTGGCGATGAGTCTGGGGCAGCTGATGTACCAGCTAAATCTAAAAGGACACCAAATAAGCTTGTTGCGACCTAAGCCGAGACATAATTCAACTGGCTCTATTACCGAAACAGAAACGCCTATAAAGCTCTCAAATTTTGCACAGCCTAATGACTCAGGATCTTACTTGAAGGTGATGCAGCATATTAAGCATGACCTTCAAGTAAAAGGGATGTCGATACCTAAGTATAAGGAGTTACAGTTTGGGGCGCCGGACTATTTTAAGATAAAAAATAAATTTCAACAGTTACAGCCTGATGTGGTGCACATCGCCACAGAAGGGCCGCTAGGGTTCGCAGCATTGTGGGCGGCAAAGGCATTAAACATTACAGTCACTACCGGCTATCACACTCAGTTTCATGACTTTAGTCGTCACTTTGGGTTGGGCATCTTAGCCCGACCTATGATGACCTATTTTAAATGGTTTCATAATGCGTCTCAGGCCACTTGTGTTCCGAGTCAAAAGACCTTCAATGATTTAAACTCATTGGGCTTCAAGCGTCTGTATGAAGTCGGGCGAGGAGTGGATTTAGAGCGCTTTAATGCTGCACACCGTAGTGAGAAATTAAGAGCTGAGTGGGGAGCGCATAGCCAACACACTGTATTACTTATGGTTAGCCGCTTGTCTCCTGAAAAGGGAGTGGACTTGGTTATTGAAAGCTTTAAGCTGTTACAGCGAGAGCAATTACACCGAGTGGTTAAGTTAGTCATAGTAGGTGATGGGCCAGATAGAGCACGCCTAGAATCACTGGCAGCGGGCACCAAAGAGGACATTATTTTTGCTGGAGCAAAAACAGGGAAGGCTTTATCAGAGCACTATGCCAGTGCCGATGTTTTCGTGTTCGCCAGTCAGGTAGAAACCTTTGGTAATGTAGTGGTCGAGGCCATGGCAAGCGGCTTGCCGGTATATGCATTTGATGATGCGGCGGCTGGCATGTTAGTAACGGAAAGAAGTGGTGTGTTAGTCAGTCTTGGAAATAAAAAAGAATTTATGGAGAAAGTCGCGAGCCTACCTAAAATGCAGGTGCTAAAAGAGCAAGGAGCAGAAGCTACTAAAAGTGTGGCTGGATTTTCATGGCAACGTCCTGCAAATCAAATGTTAAATATGTTCTACGACGCAATCCATCACAGTGAGTCGTCACGTTAATTTCACTTGAGTAGTTAATAATAAAAGCATAAGGGAGCAAAAAAAGTATAAGTAAGCACAGTATTGAGCATTGAATAAAGTATAAAGGCAAACCCGAGGGTCATGGTAAGTGTAAAGTAAATAATATCAATAAGTTATACTGCCTGCGGTTGTTATAATAACGGCCACAGGCTGAAGCAAATGAGGTTGGCATACAGTGTTACTAGCATAATCAGGTATAGCATCATGCCTGATTCAATTAAGCTACTAGATAAGGGGATAAGTCTTGAAAACAGATAAGTCGAGGCAACTGCCGGTCACTAAGTCGAACCCTGAGGTTGTGCCTAGCCCTATATTTACCTTCATGTCGCGTAACCGAGCTTTAGCGGTCTATGTGAATCAATTTGTTTCTTGGGACACCAGTCTTTGTATCCATATCAATCGTTATTCTACTAATTACGTTACTGCAACTTTTTTTAAAATAATTAGTAGATTAGGGGACGGCTGGTTTTGGTATGCCATGATGCTAGGAGCCTTTATAGTTCAAGGCTGGGAGGCCGTGGTGCCGGTAATAACGGTCATTTTGGTCAGCTGTTTAGGATTGGTTATCTATAAAATATTGAAGGTAAAAACGGTACGTCCCAGACCTTATCAAGTGCATCAAGTGATTGTACTAGGGGAGCGTCCACTGGATGTCTTTAGTTTTCCTTCGGGTCACACCTTACAAGCGGTGTTATTTACCGCAACCTTAGGCGGTTATTTCCCTGAGCTACTGCCGATTATGCTGCCTTTTGCACTATTAGTTGCTTTGTCACGTATGGTATTGGGGCTGCATTATCCTACCGATGTCTTGATTGGGGCTGCCATCGGTTATGGTTTATCGTTATGGGCCCCAAATATCCATCAGCTAGTGCAAGGTAGCTGGCCTGCCCTATAACAGATAACCTTATATATTACGCTGAAATAGGATACATTAGATATAAATTTTGTTGCTATCAGCATATATAAATTTAACATGAACAGTCATCTTCTAACCGCTTTTTATGTGGTAGGCTTATAGCTCACTAGTACTTTTAAGGAGCCGTGCCCTATCATGCCCTCTGAACATAGCTTTAATAATCCGTTGACTCAAGATCATTCTTCCCTGACAGCTAATCAGATAACAGCAGAGCACATACAGAAGCTGAAACTAGCCAGCCCTTTTGCCTATCAAGTCTGGAAAAGCAAACCCACCATTTGTCAAAACTTCTTAACCAGCTATCCCTTAGAGGAGGTATTAACTCGCCAACAAATTTGCGATTTGATTGATGACTATACTTTAGATGATGGTTTAGAGGGGGAGCTTGAACGGGCAGATGAAGCGGGCGTGATGAAAGGGCTACGCCGGCTACGTGAACTGCTTATGCTGCGCTGGATTTGGCAAGATGCTTTGGGGGTTATCCCACTTGAGCAGCTGACTGGTGAGTTGTCTAGTTTTGCCGATAATTGTCTTATTTTCGTCAAAGAGTATGCTTGGGAGCAATTAGTGGCACGCTACGGCAGACCAACGTATATCGATGAGAAAGGGCAGCTTCAGTATGATGATATGGCGATATTTGCTATGGGTAAGCTTGGGGCACAGGAGCTGAACTTATCAAGTGATATTGATCTGATCTTCGTGCACCGTGCTCGGGGTGAGACTGATGGAGATAAATCAAAGGGTACTAAGTGCATTGATAACAAGCGTTTTATGATTCGTTTGGGTCAAAGTATTATCAAGATTTTAGATACCTGTACCGCAGAAGGCTTTGTGTTCCGAGTCGATATGCGCCTAAGGCCTTGGGGTGAGGGGAGTGACTTGGCCATTCATCAGCCAGCACTAGAAAAGTACTTTTCTGCTCATGGGCGTGCTTGGGAAAGATTTGCCTGGTTAAAGGCGCGTATCATTAATGAGGTTGATCAAGACTTCGCAGATGATCTTGAAGACATAGTACGACCTTTTGTCTTTAGGTATTACGTAGACTATAGCGCCTTTGCCGCCCTACGTGAAATGAAGTCGTTGATTCAAAATCAAGTAGCACAGCGTGAGGATCTGGACAATATCAAACTGGGGGCTGGAGGCATTCGAGATATTGAGTTTGTGGTGCAAGCCTTTCAGCTGATTTATGGTGGTCGTCATCCGCAGCTGGAGGTTAAGTCTTGCTTAAAAGCGATGCAGGTGCTCAACGAGTTTGATTTTATTGACGATAAAACTTACGAGCAATTAGAAGAGGCTTATCGTTTCTTGCGTAGAGTTGAGCATGGCATTCAAGCGATACATGATCAACAGACCCAGCGCCTGCCGAACAGTGCTGAATATCAGAATAATTTGGCAGTGACTTTAGGGTTTGAAGATTGGCAATCTTTTTTACAGCGTCTAGATGAGCACCGCCAAAACGTTAATGTACCCTTTGATCGAATGGTCACTGAGCGTCAGATTCCAAAAGATGTCACTGTGACCAGTGATACGGAAGTGGAAAGTTTAGATAGCGTTTTAAATGAAGAAAATAAAGCCAAGCTTGAGCAGTTTTGGAACAGCAAAATGGTGGCCAATCTCTCAGAGGAAGCTAGAGGTCGCCTAGATGATGCTTATCCGGTATTGGTTCATGCACTATTAGAACACGAAAAGACGCAAGGTTTGGCCAATGTGGCATTTCCAAGATTGTTGGATTTAATTGAGGCTATTTGTCGTCGATCTATCTATTTGGTTATGCTGGCCGAAAACCCCAATGCTACTGTCAACCTGATTCCCATGTTGTCTGCCAGTCCTTGGATTGCAGGCGAGTTAACCCGCTATCCGGTATTACTAGATTCATTTTTACAGCAGCGTTATCGCCACTTACCGGATAAAGAAGAGCTTGCTGATATTCTACGCCAGAGCTTATTACGGGTCGAGCCAGATGATGAAGAGATGTTGCTTAACGTCCTTCGATTGTTTAAAAACACTCAGGTATTGGCGGTTGCTGCTAGCGATGTCTTAGCTGAGCGGCCTATTATGAAAGTGTCAGATTCGTTGACGGATATTGCTGAGGTAGTGCTTGAGTTTACGTTAGAGCGTGCTTTTTCTGAATTGGTTAAGCGTCATGGCTATCCGATTAATCAGCAAGGGGAGTCAGTAAATGAAACCAATAACGGCTTTGCTATTATTGGGTATGGCAAGCTTGGGGGGATCGAGATGTCTTATACCTCCGATCTGGATTTGGTATTTATTCATCAGATTAATGAGCAAGCGATGACCACAGGGGCTAAGCCGGTTAGTGGTATGAAGTTCACCGCTCGTTTGGCGCAAAAGCTGATGACTTATCTAAACACCCAAACCCGTGATGGCCGGGCCTACGAGATTGATATGCGACTGCGACCTTCGGGTAATGCGGGCATGATGGTAGTTTCTAGCCGATCCTTTGAGCGATATCAGTTAGAAAAAGCTTGGGTGTGGGAGCATCAAGCTTTAGTGCGTGCTCGTGCTATCTGTGGTGATAAACGAGTTATGAGTGCCTTTAACCATACCCGAAAGCAAGTTTTAGCGCGCAAAAGAGACATTGAAGATTTAAAGCAAAATGTCATTGAGATGCGCTCAAAAATGAAAGATCATTTAGGCAGTAATCAGCAAGCACAGCAAGAAGGTAAATTTCATCTTAAGCAAGATGCAGGCGGGATTGTCGATATCGAGTTTATGGCACAGTATGCCGTTTTAGCCCATGCTCACGACCATCCTGAACTGACAAAGTGGAGTGACAACGTTAGAATCTTCGAAAGCTTAGCTGAAGCCGGGGTGTGGGAGGCTGAAACCTGTGAAGGGCTTACCAGAGCCTATCTACTGCTAAGGGCTGCTATGCACCAAATTGCCTTGGCCAATGAGCCTATCGTGGTGGAGTCTTCGCACTGGGATCAGACCCGAGAATATGTGATATCGAAGTGGAATGAGATTGTAGTATAGCCATAATAAGCGTATATAACCAAATCAAATGCCTGGTAAAACTAAAAATTGATGGTCAATTTAAGGGGCAGTGCTATACTAAAATGGTCTATTTATTTTGGTTATCACTGGCTTAAAGGGGATAAATATCATGAGCATGGCAACGACAGAAGGCAAACTTTGGTTTAATAGCGAGATGATTAATCAGCCCGATGCTAAAGTACATGTATTAACTCACAGTTTGCATTATGGCATGGCAGTCTTTGAAGGCGTTAGAGCCTATCAGACAGAGAATGGTAAAACTGCTATTTTCAGATTGGATGATCATACTGAGCGTCTATTAGGTTCAGCCAAGATATTCCAGCTAGATGTTCCCTATGACAAAGCCACCTTAGATCAAGCCCAAAAAGAAGTGATAAAACAAAATGGCTTTGATTCCGCTTATCTGCGTCCACTTATCTGGGTAGGCGCTGAAAAGTTAGGTTTGTCTTCGCGGGGTAATAGCATTAATGCCATGGTTGCCGCTTGGAAATGGGGCGCATATTTGGGTGAAGAGGGTATCCAAAAAGGCATTCGTGTTAAAACCTCGTCATACACTCACCACATGACTAATGTGACTATGTGTAAAGCGAAAGCGGCCAGTAATTACCCAGTTTCAATTATGGCCAACCAAGAAGTGACACGTAGCGGTTATGACGAAGCCATCTTAATGGATCCTCAAGGTTATGTGTGTCAAGGTTCAGGTGAGAACTTGTTTTTAGTTAAAAATGGAGAGCTGCATACCCCTGATTTAGGCGGTGGTGCTCTTGATGGTATCACCCGTCGAACCATTATCCAGTTCGCCGAAGATTTGGGTATTAAAGTGGTTGAGCGCCGTATTACGCGTGATGAGTTCTACTTGGCTGATGAAATATTTATGACGGGTACAGCCGCTGAAGTTACCCCAATTCGTGAATATGATGACCGCATTATTGGTAATGGCGGACGTGGTGAGCTAACTGAGAAGTTGCAGAGCTTATACTTCGATGTAGTGCATGGTCGTAACGAGAAGTATATGCATTGGCTGAGCTTTGTGGATTAATCGAGTAACTTGTTTATTTTAAGGCAAGGGTTATTTATGGCGAATCAAAACTCAACCTCTGAGTCACAACCAATAAAGCAAATCATTTGTATCAAATGGGGAACTAAATATGGGGCTCATTATGCCAATAAGCTTTATGGCATGGTATCGCGCAATATAACCCCACCTTTTAGATTTGTGTGTTTTACAGACGACACGACAGGAGTTCGTCCAGAGATTGAATGCCAGGAGTTGCCACCTTTAGATGTCACTATGCCAACCAATACCTTAGGAAAATGGCCTAAATCTCGACTTTGGGGTGAAAAACTAGGTGATCTTACAGGTACAGTATTATTCTTAGATTTGGATGTGGTTATCGTAGATAGCTTAGATCCGTTTTTCGAATACGGTGATCCAGAAGATGTTATTTTGTCCTACAACCCAAGTAATCCTTTAGAAAAACTTGGTCAGACCTCATGCTTTAGATTTCAGGTCGGCTCGATGGTTTCTTTACAGGAGAAGTTTAAAGCTGACCCACAAGGCATTGCAGATAAATATCGCTTTGAACAGCGTTTTGTCACACGCAATGTACCAGGTGGTGTTAAGATTTTTCCGAAGCAATGGGTGGCTCACTTTAGACGTAAGTGCCGCCAGCCATTCCCGCTAAATTATTTTATACCGCCTAAAATACCTAAAGGGGCTCGCATAGTCATTTTCCCAGGCGGACTATATCCTACCAATGCTATTAATGGCCAGTATACTTCTAAGTCAGCTGATAATGCTGTAGATCATTTAAAGCAGCTAAAAGATCCAAAGAATTTAAAACGTTCCATACGCCATCTACGTCATTTCATATTACCGGTTGATTGGGTCAAGGAATATTGGAGAGAATAAAAGCTCATAATGTATTATTGTCATTGAGCTTATTTATTTATGTTGGAACGCGTTATGATACGTCATTTTGTTATTAACTTGAGTTGGGAAATCAATAGACGATCTCATATCGTCAAAGAATTTCAATCTAAAAGCTTACCATTTGAATTTTATGAAGCAGTTACCCCTCATACTAGTCAAAAAGTTGCTAAATCGCTAGATATTGATATAAGTAATACATTTTGTAGTGCTGGTGAAATAGCATGTTTACTGAGTCACGTATCATTATGGGAAAAAGCTATAGTTGAAAATATAGATTATATAGGGGTGTTTGAGGATGATATTTGT
>NZ_FUGE01000078.1 GCF_900162825.1 Psychrobacter piechaudii
AAACTTACCGGTACGTTTTAGATGCTCAAAACTTAACGCATTGACATAGTTCCACACGAAGTTCACTGAACCGCTTAGACGATTCAGCTCTTTTATGTGTTTGTCTTTAATGCGTAGCTTGAGTGTTTTCATATATTCAGTATGGCAAGATTAATTTTAGCTTACAACCCTTTAACGACTTCTTACGACAGTGTGTGTCGCCTTATATCCACCCCCTGAAGTGGGTGGTTTTACGGCGACTGGTGATAAAAGGTAGCCCTTCATCAAAAGACAGTCCGTCCCGCTTCGTTACAACTTTTTACCTCTATCACAGAATGAGAACAACTCATAACTCAGCCTTACTTATTAACCCAAAAATTGCTTTTATAATGGAATGGACTTAATGGACTTAAAAGTTATTAGCTAGTGGTTTTTTATTTTTATATGACCTTATAGCAACTTTTTTTAGATAACTTTTATTTAGATAGCTCTTTCTAATTCCAAATAAAATAACCAACAATAATTAATTGAGGATAATAATAATGAGTGATAAGCGCATCTCAGATAGTATGGAACAAGCTTTAAATGATCAAATGAATAATGAGGCGGCTCAGGCCCAAGCCTATTTAGCCCTCGGAGTTTGGGCAGACTCAAACAATTACTCTGGTATTGCTGACTTCTTTTATAAGCATTCAGAAGAAGAGCGCCAACATATGTTTAAGTTCTTGGAATACATCCAGACCAGAGGTGGCGAGGCAAAAATCAGTGCCATTCCTGCTCCGCGTGATAATCCAGTAGATTTAGAGTCTTGTATTGAAGATGTGTGGCAACATGAGCTTGATAACTCTAAAAAGATTTATGCCTTAGTAGATAAAGCTTTTGACGAGAGAGATTGGCCAACCTTTAACTTCTTGCAGTGGTTCGTTAAGGAGCAAATTGAAGAAGAGGCCCTAATTGATGAGCTTCGTGATAAATTTGCCTTAGCTTCAGAAAGTAAGGACAACAATGCCAATTTCTACTCTTTAGACCGCGATATGGCCAATGCTCCTCAAGAAGCTGAACTTCCTCGCGAAAAAAATCTATAAGTAATCGCACCTGTGAGGTTTATGGCTTCAATGCCGAAGCCATTTTATTAGGCCTCAAGTTTAGCAAACCGCTCACCCTAGGAGAATGCCATGAACGATCCAAAGAATAACTTAGATCAAATCACTACTCAGGAAGGACTAACGCCTATGCACCGTCAAAATATTGACGAGGCGCGTATTGATGAAGTCTTGGTGGAAGATAGCTTAGACAGCACTGACTATCCTGATATTCGTGATATTGCGGATGAAGATGCTGTTTCTCAAAGTCATGATGATGAGTAGACATGAGGATAAATAATCGCAAGCCTTTGTGATTCTTAATCTAACTAGTTATATGCACTTTGACCTATATTTTGAAAAGCCCCCTATCTGTTGATAGAGGGCTTTTTTTATTGGGTTAGATGGTGGCTGATGGCAAATACAGATTAGTCCCAACCTTCCAGAGTAACCGCCCAAGCAGCGACCAAGGGTTTGGCTAACGCTTCTATAAGGTCTATGTGAGCTTCATCATCATTTAAGGCAGGGATGTAGTGATATTCTTGCCCTCCGGCATTGATAAAGTTGTCTCGGTTTTCCATTGCCAGCTCCTCTAGCGTCTCTAAGCAGTCAGCTGAGAAGGCAGGACTAACCACTTGCACTGAACGCACCCCAGCTTTGCCCCATTCCTCTAAGGTCACATCGGTATAAGGCTTGACCCATTCTTGCTTACCAAAGCGTGACTGGAAGCTAATAATCCACTCCTCATCATTAAGCCCCAACTCTTGTGCTACCTGAGCGGCGGTACATTTACAGCGCTTAGGATACGGATCACCTTTATCAGCATAAGGCTGCGGGATACCGTGGAAACTAAACATCAGCTTTTCAGGCTTGCCGTGTACCGCTTGGAAACGGCGTATCGAATCGGCCAGTGCTTTAATATATAAGGGATGGGCAAAGTAGTCTTTGACAATGGTGTAATTGGGCAGATTGCGCTGCTTAAGCGACCACTTGGTTAGCGCATCATAGACTGCACCCCCTGAAGTGGCTGAATACTGAGGAAATAGCGGTAAGATAATAAAATGATCCACCCCTTCACTGCGCAGCTGATCCATCACATCGGGTAGACCAGGATTGCCATAGGTCATTGCGGCATGAACCGACACTTCAAAAGGTGCCATACTACCGTCTAAACGCGACTGTAACTTTTCCACTTGCTGACCTAAGATTTTGCGGATTGGCGAATCGCCTTCCCAAACACTAGCATAGGCCTCTGCCACACGCTTCGGTCGACTGGGTAGTACAAAGAGATTAAGGATAATCGCCCATAAAAACTGCGGTATCTCAATCACCCTAGGATCCGATAGAAACTGTTTCAGATAACGTTTTACAGCGGGTGCCGTAGGCTCATCGGGCGTGCCTAGATTGACGAGTAAAACGGCAATACGGGGTGGCTTATTGGGTTTCATAGTGCGCTGAGTGTCCTTGCTAAATCAAGTTTAATGATTCTATAAAGCATAATGGGTCTGGCCTAAACTGACGTTGTCAGTGCATCAAGGTATAAGTCAAAGTACAAATAAAAAACGCCTATTAATTAAAGCTGCGCCTTTAAGATTGATAACCGTTATTTAAGTCACTGATTGACAACAGATATTGATTGGCCATAAAGCTTCAGTGTACCATTATTAACGGTCAATTTACTAAAGTAGTGCCAAACCATGATGGCCAGTTTTTATTTTGAGAGTCATTGACTTGACCACCACAGATGCAAGTTGTACTTATAGGCCCTTACGCCTACAATAGCCATGAGCGAACACTTCTACGTCCCCTATCCTAATTGACATAGTAAATATCATTATTGAGGTAATTTTGAGTATCCAATCGACTGCGACAGATCCAAAATTTGCCAACTCTGTGGGTATTGTAGCCCCGCAGACGATGCATTTTGATACCCCCCTAACTTTAGAGTGCAACCGTACTTTGCCTGAGTTCGATTTGGTTTATGAGACTTACGGCGAGTTAAATGCGGATAAATCCAATGCCATCCTGATTTGTCATGCCCTTTCAGGCAGTCATCATGCTGCCGGCTGGCACAGTGAAGAGGATAAAAAACCAGGCTGGTGGGATAATATGATTGGTCCTGGCAAAGCCATTGATACCACCCGTTATTTTGTGGTCTGTTTGAACAATATTGGTAGCTGTCATGGCTCTACAGGCCCAACCACGCCCATTCCAGAGTCTAGCGATGAAGGCACTCCAGGTAAGCCTTATGGTCCAGACTTCCCCTTAATTACCATCAAAGATTGGGTAAAAACCCAAGCCATGCTCTCTGATCGCTTAGACATAGAGGTGTGGCACGCAGTGGTCGGTGGATCAATGGGCGGGATGCAGGCCTTGCAGTGGTCGGTTGATTATCCCGATCGCTTAAAGCGCTGTGTCATCATTGCCAGTACCCCAAAATTGTCTGCCCAAAACATTGCCTTTAATGAGGTCGCCCGTCAATCTATATTGTCTGACCCTGACTTTAACAAAGGCCGTTATCTAGAAGCCGGTACTTATCCTCGCCGTGGCCTTATTCTGGCCCGTATGGTAGGTCATATCACCTATCTGACTGAAGATGCTATGAAGTCTAAATTTGGTCGTGACTTGAAGTCTGGCAAATTTATGTACGGCTACGATGTAGAGTTCCAAGTAGAGAGCTACTTACGCTATCAAGGCGAGCGCTTTAGCGAAAACTTTGATGCCAATACCTATCTGCTGATGACCAAAGCTTTGGATTACTTCGACCCCACTCGCGATTATGTCGATGATGAGTCATTATCCGATTTAGAGGCTTTAAAACAAACGCTAAAACATGCCCGCTGCCAGTTTTTAATCGTGTCCTTCACCACAGACTGGCGATTTGCTCCGGCCCGATCACAAGAAATTGTCGATGCCTTAATGGCAAATGATAAACCCGTTAGCTATGTCAATGTTGACGCTCCCCATGGTCATGACTCCTTCTTGTTCGATATCCCGCGTTATATGGATGCCATTAGAGGCTTCTTAAACGCGCCTTTTTTAACCCCTAACCCCAAAGCCCTGCCTCAACAAACTGAAGTTCAAACTGAAACTGACGCCGAAACCAGGAGAGCCTAACATGAGATTAGATCATGAACTTGCCAAACAATGGATTGCCCCGCACTCTCGTGTCTTGGACTTAGGCTGTGGTGACGGCTCGTTACTTGAGCAGATGCAACATTCACTAGGCGTCACCGGATATGGACTTGAGCTAGATGAAGAGAAAATAAACGAAGGGATTGCCAAAGGGTTAAACATTATTGAGCAAGATCTAAATGATGGTTTGGCTCGCTTTGCCGATAACAGCTTTGATACGGTGGTTATGGCTCGGGCGCTGCAAGCCGTTAAATCACCCGATACTTTATTATTAGACATGCTCCGTGTGGGCCGAGAAGCCGTCATTACCTTCCCTAACTTTGCTCATTGGCAAAACCGTCTCCATTTAGGCTTAAAAGGATTGATGCCGGTCTCTGAGGCGCTTCCTTATGAGTGGTACAACACCCCTAACATTCATCTATGTACCTTCAAAGATTTTGAAAAACTGTGCTTTGATAATGATATTAAAATCATCAATCGCTTTGCGGTTACTGACTCACCCTCAAAAAAGCCCTCTGCACTAATGGCATCGATCATTCGTAAAGCGCCTAACTTATTGGCGGATGTGGCGATTTATAGAGTAACGAAATCTAAATAACTGCTAAAAATTTTTATATAAACTAGGCACAGTAGTAATTTAAGGCTAATATAACTCTAGGCAGACTCAATTGTTGCTTCAACCTTTCTGGTATTACTTAGTTACAAAAGTTTGAGGTAATTTGACTATTAAATTATTGTTTAAGGCTATATTAGCGTTAACAGCGTTTGAGTTTCGTCTTTTTGGGTGTTAAGCTATGTAAATCTTGTCGAATATATGTTATCGACACAACCTATCTAATCAAAATCATAATGTCATTATCATTTTAAATGTTACCAATTTAGTGCAAAGCGAAGACAATAAATTGGGTTATATTTAGATTCTAAGTATTTGTAAATAAATTTTAGTGCCCTATTCGTTTAAATTTTTTTGCTTAAATACAATCAATTTCTGGATAACTCTATGAAACTTTTAAAAGCAACTCTATTCACTGCGCTGTTTTCAACAGCAGGTTTGGCCCAAGCAGATCTTGTCTCAAACGTTCCGTTAGATGTGTCTCGTTTTGAGATGATGAACATCAGTGAATTGACCAATCGTGCCAACCAAGGTAATGATCACGCCCAATTTTACTTAGCAAAGCGCTACCAAAAAGGGGAAGGCGTTGCTAAAAACTCATTAAAAGCAATCGAATGGTACACTCGTGCCGCTAAACAGAATGTAACTCCAGCTCAGTTAAACCTAGGTATCATGTATGCTCGTGGCGAAGGCGTAGCTGTTCACGAACAGCAAGCCCGCTACTGGTTAGAGCGTGCTGCAAAACGTGGTGATAACCGTGCTAGCTATACTCTAGCCTTAATTGATGAAAAACAGCGCAAGCTGGTAGACGCTTATAAATGGTATGATCTTGCTGCTCGTGATGGTATGTTAAACGACGAAGTTCGCACCAAAGCTCGTGGTAAAATTGGTCAGTTAGCGTTGAACCTATCAAGCTCTGATGTTGCCACCGCTCGTAATCAAGCTGACAGCTGGTTCCAAAGCAACTAATTAGCAATATCAAGTCGTTAAAAACTAAATACCAGTCAATTAGACATTAAAAACCCAGCCATAAGGCTAATGCCTATCAGTTAAGAGATTTTATAGCGGAATAGTGAAATTTGTTTTTTCTAGAGCCCGCTATTTATGGAGTCATCTGGTTTTAAAAAACCATATCTCCGCTAAGTCTCTTGCTTAACTGACTGGCATTAAGCCATAAGGCTGGGTTTTTTAGTTTAAACTAAGGCTAAAGCCAAAACGGCCCTAGCTAGTCTAATAATTTGATTTATTTGGTACTCTTAACAGTGGCTGTGGCCACAACTTCCCCGTCTGCGGTTACCTGCTGCAATACCAACTCATGACCCACTTCCGTTTCTGTGTCACTGAACACTTGCCATTCAGCGAATTGCTCATTTGCTGTTGGTGTCCCTGTAGCACTCACAGAGATGGATTTATTCTTTAATCGAATCATGGGCGGTTTGTGCACATAGGCTTGATGCTCATAACCCTCGTCTGCCTGCTTAGGATGCTTTCCTAATTGGGCCAAAATATGCTCAGCAATGGTAGAGGCTTGAGCTCTGAGGGGAGCCACATAGCGACAAGGTACCCCAGCAATCGACATACAATCCCCAATGGCATAAATGTCAGGATTACTAGTTTGTAAGGTTGCCTCTTGTACCGAAATACCAGAGAGTCTGTCAAAATCTAGCTGGGCACTTTGTGGCAAAGCTTCCTCTACCTTAAGCCCAGTGCTCACTAATATATGGTCTACCTCAAGTTTGTGCTTGCCACTCGTATCACAGTCCGTCACTGTCATTTGATAGCCGCCAGTGGATAAAGCATTCACATCATCTACTCGACTATTGCCCATAAAGTTAATCCCTTGGGCGATTAATGCCTGTTTGATCTTATTACCAGCCACTTTAGGTAGCATCAAAGCCAAAGGCGTGTGCTGCATATCTAACAAGCTAACTTTATGACCTACCTTGATTAAGTCTTCAGCAATCTCAGTACCCACCATGCCGGCACCAATGACTGCAATATGCTTGGCGTTATTCGAGTTTGATAGCGCTTGCTCTATGCTAATAAATCCCTCAATATGGTTAATGTGCCATACATTTTGGGCCTCTATCGTAGGCGGAATGGCAGGCGTGGCTCCAATAGCCATCACTAATTTATCATAGCTAAGCTCAGCCTCATTGAGTCGCACCTTACGATTATCACTATCAATAGCGAGTACTGTACTGTTTGTTAATAACTCAATTCCAGCCTTATTGGTAGCCTCCTCACCAGTAAAGCGTATCAGGTCAGTAGCTGTCTTCTTCTGGCTAAAAGCCGCTGATAACATGGGCTTGTGATAGCGATCTGCGTTATCAGCAGCAATTAAGGTAATGCCAATCTCTTTATCTAACGCCCTTATCGCATCGACCACCGACCAACCTGCTAGGCCTGCTCCTATAATTACAATTTGTCGATGCTCATTTTGACAAACCTCAGAGTCAGCTGTCTCTGTTGCCTCATCAATGGGACGAAACTCCGACTTACCCACCCCACATAAGGGGCAACTAAAACTATCGTCAAGCTTGGAGAATGGAACAATACTTTGTGACTCAAGATCAGACTGTGTCGGGTATACCCAGCCGCAAGCTTGGCACTCATATGGGGTGATATTCATCATACATCCTTTTCAATTACCACTTTTTAATTTTCATTTATAACCTATCTTATACCAATTCTAAAAAATAACACTCAAATCACACCACTCCCGCTGAGTGATAGACCTAATTAAGTTAGTCTCATTACACACTGCATTCCAAGCGTCACATGCCGCATCGACAATCGCATCATAACTCTCAAAACAGCGATTAGACGACCAATGCTGTTTAAGATACTGCCATACCTGTTCAGCAGGGTTAAGTTCAGGTGAGTAGGGAGGCAATTTAAGCATGGTCACATTGTCTTGATCCAAACTTGGTTGGTGCCATAGCGCCCCATCC
>NZ_FUGE01000225.1 GCF_900162825.1 Psychrobacter piechaudii
TGATGCAGGATGGTTTGAACTTAAACGACAACTGGAATACAAATGCAAGCATGCAGGTTGTCAGTTTGAGATCGTAAATGAGAGTTACACTACCCAGACCTGCTCGTACTGCCATAAAATAAGTGACAGTAGTCCGAAAGGTAGAGCAGGTCTGCGAATAAGAGGATGGACTTGTGCTGAGTGTGGCACATGGCATGATAGAGATATCAATGCTGCTAAGAACATCCTCGCGGTCGGGCTTGATCGTCTAGCTGTAGGAATCCCCTCGTTTTAGCGAGGGGAGGAGGTCAATACAGAGCAGTAGCTGTTCAACAAAAGCTGGTTGAAATAGGATTGCTAGGAAAGGTTGAAACTCGACTAACCAACATTATTAATCAGGATGGTTCGCAGTTATCTGAGCCATTAAAAGAGTTGACTCATAAGCTGCAGTCTCATGCTGCTATTTTCCAAAGGCTGCTCAATGGAGCGACCAAACGTCGACATGAAGCGGGAGAGACCATCCCTCTTGAAGAGGTCAAAATTTTAGTCGCTGAGTCTATGTATACTCGATTGAGTATCATCGAAGAGATGATGGATTACGAAAACAGATCTAGAGAAGAATGCCTCAATGGTTATCTTTGCCATCAGCATTCTTACAATGACTTTGGTAATCATTATGTCATTGTGGTCTATGGTTTAGATCAGCAAGCTCAGTACTCAAAGCAGTGGCTACAGCACAATTATCAAAGCTTACTATCAGACATTAATGCTCAGCTTCAAAACCCAGCCATGCAAGAATACTTTATTTTAGTGTTTGATATGTCTAATGATGATGGAAAAGGTAATGTTACTGTTGTGATGGATGTTTATCATCAATCAGGCTCAGTATTGGCTGATAGTATCGGATAATGAAAGCGTTCTAGTATTAGTAGTAAGCAGTAAGTAATAAGTATTAAGTAATAAGTATTAAGTAATAAGTAATAAGTATTAAGTAATAAGTATTAAGTATTAAGTAATCAAAATAGTTAATAGGTAAACCAACTGGGACACCTAAAATAGGCCCAAGTCTTAGTTATTAGTTTGGGTCAAGTTTTTGTTTGCTTTTTTAAGTTTTTAAATTACATGTCATAGGTTTGGTTGTCTATTATGTCGCAGCAATATCAAGTTTTAGCACGTAAATATCGCCCAAAGAACTTCCATGAGTTGGTAGGGCAGACCCATGTGTCTAAAGCACTTATTAACGCCATTGATCATAATAGGCTACACCATGCTTACTTATTTACCGGGACTCGCGGGGTAGGTAAAACCACTATTGCCCGTATTTTGTCTAAATGCTTAAACTGCGAAACTGGGGTCACCAGTACGCCGTGCGGTGTGTGCAGTAGCTGTGTGGCAATTGATCAAGGTCGCTTTATTGACCTTATTGAGATTGACGCGGCTTCGCGTACCAAAGTTGAGGACACCCGAGAGCTTATCGATAATGTTCCTTATGCCCCTACCCAAGGTCGCTACAAAGTTTATTTGATTGACGAAGTGCACATGCTGTCTACGCACAGCTTTAATGCGTTGTTAAAAACGTTGGAGGAGCCCCCTTCGCATGTCAAATTCCTATTGGCCACAACAGATCCGCAAAAATTACCTATTACTATCATCAGTCGCTGCTTGCAGTTTGTGCTCCGTCCTCTACCACAGCAAGCGCTAAGCGATCATATTGCCAATTTACTGACTCAAGAAGGTATTGCCTTTACTCAGCCAGCACTTTGGCAGTTGGCTAATGCAGCCAAAGGCTCGGTGCGTGATGCTTTGTCTTTAACTGACCAAGCGATTGCTTTTGGTCAAGGGGCGTTAACCGATGAGACGGTTAATGATATGTTGGGGTTAATTGATAATGCAGATTTGGTGCAGCTGCTGCTTGATATTTATCAAGGGGATACAGAGTCAGTCTCTGCTCATATTGAACAGATGCGGGCACAGATGGTCGATGCTGGCAGTATGTTTGATGGACTTGCAGAGCTGTTACATCAAATCGCCATGGTGCAGCTATTGCCAAGTGTGGCATTAAACGTCAATGACAAGCAAGCGCATCAAATTAAACAGTTAGCGAATATCATCAGTGCCGATGTGTTACAGCTTTACTATCAAATTATTATCCAAGGTCGTGAGCAAATTAAGTTGGCCAATACCCCGCTGCAGGCCTTAGAGATGTGCTTACTGCGGTTATTGGCATTTAGGCCACTGGCTATAAATGAGGTACCTACGCCTACAGTTTCTGATTCGCCACCAATTACAGTTGCAGAGTCAAGCAGCCAAGCAGCCACATCACAGCAGGCTGAACCTGAAGCTGAGGTTTCTGATCCAAAGCCACTGGCTGAAGAGATGAGTGCTGACATTACTAATGGAGATAATGAGTCAGCTTTGGCTGTTGAGACAGAAGCAGAAGTTGCCACTAATACGGAAATGGCCATCGATGCGCCAACACCTGACAGCTTGGTTGCCGATAGTATTGATCAGACTGAAAATTATGAAGATAACTTAAATTACGTAAGTAGCTTGGATTCTGGGTCAGGACAAGTGGAGAATAATCTCCCAAATTTAGAGGATTCTGCAAAGAGTAATACAGATAATATTGATTTTGAGTCTGATTCTCAATTAAATCCTTTATTTACAGACCAAAGTCATTTAAAATCTCCTGTTTCGCATAACAATACTGACTCTATTCAGTCAGTCGATGCGGAATCGGACGGTATAACAATTGAACAACAGGCGTTTTTAGAGACAAATGAGAACCCTTCTGAGCCAAGTCAGGCCCTCTCTACGTCGCCAACTGAACAATCTTCTAAAAGCGAAATTAATTCACCGCTTTCAGATGAGGATCCACGCTCATTATTAAAGTGTGCTCCGGTAGAGTTGGTAGGAGAGTGGACACCTGAGAAATGGGACTACTGGTTACAGACTGCTAGGGAATCTGGTGCATTGGCTTATGATCAGCTTGCCATGGCTAGACAAGGGGTAATGACAGGTGAAATCTCTGGTGAGAGTGTCTTCAAAGTTGCCTTTGATACTAAGAATATGCAAAGTATTTTTAAGCATTTAGCCAATCATTTGAATCAGCAATTCGGGGCGCAAGTATCGATTGCTGTCGACACTTCACTTAACTCTGATAATGAAGATTTTCTTCCTCAAAACAGACAGAAGTTACGAGAAGTTAAAGCCAAAGACTCTGCCAAACAGCTGCTTACTAATAGTCCAGTTATGCAAAGGCTAATCCATGATTTTAAAGGGGAAATAGTCAATTTGAAGCTTTTAACCGACGTTGAATAGTCTTTTTTCTATTGCTTATGTCTGCTGCAATGTTTCTACAATCAGTTTTCACAAAAAGTAAACTTAAAAATTGGAAATACTCTACATTTGTCTGTAATTTCTCAACATTTGTCTGTTTAAATAAGTTATACTATGCTACTTACTTTATATGTTAGGTGTTTAGAATGATGTTAGACAATTTAAGAGGCATGGCGGTATTCGCCAGTGTTGTCGGCCATGGTTCATTCAGTGGGGCAGCTAGACAGCTAGGTATCACCACCAGTGCTGTAAGCCAACAAATCAGATCGCTTGAGAGAGACTTAGGCGTAGTATTGCTACATAGATCTACTCGTAAGCTGAGTTTAACAGAAGCGGGTGCTAGCTTCTATGAGTCTGCCAAAGATGTGGTTGCCGCAGCAGATCAAGGTCGTATTAAAGTTAACCAACTACGTGATGAATTAGCAGGTAGTTTGAGAATTGCAACCACTCCTGAGTTAGGGGTGAATCATATCCTTCCAGCCTTATCTACCTGGATGTCTGCTCATGATGATTTAAGCATTCACTTCCTAGCTGATAACCATTATATTGATATGATTGATGAGCGTGCTGACATCGCTATCCGTATGAGTCCACAGATTAAAGACAGCTCTGTGGCCACTTATCCGCTAGCTGAAGTTAAGCAAATGTTGGTAGCTTCACCACACTACTTAAGACAGCATGAGAAGATTACTAAACCGAAAGACTTGGTTAATCATCAGCTTATCAGTATTGACTTAATGAAAGATCCAAGTACTTTGGATTTTAATAGTATTGAAACTGGTAAAAAGAATCGCGTCAAAGTTCCTTCTAGAATTCAAACCAATAATGTCTTCTTAGCAACTACTTTAGCTAAAGAAGGTCATGGTTTAGTGCGTGTTATGTCGCTTGATGTTCAAAAAGAATTGGCTTCTGGTGAGCTGGTAGAAGTAATTCCTGAATATGCCTTACCGCACTTTGTTTTATATGCGGTTACCTTAGATCGTGAGCAACAACCTGCAAAAATTACGCGTTGTCTTGAAGTTCTGAAAAAGAACTTCCATGCTGCAGCATAATTAAAACCTTAAAATATTTTCTAACTTTAAGGCTTACGCTAAAGTAGTGTTGATGGTATATAATTAATATACTAAGACACTACTTCAGCGTATTTTTTTTGCTCCTATGTTTTTGATTAACCAAGAATTTTTATGCACTTAAATACGCTATCTGCCAGTTATATTATGAGGTTGTTTACAACAGATTATGGAAAATAGACTAATTAATCCTTTAGAACGTCAAGATGATGTGGTGGATAGCAATATTCGCCCAGGAACACTGGCAGAATATATTGGTCAGCCAGTGGTACGTGAGCAGATGGAAGTTTTCATCGAGGCGGCGCGACGGAGAAAAGAAGCCTTAGACCATACTCTAATCTTTGGTCCTCCTGGTTTAGGTAAGACCACATTGGCCAATATTATTGCTCGTGAAATGGGTGGAAATCTAAGGTCTACCTCAGGCCCAGTACTGGAGCGAGCTGGTGATTTAGCGGCCATGTTGACCAACCTCGAAGAGGGGGATGTGTTATTTATTGATGAGATTCATCGCTTAAGCCCTGTTATCGAAGAGATTTTATATCCAGCAATGGAAGACTTTCAGTTGGATATCATGATTGGAGAAGGACCAGCGGCGCGCTCTATTAAGCTAGATCTACCTCCCTTTACTTTGGTAGCAGCGACGACAAGAGCGGGTCTATTGACCTCTCCATTACGCGATAGATTTGGGATTGTTCAGCGTTTAGAGTTTTATAATATTGAAGATTTGACCACTATTGTGAGTCGCTCGGCACGTTTGATGAATGTTGAAATGACACCAGAGGGTGCAGTTGAGGTTGCCAGACGCTCTCGCGGTACTCCGCGTATTGCTAACCGTTTATTACGCCGAGTTCGAGATTATGCGGAAGTAAAATCAAACGGTAAGGTTACCGGTGATATTGCTGACAGTGCCCTAGATATGTTGGCGGTAGATAGACGTGGTTTGGATCATTTAGACAGACGTTATATTGAAATGGTTCATGCCCGCTTCGATGGAGGACCTGCTGGTGTAGAAGCCATTGCCGCTGCAATGGCTGAAGATAGAGGTACTTTAGAGGACGTGATCGAGCCTTATCTAATACAGCAAGGTTATGTACTAAGGACCGCACGAGGTCGGGTATTGACTCAAATGGCCATTGATCAACTGTAATCCACCTATTTTTTAAAAAGCTATCTCAAAAGTAATTTTAAGTGCAAGCTATTAAGCTTGCACTTTTTTATTCTAAAACTTTCAGTAAATATTTCTCATATTTATCACCAGTCGCCGTAAAACCACCCACTTCAGGGCATAGGTATCTACACAAATTTACTAGCGGCATCAGCGAATTCACGCAGTTTGTCAGGGGGATAATGATTTACCAGTTCGGTAAAATTAAGCCACTGGAACAATCCTGCCATCACAGCAGGTGCGGTTATTGGTTTGCTGCGTTTCATTTGTCGACCTGAGAGGCGCACTAAAAACAAAGCAAACTCTTGTGACTGTTTATCAGATGCTTGCATAATACGCCACACGAGCGTACAAGCCTGAGAGGCAATT
>NZ_FUGE01000003.1 GCF_900162825.1 Psychrobacter piechaudii
AGAAGCGTCTATACCATAAGAAGGAAATACTGGTTGCATGGTATCACTAGTGTCTATGACGCAGCTGGCAGAGGCAGAAAGAGTCTTTTAGCAGAAAAAGACATAGAACCATTCAAACAAGCGATAGTAGAAGCTCAGCAGCAAAGAGGTGGTGGTAGGCTCACCGCAAAAGACATCGCACAAATCGCCAAGGAGCAATTTAACGCCAACTATACCCCTAAAGCGATCTATCCTCTCATGAAACGTATTGGTATGAGCTGGGTATCTGCGCGTAGTCAGCATCCTAAGGCGGATCCTAAAGTCATGGAGGCATATAAAAAAACTTCCTTGAGCAGGTAAAGCAAGTTCTACCTGATGGTGTTGATATCAAGCAAGTTGATATATGGTTTCAGGATGAAACACGTATTGGCCAACAAGGC
>NZ_FUGE01000023.1 GCF_900162825.1 Psychrobacter piechaudii
ATGCACAAATCGCCATAACGCTTGGGTCTGAGCAAAACTGCTTTTAGTATCCATAGTTGCTTTCATACCAGCATGTAGATAACCGTTTGGGTGAGTGTGATTGTGTACGAGTTGTTGATATCGTTTGATGAGCCTCGTATCTAGCTCCATTTTGTCTATGCCATACTGCGCTATTTTATCAAATTTATGCTCACTGATAAATTGTGTAGATACCTATGCCCTGAAGTGGGTGGTTTTACGGCGACTGGTAATAAAAAAGCGGAACTGGCTAAATAACCAATCCCGCTTCATTGTTAAGTAAACAACTTAATAAGCAAATAACTTAAGAGGACTACGAATAACCGTTCACGCTTAAGACAGCTCTAAAGCTGGCACTTCCTGACCACGCTTGTGATAAAAATCAGCCACAAACTCATCAAAAGTATCATTATCGATGGCATCACGAATGCCTTGCATTAGGCGCTGATAATAACGCAGGTTATGAATGGTTGCTAACTGTGCGCCTAGCATCTCTTTACATTTGTTCAGATGATACAAATAAGCACGGGTGAAGTTTTGACAGCAGTAGCAGTCACATTCTGGATCTAATGGACCCATATCTTCACGATATTGACTGTTGCGAATACGCACAATGCCTTGGTTTTCTTCATTGCCGGTCACAAAATAATGACCATTACGAGCGTTACGGGTTGGCATCACGCAGTCAAACATATCCACACCACGGCGCACTGCCTCTAAGATATCTTCTGGCTTGCCCACGCCCATTAGATAGCGTGGCTTATCGGCCGGCATCAGCTCAGGCATGTAATTTAAGACGCTAATCATCTCTTCTTTAGGCTCGCCCACTGACAGCCCGCCAATAGCATAACCATCAAAGCCAATCTCTAACAGGCCTTCCATCGACTGGCGGCGTAGGTCTTCGTACATACTGCCTTGCACAATACCAAATAAGGCGTTGGTATTGCCTAATTTATTATGCTCATCAACGCAGCGCTGTCCCCAGCGTAATGACAACTCAAGCGACTTCTGTGCTTCAGAATAAGTGGCTGGGTAAGGGGTGCATTCATCAAACTGCATCACGATGTCTGAGTTTAAAGAGTACTGAATTTGCATCGATTTTTCAGGCGATAAAAACACTTTGGCACCATCAATAGGCGACTTAAAGGCCACGCCTTCTTCAGTAATTTTACGCATTGCCCCTAGGCTAAAGACTTGGAAACCACCTGAATCGGTCAAGATGGGCTTATTCCAATTCATAAACTGATGTAAACCACCAAATTTATCGATCACTTCGGTACCAGGACGCAGCCATAAGTGGAAGGTATTACCAAGAATAATATCGGCACCAATATTTTCAATATCACGAGGCAACATGCCTTTCACGGTGCCATAAGTACCAACTGGCATAAAGGCAGGGGTTCTAATTTCGCCATGGGTAAGCTTGACGGTGCCTCGGCGCGCCCGTGATTCGCCGGCGGCAGTTTTGTGTAGGGTAAATTGCATAGCATTAACTCAGAGTTATAGATTTAAAATGAAGGAGATTGGTTAAAACGTACAGAAATAAGCATTGAAATAAGCGAAAAAACCACTTATTAGAATATATGCGCATGAATATCGGCAATTATACCATTGCCGTCAAATTAGCGGGGCACTATCGGCAAACAGGGCTTAGCTAATTTTTATAATTTGCTAGTAATCCACAGTCTACTTTGCTATAAATGCTAGACGCCCCACCCCACTTTTGGACTGCTTTACTATTGTTAGCCTTACAGTGTTTATCGACCCATTACTCTACCTTATCGTCTAGGGATCCGTGTGACAGCGTCCTTTATAACACAAGGAGTCGCCTATGAGCCTAAGAGTCATTATTGGCCTTATTGTTATTTTGCTACTAATTCTCTTATTTTTTATTGTATCTCGCGACGAAAGCTCCGCCGCAAAATCCCGCGGAGTGGTAAAATCTAACGAACAATCTACCCCAAACAATGATGTCCATTCTCATAAATCACAAACGGGCGTGGCCGATGTCAGCCTTAACGACCATCCTGATAGCGACAACCTAAGCGATCAACAAATCTTAGGGCAAAATAAGAAAACTGCGACGGCGACAGTAGCTTCAGCCTCTGATACAGTTGAATATGAACCATCCGAGACTTCCGAACAGCCCTTGTTTGATGAAGATGAGTTGTAACAGATGTTAGACGATGCAGGTTCTGAAATAGAGGAAGATTTTTTTAAACAGGTGAATTTGGTTGAACGCCAAAAGTAGAGGGTATTGCCGGGCCTAAAGTTGAAAGCCGTAAGCACGCCTTGGACTTTACTGAACAAAAAACTAATACTCAAAGCCATTTATAGACTTTTATTATGACAGCAAATAAAAAAAACAAGCCAACCGGCCACACGCTTAATCAAGCCACATCTAATAAAGTGCAACTTATCTATGCCGGAGGCACCTTTGGTAGCTATGGCAAACCTTTGTCTGCCTTGCCAGCACCGACCTTTCTGCCTTTGTTAATGGATAAGGTCAGACAAAACCTTACTAGCAATATAGAGGTATTGGAGAATAGCTGTGTAAAAGACAGCAGCCAACTGTCACCTTCAGATTTTAGCCACTTTTATCAATTAATTTTGAACCGCTATGCTCAGGGCTATCGTCATTTTGTGCTGATAACCGGCACGGACACCCTTAGCTACTTGGGCTCATTTTTGGCAGAAGCTTTTGCCGGATCGGATGTATCATTAGTCCTTACGGCCAGCATGCGTCCTTTATTTGATGCCAATGATATTCACAACTACAGCATAGACCCCCATAATGACGCTTGGGGCAATCTATCAGACGCTATAGGGCTAGCCGCTCATGGAGAAGCGGGCGTATTTGTGACGTTCGCTGGTGAATCTTGGCCGGCACAAACGGTTCAAAAAATTCACAGTCACGATCTAATGGCCTTTACTGGGCACACTCGTGCTGGCTATCCTGCCAATAGCTATGTTCAATCGCTGCCTGCAGCCCGCCGTAAAAACTGGATTGAAGACTCGCAAGCAAAACTGGCCAGCATCACCGACCAAGCTAAAAACGCCATTATTCCGACTGTCTACTGTGTCCCTAATAGTGGGGAATGGTTAAGCTCACAATTGACAACACTGCTTGAGCTACCCCCTACTGGCATCGTGCTTATGGGTTTTGGGGCCGGTAATATCCCCTTTAGTGAGCAATTGGCTCAAAGCTTAGAACAGCTTTATAAGCACGGTCATATCGTAGTTTGTACCACCCAATGTCCTTATGGCGGGGTAAGTGAAGCTTATGCTGCTGGTAGCTGGCAGTACCAACATCATGTGCTTTCTGCTGGCCGATTAACGGTCCCTGCGGTCTATGCCCGTCTACTTTGGCTACACTTAGCATTTGATACCCCATCTCGTCGTCGTCAACGTTGGAGTTATAGCGTTAGCAAACTATAAGCAGATCCATTTTAATCAAGTGCTATAAATCCTTATAATATACCCTTCACTATTTAGTACCGACTGGTTAATAACGACTGGTTTAGTACTTTTTAGTTTATTAATTTTACTGTTCTTGATACCGCAACTTTGGCTGAATTCATGATTTCTAATATCGACTCTTCTGATAGCGTTACCACTCTAACCTCTGAAACTGCTAATCCCTTGCAGACCTATGCTCTTGGTATCGAGTTTAATGGGGCGAATTATCGCGGTTGGCAGCGACAACAAGAAGTATTGTGTGTGCAGCAGGTGGTAGAAGAGACGCTTAGCAAAATTGCTAATGAGCCCATCGAAGTTGTGGCCGCAGGTCGAACCGATGCCGGTGTCCATGGCGGCAATATGCTGGCTCATTTTAAGACCAGTGCCAAGCGCGGTATCTACAACTGGCTACGTGGTGCCAACAGCTTATTACCGGATGACATTGCTATTCGCTGGATACAGCCCATGCCCGACGACTTTCACGCCCGCTTTGGTGCCATCGCCCGTCGTTATCGCTATATCACCTTAAATCAGCCGCAGCGCCCGGCCATCCTCAATCATTTAGTCACTCACGTTCATGAGCCTTTAGATTTGGCCTTGATGCAGCAGACCGCTGAATACATTGTCGGCACTCATGACTTTAGTAGCTTTCGAGCCGCCGCCTGTCAATCCAAGCAGCCCGTTCGCAATATTCATAATGCCAAAATGTTTCAGCACGGCCAATTCATCGTATTTGATATTCAAGCCGATGGCTTTTTGCATCATATGGTCCGAAACCTTATGGGCACTTTATTTGCCATTGGCAAAGGTGAGCTTCAACCTGACGACTATCTGCGTATTTTAGAGGCAAAAGACCGTACTATTGCTCCGCCTACCGCTGCACCAGACGGGCTATATTTTATCAATGCCTACTATCCTGAACCGTTTCAGAAATTGTTGCCTGAGCTTCCTCTGGCGCCACAATGGTTGAACTTAACCGAATAAATGCTAATCAACTAGCAAATTAAATTACTTTTATCAAGACATTAGTTCTTAAAATTTGCTTAATGATTGGGATTTGCGTATAATAACTGCCTACAATTCTTTTTGAACGGGTTAACCCAAATAATTATGGCAAAAAAAGACGACATTATTGAATTTGAAGGCGAAGTCATTGACACCCTTCCAAACACACTTTTCAAAGTGCGCCTTGAAAATGGACATGAAATTATTGCTCATATTTCAGGCAAAATGCGCAAACACTACATTCGTATCTTAACCGGTGATAAGGTTAAAGTTGAAATGACCCCATACGACTTAACTAAAGGTCGTATTACCTACCGTGGTAAAACCTAATAGCTGACCTATAAGCTATAACTAGGTTTACCCTAGCCTGCTACAGTTAAAATCAAGCAGTCCTAAAAAAACCGCTAATCCTTATTGGATAGCGGTTTTTTCGTATTTCTTCATCTATTGTCTGTTATCTATTCTTGTTTATATCTGTTGTGAAAACCTGCCCAGACTCCAGTAATGAGTCAAGACAGGTTTTTGCTTCACTTTATACCCTAGTCTTATTTAATTTCTACAGTGGCATTATTATCAATGGTATTTAGTAAGGCCAAAGCATCCCAGTTGGTCAAACGAATACAACCCGCTGAAGCTTGACGACTGATGCGCTCAGGATCAGGCGAACCATGGATGCCATAAGAAGGTTTGGTTAAACCAATCCACACTCGACCCACTGGGTTGTTCGGACCTGGCGGTAAAATGGTCTGTTTACCTTCCGCATCGGTATGGGTGTAGTTAGGGTCACTCACTTTGGTCTGAACCTTATGAGTCCCGGTCGGTGAAGGAGTGGCTGTACTGCCCACCGTGGTTGGATAACTGGCAACCAGCTTATCGTTTTTATCATAAGCATATAAAGTTTGGCTATTTTTATCAGCCACGACACGAGTCACTGCTGTCTTGTTGGCTTTGCCAGGGTTATACACCGTAAGCGTCTCACCTGCTGTAAAAGTGGCATTGAGGTTAAGCTGCTTTAAGTAGTTAATACTCATATGGAATTTTTCGGCCATCGCTTCAGCCACACTTTCATAATATAAGCCTTCTAATTTAGACTTAGCTTCAACCCCTTCTGGAATGGTTATCGTCTTAATATTGACATCAGAATCAGTTAAGGTATAGCTGATTAATACTGGCTTATTGGCCATATCCCCACTTTTTAAAGCCTCCCACGTCTTTTGATCTAGACTATCGGTTACAGGCAGACCTTTGGCCTTTTGAAAAGCCTGCATTGCTTTTTGGGTATTTTTTCCCCACCAGCCATCTACAGCGCCCACACCATGATGATGCCAGTTTAATAACGCTTGCACTTTAGTGCCCACAGCTTGAGTCATCTTCACCCCTGGCTGCCATTCACTGCCATTCACTTGCTTCGCTATGGCTGATAATTCAGAGTCCGTTTGCGACTTATCTTGAGTTTGGGATTGCGGTTGGGTTTCAGTTTGAACTGATCCCGTTTCTGTAGCAGCGCTGTCTTCGTCTTGATTACTAGCCATCTGAGCTGTATCAGCTTGTTGAGTGCTGGCCTGTTGCGTTATGGATTCGACACTCTGAGCTTGAGCATATTGAACAGCTTGCTCTGCGCCATTGGTCTCTTCAGCGTAGGATAAGCTGAGAGCCAAACTGGCAGAAACCGCTACGGTTAACTGTTTTAAGGTAAGAGCAGCTTTTGAGGGAGTTTTTGATGAACAGGTAACGCTATTGTGGATCGTGTTATTTGAGAATTTATTAAACATGAAGACTCCGTTATTTTATTATTACTATTATTATATTCTGATTGTTGTACTAATTATAATATTTAACTTTAACTATACTATTTATAAGCCATTAGGTTAACCCAGTATTGGTTATGTTATGCAAAATTATGTATATATTCACATGGTTACCAACTATATTTCGGCCTTATTCCCAGCCTTTTACAGACGCTCTAATATGCTAATCAATAACTGTTTTTATGGTAATAAAGCGTAGAAGCTTGGCTATACTTATACCAATTCTAAAAAATAACACTCAAGTCGCACCACTCCCGCTGAGTGATAGACCTAATTAAGTTAGTCTGATTACACAATGCATTCCAAGCGTCACATGCCGCATCGACAATCGCATCATAACTCTCAAAACAGCGATTAGACAACCAATGCTGTTTAAGGTACTGCCACACCTGTTCAGCAGGGTTAAGTTCAGGTGAGTAGGGAGGCAATTTAAGCATGGTCACATTGTCTTGATCCAAA
>NZ_FUGE01000073.1 GCF_900162825.1 Psychrobacter piechaudii
TGTGCTGAGTGTGGCACATGGCATGATAGAGATATCAATGCTGCTAAGAACATCCTTGCGGTCGGGCTTGACCGTCTAGCTGTAGGAATCCCCTCGGTTTAGCGAGGGGAGGAGGTCAATAGCGAGAGCAGTTGGCAGATGGTTTATACCCTAGGCGGTACCAAACTCTCAGGCTGGCTATGGCAGGGGTCAAGATTACTTTGGCTCAATAGAATCTGTGGTTTGATATTTATAGCGATCGCTGTCGCCTTGCTGTGGGAAGTGGTCACTGTATATTTTTGATTAGGGTTGGTTATAATTAAGAAAGGGTTCAATGATTTGTCATTGAACCCTTTCTTAATATTGGCAGTCTTTAATGGTGTTGGCTATATTTAAGTCAGCTGACACTTAAGTCAACTGGCCGCTACCGGTTTAGCCTAAAATATCGACCAATTCACCGCGCACCATATGTGGACTCACAAAGTCAGTGATTTTTACGGTGACAAATTTACCCATCAAGTCTTTTTTCTGTTGTTCGGTGGCTTTAAAAAGTACAGAACGGGTGTTGTCTGCTGTCCCAAGCAGTTGATCTGGATAGCGATCAGCGATCTCTTCTACCATTACTCGTAAGGTTTTACCTACCATTTCCTGGGTTTTCTTCAATGTAGAGTCAACGATGACCTTTTGGAAGATGGCCAGACGCTCTTTTTTGGTCGCAAGGCTCACATCATCTGGGAGCTCGGCAGCTGGTGTTCCAGGACGTTTTGAATAAATAAAGCTATAAGAGTGATCGAAGTCTAAGTCTTTGGCTAAATTTAAAGTGTCTAGGAAATCTTCCTCAGTCTCTCCTGGGAAGCCGATGATGAAGTCACTGGACAAATGCATATCAGGGCGCACCGCCATCAGTTTCTTGATCTGATTAATATAAACATCGATGGTGTGATTGCGCTTCATGGCCGCCAAGATTTTGTTTGAGCCACTTTGAACCGGCAGATGTAGATGCGATACCAACTGTGGCAGTTTGGCATAAGCCTCGATGATGTCGTCAGTGAACTCAAGTGGATGGCTGGTGGTATAGCGAATACGCTCGATACCACCAACGTGGGCCACATAGTGTAATAACTCAGCAAAGCGGCAGATGCTGCCATCGTCTTTTTCACCACGATAACCGTTTACGTTTTGACCTAATAAGGTGATTTCACGAACACCTTGCTCAGCCAAGCTGTCAATTTCTGCTAACACATCATCTAGAGGACGTGACAGTTCTTCACCGCGGGTGTAGGGAACCACACAAAATGAGCAATACTTTGAACAGCCTTCCATGATAGAAACGAAGGCGCGGTATCCTTCGACTTTTGGCTCAGGCAGGAAATCAAACTTTTCAATACTTGGGAACGACACATCAACCGTACCGATACGGTCTTTGGGTCTTACATTGCGCTGTGTTGTTGATTTGTCATACAGCTCAGGCAGTCTATGCAGAGTTTGTGGCCCGAACACCATATCGACATAAGGAGCGCGTTTTTGAATGTTATCACCTTCTTGTGAGGCCACGCAGCCACCCACACCGATAATCAAATCCGGATTGTCTTCTTTTAATTTGCGCCAGCGACCCAGCTCAGAGAATACTTTTTCTTGCGCTTTTTCACGAATAGAGCAGGTGTTCATCAGTAGCACATCGGCTTCTTCGATATTGTCAGTGACCACCATGTCATGAGAGTCACCCAAAACGTTGCCCATCTTTTCTGAGTCATATACGTTCATCTGACAGCCTTGGGTAGCAATATAAACTTTCTTTTTTGCTGTGCCAGTAGGATGGTTGGCTTGAGCTAAGCTATCCACAGCTAGGCTTTCAGCTGAGTGAGAATTATCCGTTGGTTGCTGACGAATAGTTTTAGGGTCAAATAAAGTAGCACTCATATTAAGCAGTCCAAGATGATAGTCGTTAAAGGTTATTAAATTGAGAGAATAAAGAGGGTATAAGACAGATACAGCGATAAAGATATCGGTAAGGGATGCCCACTTAAATGGCAATAATTGGGCGTTATTATAACATAAGCTAAAGGGTGTTGAGTGGTAAAGCTATGTAGGATCAGGGCAATCGCACTACAAATCGATTTTAGCTACATTTTAATTAATTATTGACCTTTTACAGATGTTATCACCAATTTTCGGTCGCAAATAACAAAAACACGAGATATATAAAAATATTTTAGTTATAGTTTCTAA
>NZ_FUGE01000071.1 GCF_900162825.1 Psychrobacter piechaudii
ATGCACAAATCGCCATAACGCTTGGGTCTGAGCAAAACTGCTTTTAGTATCCATAGTTGCTTTCATACCAGCATGTAGATAACCGTTTGGGTGAGTGTGATTGTGTACGAGTTGTTGATATCGTTTGATGAGCCTCGTATCTAGCTCCATTTTGTCTATGCCATACTGCGCTATTTTATCAAATTTATGCTCACTGATGAATTGTGTAGATACCTATGCCTGAAGTGGGTGGTTTTACGGCGACTGGTGATAAAAATAAAATAAGACAGAGCTAAGTCTGTCTCATTTTTATATCCTTTAACCTATTAACAGGCTAGTGAAGTTAAAAAGGTTAGTTAAGCAAAATGCCTTATGATGGATTAAGGTTGAAGACTCAAAGTTGAATCAAAATGCTTTAGACGTTGATAACGTTGCTCAACCAGCTCGTCAATTTCTATCTGTTTTAGTTCCGCCAGCTGCTCAGCCAACAACTTCTGCAGACCTTCCATAACCGGTTTAGCATCAAGGTGTGCCCCTTCCCCCTCGTCAACGATGGCATCTATTAACCCCAGTTGATACAGGTTATCTGAGTTTAGCTTTAAAGCTTCAGAGGCGTCAGGCGCTTTCTCAGCCGTCTTCCATAAGATAGAAGCACAGCCTTCAGGAGAGATGACCGAATAAATACTGTGCTGTAGCATATTAATTCTATCACCGACTCCGATGGCCAATGCCCCGCCAGAGCCGCCTTCCCCAATAATGGTCACAATAATCGGTGTCTTTAAGCTGCTAAAAGTCGCAATGCTTTCTGCGATGGCTTGAGCCTGACCACGCTCTTCAGCCTCCACTCCAGGATAGGCCCCTTGAGTATCAATAAAAGTCAGTACCGGTAATTTAAAACGCTCAGCTAACTTAACTAAACGAATGGCCTTACGATACCCTTCTGGGTAGGCCATACCAAAATTATGAGCGATACGTTCACGAGTGCTACGTCCTCGGTGCTGACCAATAATCATCACCGGCTGACCATTAAATCGAGCCAAACCGCCAATTACGGCGCGATCATCGGCAAATGCTCTATCCCCATGAAGCTCATCAAACTCAGTAAATAGCTGTCCGACATAATCTAAAAATAAAGGGCGTTTAGCGTGTCTTGCCAAGCCCACACTATCCCAAACTGCACTCATGATAAGTCCTTAAAATATTATTATCGTTTTGTTTATAGGTTACCTTAGGCCATCCAGCCTAAGTTATGATTCAGAATCCTCTTGCACCACAGTCAACTCAACGCCCCACTTTTTGAACTGAGCAATGTCATCTTTAAGATCCAGTATAAGCAAGGCATACTCATCAAACTCAGACTCAACCCTGACTTGCCAATGTTCTTTGTCTATAATATTTAGCTTAAGATCGCTCTTATCATGATCATTACGACTGCGATGAACCAATACAGCCAAACGCAGTAGCAAACACAGGTAAACCAGCTTTCTACCACCGATTTCTTGCACTTGCTCTAAGGTTTCTGACTTCAGCTTGCGGCGATGGTTACGGGCCAACTGCGCCATACGGACTTGATCTACTTGAGAAAATCCTGGGATATCCGAGAACTCTAGTAAATAAGCACTGTGATGGTGGTAACCACTGTGACTAATGGCCAGACCAATTTCGTGCAGATAGGCGGTACGACGCATCAAGTCATTATCTTCACTACTTAGCTCTAAGGCCTCATGAACTTGTTCATAAAGACGCTCACAGCTTTTTACCACACGTCTTGCCTGACGCTTATCCACTGAATAACGCTCTACTAAAGCTTGGACACTGCGGTCGCGTACATCTTCACTGGCAAAGCGGCCTAGCATGTCATACATGACCCCTTCACGAAGTGCCCCATCAGAATAGGTCATGGTTTCAATCCCAAGTACCTTCATAGCGGCCAGCAACACAGACACACCTGCTGGGAAAACAGCTTTTCGGTGTTCTTTAACGCCTTCTAAATCAATGTCTTCAACACGGCCTACTTTAAGCAGCAATTGTTGCAGTTTTTTCACACCGTGATAGGTAATGCGCTCCTGATCATCTGCCCATCCCTTTGATACCAATACATTGCGAACCGCTTTAATGGTACCACTTGAGCCTACTACGCTGGTCCATCCCGTCTTTTGGTAGGTGGTACTGATACGCAAGATCTCTTTGCGCGCATCAGCAATGGCGGCATTAAAAGCTGCCTCGGTAATATCCCCTGACTCAAAGAACCACTGGGTATAAGCCACACATCCCATCTGTAAGCTCTCGGTCAATAACGGATCAAACTCTTGACCAATGATAAACTCGGTTGAACCCCCACCGATATCAATAACCAGTCTTTTATCAATACTCTCATTAGTATGTGATACCCCCAAATAAATCAGACGGGCTTCTTCTCGGCCTGCAATAATCTCAATGGGCTTAGGCAGGATTTCATTGGCTCGTCTAATAAACTCGTCGGCGTTTTTGGCTTGACGCAAGGCGTTGGTGGCAACAATCCGCAATCTATCGGCTGAAACTGAATCTAGTCTGCCCATAAAGCGAGCCAAACAATCAAGCCCCCTTTGTTGCGCCTCTTCACTTAGGTATTTCCTTTCATCTAGGCCGGCAGCTAATTGAACCTTTTCAGACATAGAGGCAATTTTACGTACCTCACCATGATCCAAGCGAGCGATAGCCAAGTGAAAGCTGTTTGAGCCAATATCTATGGCGGCCATTAGTTCGTTATTCGCGAGAAAGTTATTAGGCATAAGCGACTGTCTTACCTTAGGTTAGATTAATACAGATTTAGAAAAGTATGATTTATTATTAAATATTAAAAATATTGGCAACGAATGACTTTCTGTACCAACATTTAGCACAAAGCCAATCAAATTTAAAATTTATTAGTAG
>NZ_FUGE01000246.1 GCF_900162825.1 Psychrobacter piechaudii
GCAAAGAAGCGTTGTAGCCGTCTGTAATTACTGTTTGTCCTACCTTTGACAAATCCTCTTGCTATTTGTTTGAGGTTACTACTTTGTACTTGTATTATCGCTAGAGTAATTAAGGCTAAACACGTCAATCTTGCCTTGTTCATGGTTAGGTTTTGCGATAATATATTTATGAGCTGATTAAGGTTTGGCATAGTGTGGTTCGTCAGAAAAATTACTATTATGCCTTGTCCTTAGTCAGCTTTTTTGTTTTTTGTCGTGTACAGAGATCCACGATAACCGTCATCATGGGGCGCTAACGTATCAACCTGCTGATTTGAGAATAACTCACGGATGTCATTATCCGTATAGTCCGTGTCATCAGGTTGCTTATGTTGTCCATGCTCCTGCTCAGTTGGCTGATCATTAGTTTTAACTGCCTCTTCATCTAGGCCAATATCACCCCCCAAGCTTTTCACCATACTTGCAAACAACTCTTTGTCTGATTTTCTGGTTAAAAATTGTGGAAAGTTTTTCGCAAAGTAGTTTTGAATAAATTTTTCATCCTCACTCTCTCCTGCTAACACCTGTCCTAAAAAAGCGCCCATCAATATTTTTTGTTTATTTAACCGCTTATCAAGCTTTACTTGTTGCAGCTTAGCTTTACGCTTTAACTCCTCTAAGCGTTGACGCTCTTTTAACTCATTGGCTTCTTGATTATCAAAAATAGATCCTGACATAATTAAAACTCCTTTTATCAATATTAACCTAGCATAGCAAGGCGTTAGGCATCATTCAATCATCTATGCTACTCTTTAAGGTAGAATAATCATAAATCTGATACATTTTATTTTAATGGGTGATATTTGCGTCCCCCTGACTAAGGGCGAAGTAACGACTCAGTTTTTAATCTATCCACTACGTTACTACATTAAAAACTGAATCGCCCTTCGTTGGGGACACCCCAAACCCCGCACACCACGAAAAGATGTGGTGTGCAAAAACCTTTAACCTAAGGCTAGCTATTATGACTATGGTGCATATTGCGACTAAAGCAATTTCTCGAAAAGCAGGACAGTCCGCTGTGGCCTGTGCCGCATATCGCGCTGGTGATGTTTTAGAGGATGCTAAATATGGCAAGGTTCATGATTACTCTAAAAAGGATGGGGTAATGAGCAGTGATATTGTGATACCTGCTTCGTTAAGAAAAGGGTATGTCAAGATTGATCGCGAGATACTTTGGAATACTGCCGAAGCATTTGAGGCGCGCTCTGATAGCCGTGTGGCGCGTGAGTGGTTGATTAATTTGCCTTATGAGCTACCTGAAGATGAGCGTCATGCGCTTGCTCTAGAGTTTGCACAGAAGCTGTGTGATGACATGAATGTGATTGCCGATGTGTGTCTGCATCGTCCTGTGATGAAGCTTCCCTTTGATCCTAATGCTAAGCCCAGCTCTAAGCGGCTGCGTGAAGGGGAGAAAAATCCCGACCCGCGTAATTTTCATGCCCATATTATGGTGACGACGCGCGCGCCAGTGATTGAGCCGGATGGTAAGTTGGCATTTGACCCTAAATTTAAAATCCCTTTTGAGTGGTCTAATAAAAAGCGTAAACAAAATGACCTCCCCTCCTCAAGGGAGGAGATTAAGCGTATTCGTAAGCTTTGGGTGGACACTGCCAATCAAAGACTTAAACATCGTAATTTACCGCTTATGGATGAGCGTAGTTATAAGGACCAAGGTCTTGATCAGCAGCCCACCATTAAGATGGGGGTTGAGGCAACTGCCATGGAGCGCCGAGGTATTGCTACCGAAAAGGGAGAAACTAACCGTAAGATTCGAGCACGCAATCACGCTGTGTTAGAGCAAAGGAGAGAAGATGAGCGACGAATTAAACAATATCGAGACGGACTTGCTTGGGCAACTGGTCAAAATGAGAGATTATCTGGACTCATTGCAGACACAGAACGACGAGCTGATAGCACAAAACGATGCATTGAGGACGCAAAATCAGGCACTGCTTGGGCAACTAAGCGATGCGAAAACTTACCAAACTGGATTAATGGCGCAGACAAAGCAAACCATGAAGCACAACAAAGAATTGATCTCTCAAAACGCTGGGTTACTGCAAACTCAAAAAGAGCTGCAGACAGCGAATCAATCGCTCAGAGCATCCATCAAGACGCTACAAAGCGAGCAAGACCTGCCCCAACCCCGTTCGATGACAAAGCGCGACGAGCAAGAGCTGCTCGACTTGATCAGCAGCAAAGACGAATTGATAGAGAAACTAGAAGAGCAACTTATGAAGATAAGAGAAGATCTGAACGTGCTGAACAGCTTAAGCTAATACTTGCTCATAAATTACTCACGGCCACCCAACCCGATAATTGTTTGAGATCTGGCTGGAATGAGGACCCTAATGATTACCCTGATAAATATGACTATAGACAAATTGAGGTGATTAAAGACTTTGTGACATCACTTAATCTTCAAAGTAAGGATTTTAGAGACAATTTGATAGCGGTTAAAAACAAGATTGATGAGCGCTTTATTACCAACAACAAGGACCTTATCCACCTGGTTAATCATCCTAAGCAGGAGCGTGAGCAGTATAACGAGCGTTTAACGGCGTGGTTTGAATTTAAAGAAGATATTGACCAAAAAAGAGCCGATTTCAACCAAAGCATTATTCCTAAATTAGGCGGTAGCGCCGGAGAGGTGGGTAGTATGACCCGAGATATCATTTCATCATTTGACTACATTCGAGGGTTAGATCAGTTTATTTCTGATGACAAACAAACCATAGAGGCCAGAGAATTAGCTAAATCTCATAGATCAGATACGCTAAATAGAACCTGCCTTCAATTCAAGCATGCCTACTCTGATGTGGCCAAACTGCCTAGTGGTCAGCGAGAGAGTTATATAAACGCTCTAAATTCGACCGTAGAGGTGTTTAAAAATATTTATGGTAGTCAGTTACCAGATGAACAAAATAAAGCTATAGAGGACGGTTTACGTGCATTTAATAATGATTTACAACGATCTCATAGGCCTTCAAGAGGGTTTAGTCGATAAAACACCTTTGGCTAAGAGAAATATGAGTGAATTTTAGATCCAGATAATCATCATAACCTTTGGTTATTTGAGGGTTTTTCTTGTTGTTTTTTTATTTTAAAACAATAAGTCTCTTTTAAGTTCCTTTTATTTTCGTTCGTTTGAGTTATCCACAGGCAAAAACAGGGTTTACCCTTATTTTATAATTATTTTTAAAAGACTTATTTTAGACCCCACGCAAATGTAGGTTATACAAGGGGTTGCTGGAACTAAATGGGACGTATTGACGCACATTCTTAGCTTAAATGGGACGTATTGACGCACAAATGGGACGTATTGACGCACAAATGGGACTTGTATAAAATAGAAGTCCTAATTGTAAACGGAGCAGTAGAGATGGAAAGCAATGCGATTTTAGATAAGCCGAACAGATACCCCAAAATGTCAAATGATTTGTTGAAAGCAGCTCATCAGTCAGGTTTGCACGAAATGAAATTGATTGTATTGGCGGCAAGCAAACTACCGCAAAGCGCTGACGCTGCTGATTTTGATGCTCTAGCACCCATATACATTACTAAAGATGATGCGTTATCTATTGGTTTTAATGCGAAAAATGTCGCTCGTGATTTACGCACTGCTTGTAGCAACTTACGAAGCAGAGAGATTGTAATACCTACCCCTTTTGGTGATAAGGTGACAGGCTGGGTATATAACTTGTTATTTTTCAAAACCGAAATATTTAGAAAGCTTAAAGAGCGATACCCTGACAGCAGACATGATGATGAGTTTATAGAACAGCTTCGATTGCATAATCTAATTGATACTCTGCCATTTGTAATGAAATCTGACGAAAATCTAATGGCTCGTGTGATTATGCATCCTGATGTCGTGCCGTTCTTGTTTCAGTTGAAAAATAACTATACTCAAATAGACCTATTCGAACTTGCAAAGCTTACCGATAGTGTCTATAGCTTGCGTATATTTTTGCTGATGATGCAATGGAAATCATCAGGAAAAGTATATAAACAACTAGATGAATTAAGAAGAGAGTTTCGATTATTAGATAAATACGAAAATACGAAAGACTTACGCAGACGTGTCATAGATATGGCAGTCAACGAAATAAACGAAAAGACAATATATAAAGTATCTTACGAACTAAAAAAAACTGGACGCAAATATACGCATTTGGAGCTGAAATTCACAGAAAAAGGGCAGCCGAAAAACGTAACGCCTGCCCGTGACCCAGACACTATTAATATGTTCACCAATTATACTGATAAGCAACTGGCAAGAGCAGTGCATAGTAAGAAATTTATGGCAGATTATAACGGCCTAATAGCAGCTCAGAACCCCGCTAACCAATCAAGTGGCGCTTGGATTAGTCACATGGTTGAATGGGTTAAAAAAGATCCTGAGCGCTTTACTAAGCGTCCTGTGCAAGAATATTTGGATGATGAGCAAGCGCCTAGATTCTGAACTTGCTTCACCCTGGCGTAGGCGGCTTAAAATGAAGTTAATTTAATAATAGGCTATTAGCCTATTATTAACTGAAGAAGCAAAAAAAATGGTAATCCAGTAACTGTAGGTCCTAGTCTAAAAAAGTTCGCTATGGCTACCTAATCTATGCAATAGCACGTCATTGCCTCGGATTTCATAGATCAACACTAAATCAGGCTTGATATGGCAATCTCGACAACTCGACCAATTGCCCGTCAGAGCATGATCTTTATACTTTTCTGGCAAGGGTTGGTCTTTGACTAAACAATTAAGTACTTCCGCCCATGCAGGTGTTAAGAGTTCAAGATGGTGTTTTTTAGCATCTCTTTTAAGCTGTTTAGTGGGATATACTTTTCTAGCCATTCTCACTTTCTACCAACACATCAGTTAACTCATCTGCATGGTAGCCAGTAAGCTTACCTGTTTCGTAGTCTTCACGGCCTTCAATAATTGCTTTAGCTGTTTCAGCATTAGGGATGCAACTTGCCCAATTAAGAGATAGGGGTATGGTTTTGGTATGCGCAATCTCATTTAAAAACATACGCACCGCTTGAGTTGGTGTTAACCCATATTGCTCAATAACGGAGTAAGCACTTGCCTTTAAATCGTCATCAAGGCGCATATTAAAATTACTTTGACTCATAGCAATAACCTTATGTAATGTTGTTAGCATTACATTGTATATCATTTAGCTGTTAATAAAGTAGATGTTGTTTATCTTTACCTAATGCTTTTTGTTGCTATTATTTTAATTAATAGGTTAATAGCCTATTAATTAAAATAATAGCACTTCTACTGGCCCTCCACGGCATGCTCTTAAATAGGCCCAATAGTTACCACCAGCGCCACTTTTTTACTTTTTGAGTTATTGGTTCAGTAGTATTTACTTCCTGAGCAGGATGGACCGTTTCAGCCTTAGTTACATTATCGTCTGTGTTGCCTGACTGTTGTTCATCTTCTGTTGGTTTATGAGGATCCATACCAATCAACCTGCTTTGTACAAGCTCCTGTATACTCATATTAGCTTTGCTCAGATTGTCATTTAATAGCTCAATCTGGCGTTGATAATGCGTAACTTGTTGTCGGTAATCCTTATTGACTAATTCTTGTTTTTGCAGCGACTCTTCTAAGTGCTTGTTTTTTAACTGTTCTAGCTCTAATTGATGCTGTAATTCAGCTGTGCTTTCAGGTGTCATGCTTGACGACAAACCCTGTATACCACTGACTGAATCTACACGTTTAGTTTGCTTAGGCTCTCCAAATGCTCTAAACATTTCAGCAGTATCAATCATCTTGTTAGAGTCTCTAGAAAGCTTACCATTATTGATGTTGTTATAAATGGTGTTCCTAGTAATACCCCACTGTTTAGCCGCGTCCGTAACTGTTAATTTCAAGTGTCACTCCCTGCTAAATTGCTTTTTTTGAGCGTTCAATCATTGAACATTATTACACGTTTGACTTAGAGTGTATATTTTCAGGATACCCTTTACTTGAGAGGCATGTGATTTGTTGCAGATATGGGAGGATAGTACTTCGTGAAGTGACAGTTTGAGGGTTTAATAAACGCAAACACCTAAAATAGTCTGTTATAAGTGGTTTTATTATAACGGTCTATTTTAGGTGGTCTATTAATATTTTATAAGGCGTTTTTAGGTGGTTCCGCTAGGGTATACCCTACGATAACAGGAAAGCCATCGCGGATGACAAAACCTGTTTAGCTTTTAAACAAAACGGGTTTGTCGATAGTATGTAAGATAAGTTCGAAAAGTAACTGGAGTGTGAGACTATTCATACTGGGTCTGAATTAAAGTTTTATTGTGATTAATTTCTGCTCAATGTTATTCATTTGTCGCCACGATGAGTGATGGCGGCTTGTGATTTAGTTAGGAAAAATAATCTTGAGTAATAAGATACGTTTGTGGCATTTATAGCAGAGCTTGTTCTAGGCTTCTTTACTTACATTTTCCTGCAAGTTCTTTTTTAGTAAATGATCGAATATAAATGGGCCAAAAGGTAAGAGTGAGCCGAGTACGCCCGCAGGTATTGCCCAAAGAGGCATTTTCATTTTGATAGCTGAGCCTATAAGTATTATGATATAGGTAATAAACAACATACCGTGTGCCATACCGATGTATTTCACACCTTCTGGAATGTCCATCATATATTTTAGTGGCATGGCGATGAAGAGCAATAATAAGAAAGAGGTGCCTTCTAGATAGCCTATAGTCAGCTGAATGTAAAAATGTTATGGATTTAAACGCGCTACTGGTATAAATTTTACTTGCGTGCTGCGTTCCCAGAGGCTGCGCAAAATTCATCCCAGTAGTGCTATGACATTTTTAGAGTGTATCGACTATATAAGGGTAAGACTTTTTAACGCTGTCTCTTGTTTTTTTTCTAAGGCTGTGAATTTTTTCAATAGTTGGCTGAGTCTGTGACACTGTATTTTCCTTTTGTTATTATCAATAAAGAATTTATGGATTATTCAATGTCTCTATAATAATGGCTCTACGCAGAGCTTTTAAGTATTGAGTTTTAAGACCTAAAATGAGTGAGTACCTATACCAGTCATACATTACCTTCCAGTTCACATGTTATAAACATACTCAAGTATAAAAAGTATTTTTCCGTATAGAGTGAATACGACGCTAGTTCATTTTGTTTGTGATAATCGGCATCAATGTGCTTATTTATTACGCTTACTTTCTAAAAATATCATGTCAATTATAATCAATGCGACACCGACACAGACACCTATATCTGCAACATTGAAAAGAGGATAATTCCAGACATCAGCATAATGCACATGGATAAAGTCAACCACTTTACCAATTCTTAAACGATCGATTAAGTTGCCAATCGCACCACCAAGCATTAAGGCCAACCCCATAGATAATAGCTTGGCTGCACGTGGCGCTTTGATTAAATAAACCGTTAAAAAGATAGCCATTACAAAAGCTAAGCCTGAGAAAAACCATTTCTGCCAACCGCCAGCGTTGGCTAAAAAGCTAAATGCTGCCCCATAGTTATAAGCGAGTGTCCAGTTGAGAAATGGTTCAATGACCGGTACGGGGTCATTGAACGCTAATGTGGTTTGGGCCAACCACTTAGTCCATTGATCAAGTATTAATACCATTATCGCCAACAAATACCAGATAAAAGCGCGACTGCCATTGGCAACCATTTTTGGCATTTTGTCCAACTTATCTTTAGGTGTTATTGAGTTGCCTGAAGTCACGTACATAGCTTTAGGCGTATGATTTATGGTTTTAGAGTCAATCGATTGATGAGTACTACTCACAGCTATAGGTACCTTCTTGTCAGCAATATTAGTACTAGCCGATTCAACGCTATTCAATTTAGTACTATCTAATCTGTCGGTAGATTCAGTCATAGTTGTTTTCTTTATCTATGTTTATACAATGAACAATGTTAAACGTATATGTTTTTGGTATACGATTATTAATCGCGCCACTTTCATAAACGGCTCCACTTACCGCTCTGGTATTATGAAACTTACGGTAATAATTTTTGGGGCTGTCCTAGATAACTAGTTCAAACCCTGTTTAACCCATTGTAGTAATTGCGACTTTGGGTCACTGTGATTGAAACGCCACTCACATTCCTTTAAATAGAGGTGAAAATGTTCTTTTGGAACTCCGTTAAACTTACGTAGATGCCGTTTAGCTTGGTTCCAGAAGTTCTCTATACCGTTAATGTGATTCTTGTCATTAACAAAGGTTTTGGAGTGGTTGATACGATAATGAGTAAACTCACTGACATCTAATGCGTTATAGCTTTTAAATGAGTCG
>NZ_FUGE01000070.1 GCF_900162825.1 Psychrobacter piechaudii
CTTGTACTATCTCAAGCGTGTTGATTTGATATAGGCTTAGGTTGTAGCTATCGAATACATCTATGATAAGCTTTTGACCTTTAGATAGCGATAGCTGTATGGTTGATTTCAGTGCCTTCTTACCTGTCTGCCTTGTTTGCAAATACTTGATGGCAGATTTTTTAAAAGGTATCCAACCTAGGCTTTTACGTTTGGCATCAGCTCTATTGGTACGCCAGTTAAGTTTGGCTTTTTTAAATTGTTTACGTGATTTAGCGTGTGTCTCATTGATAGCCTGTAAGGTCTGACTGTGTAATCCTAAATACTCACCGCTACCTTTGGTGTACTGATTTAAATCATAAGCACTAAAAAACTTACCGGTACGTTTTAGTTGCTCAAAACTTAACGCATTGACATAGTTCCACACATAGTTAACACTCCCAGCTAGTTTGTTTAGCTGGTTTGCATGTTTGTCTTTGATGCGTAATTTGAGTGTTTTCATATATTCAGTATGGCGAGGTTGATTTTAACTTACAACTCTTTAACTGCTTCTTACGACAGTGTATGTCGCCTTATATCCACCCCCTGAAGTGGGTGGTTTTACGGCGACTGGTGATAAAACCGGCTATTTTATACCAATAGCCAGTTTATAGTAAAAGCCATTGGCCCTATGTAAAAGCCATTAGCCCAGTACTGCAATAGAAAACCATTAACCCTGCAATGAGCCAAGCACTTTGTCCAAGAACACATCGCACTCGGCCATTTGATCTAATTCAACAAATTCATTGGCCTTATGCGCCTGTTCAATACTGCCTGGCCCACAAATAACGGTAGGAATACCCGCATTGGTGAACTGACCACCCTCTGTGGCATAGGCCACCTTATGGCGTGCTGAAGAATTGACTAAGCCTGCTATCAACTGTTGTAAAGCCTCACTTTCACTGTCTGTCATAGCCGGCACGCTTTCTAATTGCTCAATCTCAATACCCGTATTCCCATCTACTTGCTGCATCTGCTGATTAAGCTCGCCAATCTTTTGTTTGATAGCCGGTAGAATGTCTGCTGTGCCCATGGTGGGTAGATTGCGATAATCAAAGGTAAATTCACAAAGATTGGGCACAATATTGGTCGCTGTACCGCCTTGAATGGTGCCTATCGATAATGTGGAGTAAGGCACATCAAATAGAGGATCTACTCGATCAGACTCTGCCAATTGACCTGCCAGCTCATCAATAAATCCAATCAACTTAGCAGCGTAACTGATGGCATTTACCCCTTGATGAGTCAAAGAGGAGTGAGCTGATTTGCCATGCACAGCGCAGCGAAATACTGAAATGCCTTTATGGGCACTGACCATTTTCATAGAAGACGGCTCACCAACGATACAATAGTCAGGGCGGATACCGCGCTGCTTTAAGTCCTCTAACATTAACGGAGCCCCTAAGCAGCCCACCTCTTCATCAAAGGACAACGCCAGATGCAGCGGCTTAGCTAGACTGCCTTGGTTTGACAGTGCTACCCCCTTGGGCAATAAATTCAAAGCACTGGCAATAAAGCCTTTCATGTCACATGCACCGCGGCCATAAAGCTTATCGCCTCGTATCACCGCCTCAAAGGGGTCAGAATCCCAGTCTTGACCCTCAACTGGCACCACATCAGTATGCCCAGACAGCACAATACCGCCACTGGTTATGTGTTGTTCAGAATCATTACTAGCCGCAACAGTGACAAACAAATTGGCCTTACTGCTGTCCTCATTAAAGGTCAATACCGGCGATAAGCCCAAGCTCTCGCAATACGCTTGCACGTCTTCAATAAGGGCTAAGTTAGAATGACGGCTCACTGTATCAAAGCCAATTAATCGCTTGAGCCACTCGATGCTATCACTGGGATAAAGGGTGGTTTGATTTAGCGAGGTCATGATTATTCCTTACAAAGTTTAAATAATGAAACTAAGAGTTACGCAGCTTCCAAGCTTGCAGATGTAGCGCTTTGACTTCTTCGTCTAGCCCCGCTACCGGACCTTGTGCTTCGATATCAGGAGCCACTTCATTAATACTTAGACTATTTATTGGAGACTTAGCAGTGATACCTTGCTGTTGTTGCCATTGCAGCAATTGCTTTGAAGAGCTGGCATAGACTATACGACCCAGCCCCGCCCAAGCGTGCGCTGCCGAGCACATGGTACAATGCTCCCCTGATGTATACACCACAGCTTGACGGCGTTCCTCTTCACTCATATTAGCAGCGGCCCATTGGGCTAAAGCCAGCTCAGGATGGTAAGTCGCCTCAAGGCTATTAATGCGGTTACGGTCTTCTTTTAATACCTCACCACTGCCAGCCACTAACACGCTACCAAAAGGAGCGTCGCCTGCCTGCAGTGCCTCAGCAGCCAACTCAATACAGCGCTTTAAATGAGATTCTTCCTGTTTGGTTATCATTAAAACCTCCTGTTTTCCGGTTATGCTTTATAAGTAATGCTTAGTGCCATTTACGCTTTAATGTAACATAAAAAAGCCAGCCCAGTTTATCTGTATCTGGGCTGGCTTTTTGCTATCAACAATCGAAGCTATATACGACTCAAACTACTAAAGATGCCGTTAAGACGGATTATTTTGATTCATAATATCGATAACCGGTGGGATAGGCTTAGGCTTTACCCCTTCTTGCTCCAGCTCTTTGGCAGTCTTGGCGTTAATAGATAAGCCGGCGATAAGCGGTAGGCTCATCATAGATTTACGAGGTCGGATTGCTAGGCTTACGGGCACCATACGTGCAAACTCATATAAATATAGGTACGACTCTTCCCCGCCCTCAAACTCATCATCTGGATCAATACGAATACTGCCAATTTTCGCCAAATCAGAGAAAATAACGTTTTCTTCAGCAGTCAATGTGCAATCGGTCACCCCAAAGCCGGTCATAAACCCATTGGCCCACTGCTTTAGCGCCATAACGCGCTCATATAAATCATGCTCATCATCTGGCACCAATGGCGAATATTGATAAGCATCGTCTTTGTCTTTCAACTGAAACGAGGTATCTTCTGCCTCTTCTGCTAGCAACGTCAAAGCAGCTTCATTGGGAATAGAAAAGCTCAGCTCAGTCAGTAGTTGCTCCCACTCTTCAATTTTAGCGGGGGCATGACAAACCGTCATCAGCCCAGTCATCAGTCCATGTAGCTCACTAATGGTCACATCGCTCCAATCAGAAAACGCTTTTTCCCAATCATTCCAACCTGAAATATCATCATTCATTACAATTACCTTTTTATCAACGGTGAGATTTATTACTCAGTGGGGGTGCTATTTATTGGCCTATTTATTGATTTAACTATTTATCGATCTAACTGTCTAATCTTAATTAACTAATCTTAATTAACTAATCTTAACCAACTGGCTACTGTTAAATAGCCACTAGCTCACTATCACTTTTGTTAAATTGTTGCGGTGTATTTCGCTAATTTTTTAGCTTAGCTTATGACAAAACATCAAAACCTGAGCCTTTGTAAACACATTCGTTAACAACCTACTGCTAGATATAATGTGGGCATCTGTGGCATTATTAAAGGTATTATATACATAACCTTGCATTTATATTTTTATCCGACTTTATTAGAAGTGATACTCTATGACTCAGCCTTTAATTGAAAAACTGCAACACTTAGACTCTATATTGCACGACGTTCGACAGCGCTATGACGCCTCTCATAATGAGTTACTTTCGCTAAAAGCTGCCCCTCAAGTAGACACCCAACAAGTTGAGCAGTTGCAGCAACAGCTTAGCGACCTTGAGCAAACCTATGAGCAGTCGCAACAAGCCAAACTGCAGCTTGAGCAAGATCTATCTGATGCTCAGAGTGTGTTTGAAGACGTGCAACAGCAACAAGAGACTCTAGAACAACTATATAATCAGCTCAATGATGAGCACAAGAGCCTAACTGAAGCGCACAACACACTCAATGATAATTACAATGAGTTGCTACAAAAGTGTGAAGCGTTAGAGCAAGCGAATCAAATGTTATTAGAAAAAAACCGCTTGGCAAAAGAGCATACCAAAGTAGTGATGCAGCGCTTAACTTTAATTGACCAAGCTGTAGACTAAGACCTACCTAGCTTCTTTATTCTATTTTTTTAAGAGAACACTATGTCCACTGATTATCCAAATGACCACGAGCCGCAAGACTCTGAAGTTAGTCTTGAAGAGCAGTCTGTCTTATCTGAGGCTGCCACCGAAAATTTCACTGAAGAAACTTACGCGCTAGAAAATGAGCCGTATGCAGAAAATATCGACTCTGAAAGCTATGATAGCGACTACTCTGAACCGTCTACTGCCGATTTAGAGTTAGCAGATTACGCAGCTGAACCTGAGTATGCAGCTGTTGATATTAGTATTTTAGAGAAAACCTATACCATTAACTGCCCAGTGGGTGAAGAACACGAGCTTTTCGCTGCCAGTGACTTTATCAATAATTTTATTGAAGATCTGCGTGCTCAAGCTCCGCACTTACCTCATGAAAACCTATTGGTGCTTTGCTGTTTAAACCTTTATGAAAAACTGCAACAGTCAAAAAACAGTGCCACAGCCAATGAACAAAGTATTGAGCAGGCCAATCAACTTATTGAACAGATGATTCAAGACATGCAGTTAGCTCAGTAATAACCATAGACTAGCTGACTATGATGCCCCTATTTTAAGGCTGCCAAGTATTGTGCAGCCTTTTATTTTGCAACTGTTTCACCCCTGATTGATTAAGCTCTACTTTGGGCGATTTGCATGAAAGTCGGCTTGATGATCATAATTACAAAAGAACCAACTGCTCATTTTCTTTAACTGTTGATTCTTTTCAAACAACTGCTTTTGTAACTGCTCATATTGAGTCGAAGCTTGTTTCTTTTGTTGACGAGTCAGTCCTTTTTGATGAGCTTTATCGTTAACGCTGGCCTCATAAGCTAGGATCTGTTGTCTAATGGCCTCTACCTCTGTAGTCAGTTCAGCAACTTGGGCCTGATCCGCTTCCGTTAATTGGGCTTGTGGTATCGCCTCAGTCACCCCTCTATATTCCGCTAAGGGGTAACCACAAGAGTCACAGTCTCTAGGAGTAGTAACATCCCCTTTTTTGGGCATGAACTCCTTGGGCGGCTTGGGGTACATAAATTTGAAGAAGGCCCACATAGCAAGCCAGATTACGATAAGGGTAAAGACAAATGCAAACATGATACAATTTCCTAGTTTTGCCCGCTAAATCAATCGGGCTTAGCTATAACACAAAAATTTGATGTTATACTAAAGGTAATTATATCGTTTTTCGACTACGAAAATCGTTAACAATGGAAACAACAAGAAATTATCCGCCCTACTGTATTTGATAAAGTAGGGTTTATATCGAATAACAGAAGCAGTAAGGTCAAACGTTGGTAGTTGGCGAAGACCGTTAACTTTTTATATTAGCAACATTAACTTGGCAGATAATACTTTGCCAACTTGATAGATAATATTTTAGATTATAAAAAACACTGACCCTTTTAACAGAAACGCTAAATTTTACTTGGCTCAAAATCAACACTAAAAAAATTTAATAAGTTGTTTTTGTAGCGAGACAAATAGCGCTAATCCCCATAACGAATAGGACCTAATAATGTCTAACGAAAACAACAGCACTGAACTAAAAGGAAAGTCGCTGAAATTTGCAATGGCTCAATCTCACTTTATGGTGGGTGACATCCAAAATAATATCCAAAAAATGCGTAGCTTGGCCATCGAAGCACGTGATAACGGCGCCGACATCATCGTATTCCCAGAGTTGGCGCTATTGGGATATCCTCCTGAAGACCTACTACTGCGTCCAAGCCTATCTGACCGAGTTAAAGCCGCTTTAAGCTCATTAGCAGATATCAATGATATTGTTATGATTATCGGCTATCCTCATGTAGATTATCATGGCACTTTCAACTCAGCAGCCATCATTCAAAATGGGCAACAAAAAGGCTTTTATCATAAGCAGTATCTCCCCAATTACGGGGTGTTTGATGAGCGCCGTTATTTTGACAAAGGCCGCAACCAAGTACTTTTTGATTATCAAGGTCTTACTATTGGTCTGCTAATCTGTGAAGACTTATGGCAAGAAGACCCTATCAAAGCTTTAAAAGATCAAGGCGCTGACCTAGTAGTAACCATTAACGCCTCTCCTTTTGAAGCCGGTAAGCAGCACACGCGCCAAGCTTTATTACGTAAGAGAGCAACCGATAACAACTTACCCATTGTTTATGTGAATGCGGTAGGCGGTCAAGATGACCTGGTATTTGATGGGGGCTCTATGGCGGTTCAAGCCAATGGCGATGTGGCCCATGAAGCTCCTCGTTTCTTAGAGCATCTGTTATACGCCAGCTTCGATATTGAAAGCGGTCAATTCGATACCCAAGTTAAAGCCCCCCTTCAACTAAGTGCCGAGTCAGAAACTTATCAAGCTTTAGTTGTGGGCTTACGTGACTACGTCAACCATTCAGGCTTTGAAGGGGTTATCGTCGGTCTTTCAGGCGGTATCGACTCTGCATTGACCTTATGTATCGCAGTTGATGCTTTAGGATCAGATAAAGTGTATGCGGTAATGATGCCGTACGAATACACGTCACAGATCAGCTTAGAAGATGCCCAAGCTCAAGCCCGCAGATTGAATGTGTCTTATACCGTTTGTCCCATTCATGACGCGGTAGCGGGTATGCGACATACCTTAGCGCCTTTATTTAGCAAGGCCAAAATGGACACCACTGAAGAGAATATTCAGGCCCGTGCTCGCGGTATGATCTTAATGGCCCTATCTAATAAATTTGGTCATCTGGTCATCACCACTGGCAATAAATCTGAAATGGCTGTGGGCTATTCGACCTTATATGGCGATATGGCTGGCGGATTTGATGTATTAAAAGACGTTTACAAGACTCAAGTTTATGCCTTAGCCAATTATCGTAACCGTTTGGAGGACACTGATGTTATTCCAGAACGTGTTATCACGCGCGCCCCTTCAGCCGAGCTACGCCCCGATCAAAAAGACCAAGACAGCTTGCCGGATTACGAAGTGCTTGATGCCATCTTAAAAGACTATATCGATAACGATTTGGGCTTTAATGAGATTACCGCGAAAGGATTTGACCCCGATATGGTACGTCAGACCATTCGCTTAGTAGACAGAAGCGAATATAAGCGTCGTCAAGCCGCTATCGGTACTAAAGTCAGTCATAAGGCTTTTGGCCGTGAACGCCGTTACCCCTTGGTTAATGGTTGGAGCATTGAAAGCTAATAATAAGGCCGCTTTCACTCTTTCCTCATTATCTAGATGATAAAATAAAAGGAGCTTCAATGGATTTGAAGCTCCTTTTTTATGCCCTAAGACTTAACTCAGTCTCTCAAAAGCTAGTCTCTTGCTCCAAAGATGGCACTTCCGACCCGCACCATGGTTGAACCTTGAGCGATGGCTTGCTCCATATCACCACTCATCCCCATACTCAGCGTATCCCACTGTGCTAATTCAGGGTGAGCTTGCTTAATCTCATCAAACAGCTTTTTAGTACGCTCAAAGGCATCGGTACCTTCTTTAGATGGAATAATCATGAGCCCACGTAAGCTTAGATTCTCATAGCCTTTAATAGCTGCAATTAGCTTATCTAGCTCGCTAGGCAAACACCCTGACTTACTGTCTTCATTGTCTATATTGACTTGAACCAACACATTGAGTTTCTCTAAATTATCAGGGCGTTGATCATTAAGACGCTTGGCAATAATGTCACGCTCTATGGTATGTACCCAGTCGAAGTTCTCAGCGATATCTCGGGTTTTATTACGTTGAATATGACCGATGTAATGCCATACGATATTACCTACAACCTCAGGGCTAGCTTGCTCTTTAATTTGCGCCATTTTTTCTGCCGCTTCTTGCAGGTAGTTCTCACCAAAATGCTTCTGCCCTGCTTCGGCCAAATCAATAACCATTTGCGCTGGTTTGGTCTTAGATACCGCCAATAAAGTAACTGTATCTCGATTCGAAGCTATACAAGCCTTATCAATTTGTTCGGTGACTTGTTGCCATCTTTGAAGCAGTGTTGGATTCATTATATTGACCTCGTAAAATTTTTTAACTTAATAATTTTGGTTATACCGTATTTTTTGGCTATATAGTAATAGTAACATTTACTCCCCTCCCTGCTCTATGGGTAGATGTTTACAACCTCTGAACCCCCTACCTCTTTGGCTGATACTTAAAGAATACAACATGAGTAAGCTCTAAAAAGCATGGATTAACCCTAAAAAAGTCACTCATAAGGGGAATAGACTTGTTATGCTACCGATAACTATTAATTGTTAATTGCACAGGGAGGACTTAAGTGCCTGACGCGCAAGTACTAAGCTTCAAAGATATTGAGTCTCTACTTGCTCATACTATTCAACATCAGGCTTCAGACTTACATCTATCCACTGGCATGCCCGCCATGTTACGCATTGCAGGTGATATGGTTGCGATAACTATGCCGGCTCTGCAAGAGATAGAAGTGGATGCTTTTATCAAAGGCACCATGAGTAACGCCCAATATAAAGAATGGGGCTGTCCTAGATAACTAGTTCAAACCCTGTTTAACCCATTGTTTTAATTGTAGTAATTGCGACTTTGGGTCACTGTGATTAAAACGCCACTCACATTCCTTTAAATAGAGGTGAAAATGTTCTTTTGGAACTCCGTTAAACTTACGTAGATGCCGTTTAGCTTGGTTCCAAAAGTTCTCTATACCATTAATGTGATTCTTGTCATTAACAAAGGTTTTGGAGTGGTTGATACGATAATGAGTAAACTCACTGACATCTAATGCGTTATAGCTTTTAAATGAGTCG
>NZ_FUGE01000069.1 GCF_900162825.1 Psychrobacter piechaudii
GTAATGCCAGTCAGTTAAGAGATTTTATAGCGAAATTCTGAAATTCGTTTTTTCTAGAAACCCCTGTTTATGGAGTTCTCTGGTTTTAAAAAACCATATCTCCGCTAAGTCTCTTGTTTAACTGACTGGCATTACCCATTAAGGGCGTTTTTTTATCCAAAGTCCTCTTTCAAAATATAACTCATATTACGCTCAGCAAGCCCAGTAATGAAGACATAAGGGTTTACCCCAGCACTGCCCGGAATCAAAGCGCTATCTTGGACATAAATATTTTCATAACCCTTGACCCGTCCAAACTCATCCGTAGCTTTGCCGAGCACACAACCCCCTAAGGGGTGATAACAGAAATTATCGCCATAGCCCTTGGTAAACAGTAAGCTTGAGAGACGGCCACCATTGGCTTTGGCCAACTTTTCAATGAGTTCTTTGGCCGCATTAACCGAATACTCATTTTGTGAGCGCTTCCAATTTAACTTCACCGTGCCTGAGGCTTTGTCATAATAGTAATTGCCGCGCTCAGGGTTATCAGTAATGGCCAAATACAAAGTGGTCCAAGTCTCAAGCCCTAAGGGCAATGGGGCAATCTCAGCAAATATCTTATATTTTGAGCCACCCCTATCTCCATCCCATAGATTAATCCCCTTCACCGGAATGGTAGACTGGGCTTCACCAGCAGCATAAACGAAGTTACGCCCAGTCATGATATTGCCATTAGGCCCCCAATGCTAGCCTATGTGCTCATTGAGATTATTGAGTGTGCCTACCGCTTGGCTTTTTAATAATAGCTCTGAGGTACCCGTACTGCCCGCGTTTAAAAACAGCTTATCGCAGCTGTAATACTCAATGGCATCAACACCGCCCTCTTCATTAATTACGTGCACATCAAGCTCAAGCTGACCGTTGTCTAATTGCTTAATACCATTAACTTTACGCAGTGTTTTAACCGTCACATTACCGGTAGCTTCTGCGTCTTTTAGATAGGTCAAATCTAGCGAATACTTGCCGGCATTATTACCATAGATAACTTCACCGCCCAGCGCTGACGGATACACCTCGCCCTTGGCTTCTTTTTGCATATAATCAAAATCATAGCTGTTGCCAAAAAATTCAGTTTTTAGTCCTGCTTTTTCGGCCTGACGTTCTGCAGCTCGGGTAAATTCATAATGCTCCGAATTATAGTCATAGCCCCATAAATAAGATACACTGATAAGATGGCATATTCAAAAGACTACAGACAAATGATATTAGACAAGCTTGACGAAGGTTACAGTTATCGAGAGCTTGCCGAAGAATATCAAATCAGTACAACGACAATTCAGCGTTGGAAAAAGAA
>NZ_FUGE01000065.1 GCF_900162825.1 Psychrobacter piechaudii
CACATGGCATGATAGAGATATCAATGCTGCTAAGAACATCCTTGCGGTCGGGCTTGACCGTCTAGCTGTAGGAATCCCCTCGGTTTAGCGAGGGGAGGAAGTCAAGTCTTAAGCTTGAAAGCCAATAGGTTATGAGGCTGGCGCATTGTTCACGTGCTTTTAAAGCCTGAAATCTATTGCTATTATTTCAGTTTATTAAGCTCAGAGTTTTTAGCAATATCAGGTTTGCCGACGGTAACTATAATAAACTTATCTGGTGTTAACGTCTCTTGCAGCGCTGCATTGACTTGTTTTACACTGCTGTTCTCAACACGGTCGATATAATTGGTGAGGTAGCTGTCGGGTAGCTTGTTGAAGTTGAGCGCACCTAGCATCCCATTAATGCCAGCATTACTAGAAAAGCCCATCGGATAACTATTGATTAAGCTTTCTTGAGTCAATTTGAACTCATCGGCAGTGACCCCTTGTTTTAAAGTCTCTTCTACGGTTTGCAAAGTGGCTTTAATCGCCTCATCTGCTTTTTCGTTACGGGTAGAGAAATTGATAGTATAAGGACCGGGGACTTGCATGGCTGTCATACTGCCATAAATGCCATAGGTGTAACCCATCTCTTTACGAATTTTACCCATCAAGCGTGAGTTAAAGCCACTACCTGCCAAGATTTCATTGCCAATACTAAAGTCGCTCCGGCGCTGAAGCTGTGTAGGATCGACACTAACGCTATGACCTTGTTGACCGATAACTACTGAGGTTTGGTCGCTGTCGTAATCTACATGGACCCATTTTCTGCTTTTAATGGGAGTCGGTTGGGGCAGTTTAGGAGCAGGCTTACCCTGATTTAGCTGTCGGGTTATGGTCTCAGCCGCTTGTTTGGCTTGCTCTAAGGTTAAGTCACCGGTGAGACTTAAACTGGCGTTTTGGGCCACCAGATAAGTATCATGGAAACGCTGTAAATCCTTAATCTCAATATTTGGAATACTATCTATGGTGCCATAAGAGGAGTGGGCATAGGGATGAGAGCCGTACAGCGTTTTATTAAAGGTAATATTGGCAAGATAAGAGGGGTTTTGCATCATCTGCTTTAGCCCTAAAATTTGCTGAGCCTTGCTACGCTCTAAAACTTTTGCCTCATATCTAGGCTCATTTAGCACTTCACTTAACAGCTTTAAAGCGGGGTCTAGCTTGTCACTTTCAGACAAGCTGCGAAGATTAATCACAAACTGATCTTTATAAGCGGCACTGCCAAGCTCAATACCCAATTGCTCGGTGGCTTCTGCAAAGGCAGTCTCATCTAATTGCTTGGTGCCTTTGGTCAATAGGTCTGCCACCATGCTGGCAAGACCAAAACCGTCTTTACGAATGCTTTCATCACGAGCACTGCCAGCGTTAAATCTTAAGTCAACATCAACAATAGGCAACTGATTGGTTTGGAAGAAAATGACCGGAACCCCATTGCTGGTGGTAAAGTGCTGAAATTTAGGAATAGAGAAGTCTAATTTTTTCTCATTTTTTAAGCTAGATAGATTATCAAGCGCCTTGATAGGCTGGGTAATATCAACGTCTTTGGTAGCATGCTCACCACTGGGCAAGTCAGGTGCAGCCTGGGCACTAAGCGTAGTTAATCCCACTGAAAAAATGAGAGAGCTGGCCACAATAAGCGGCTTAAGAGAGTAAGAGGGGCGTAAGTGTGAGTTCATATCAAATCCGTATTTGAGTGTTATAGCTTTTAATTTTAATAGCTGTCTTTTAAGTTTATGGCTGCAATAAATAAAGATTAGGGGAGTGGCTTTATTTATTAGTCGATTTTGAAGCAGTAACTGGCTCTACATACATCACGGTTAGGTTGTCTTTTACCAAGTATTTATTGGCCGCTTCATTGATGTCTTTACTACTGACTTTTGCCACCTCTTTAGGAAGAGTATGAATTAGGCGATCGTCTAAACCACGAGATTGAAGATTACCAATCATATAGGCTTGACCTGCCATACTGTCTTGGGCGAAAACGAAACCTTTTACAGCATTGTTACGGGCACGCTCCAGCTCTTTTTCACTGATGGTTTCAGTTTTAAATTTATCTACTTGCTCTAAAATGGCCTGCTGTGCTTGAGCCAAAGTTACCCCTTCACGAGGTGTAGCTTGAATCATAAATAAGCCGTCACCACGCTCGTATGAATCGTAGTAAGAAACTACTGATGCCAATAACCCTTGCTCACGAACCAGGCTCTTCTCAAAACGGGCTGCATAACCGCCATCCATAATGAACTGCATCATGAGTAGGTCATAAACTTCTTTTTTAGGAAGATCAGTTGCCATAGCACTATGTAAAGTGGGCACGTTAAAAGCCATAAGTAAGGTCGGCACGTTGACCGTTTCTTTTATGGTTTGTTGTTGATAACCACGCCAGCCTTTTTGCAGTACTGACGGACGTTCAGGAATTTGCTTACTGGGGATAGCGCCAAAATATTGTTCAACTTTTTTTAGGGTTTGTTGCGGGTCAACATCGCCCACGATTACCAGGGTGGCATTATTTGGGGCATACCAAGTTTTGTACCATTGTTCTAAATCTTCAATATTGGTGTTAGCAATTTCCTGCATAGGACCAATAATCGACTCACCTTTAGGACTATCAGGTAACACCAATTTTCGGAACTTCTCAAAAGCTCTGGCCAGTGGATTATCATCGGTACGTTGGCGACGCTCTTCCATTACCACGTTGCGTTCTTGCTCAAATTCTTGGACGAACTCATCACTATCAAAGCGTAAGTTGGTCATACGGTCAGCTTCTAATTCTAAAGCCAAATCCAAACGGTTTACAAGGAACATTTCATAATAGCCAGTGTAGTCGTAGCTGGTAAAAGCATTATGCTCACCGCCAAACTTGGCAATCAGTCTATCAAAATCAGCCCCGGAGACTTTTTCAGTCCCCTTAAACATCATGTGTTCTAATAAATGGGAAATACCACCTTTGTCCTCCGGCTCATCTGTCGATCCTACGGAATACCAAATTTGGGTCATAGCCACTGGGGCCCTGTGGTCCTCTTTGATAATAACCTTTAGCCCATTGTCCAATTTATACTCATGACGGCTGCCATCGGCTGGATACTGCGTATTCTCATTATTAGCAACCGTATGACTGACAGCAGATTTGTTTGAGGAAGCACTAGAGTCATAAGGCATGCTGTTACAAGCTGTTAGGGCCGTTGCAGTGATGCTAGCCAATAATAAGGTTTTAATTGCGCTACTAGCAGGGTTATTAGTAGGGGAGTTAGCAAGGGAATTAGAGTTTGTTGTTATAAAGGGTTTCATGCAGTCCTCAGGATATCAGTGATAAAAATGATAAGGATAAAAAATAATAAGTAGTAAGTGCTAAAAAGGGTACGCAGAGTCAAAATAACCAGTTCTAAAAAATAGCATTAAGTAGATACAGGTCAATAAATAAACAAATAAGTAAATACAGATACGAGGCTAAGCGTACCGCTAATATTGATTAGGTTATAGACCTTCAATGTGAAATTTTATTACCCATTATTTCAAGTTCTAATGAGGTTACGCAACTTTTCTGCCAGGGAGGCTGTAAATAGATAAGCTTGACTAGGTTCAATAGGTAATTTTATTAATCAATCGGCGCTTATAACCTTAATAATTATAAGGGTTTATTGATGAAATATTGACTACAGAAGGATAGCGAATTTTGTTATAATTATCTGTTACTCTACTTTTGAGTGACTATCCCATTCAGTAATTGCTGAAAACAGCAGGCGAGGCGTCTTTATGTCATCAACTACCCCATCAAATACCTCTGGTATTACTTATCCTAAATCGTATGACGTTATTGTCATCGGTGGCGGGCATGCCGGTACCGAAGCAGCACTAGCGGCAGCGCGTATGGGCGCACAGACGTTATTGTTGACACACAATATTGAAACCTTAGGCCAGATGAGCTGTAACCCTGCCATTGGGGGAATTGGTAAGTCGCATTTGGTCCGTGAGATTGATGCCTTAGGTGGTGCTATGGCCTTGGCTACCGATAAAGCGGGCATTCAGTTTCGAGTATTAAACAGTCGTAAAGGCGCAGCAGTACGAGCCACTCGCGCGCAGGCTGACCGTATTTTATATAAAGCGGCCATTCGTCATACGCTAGAAAATCAGCCTAACTTGGACTTATTCCAACAAGGTGCGGATGACATCTTGGTGGAAAACGGCAAAGCTTGTGCTGTGGTGACCTCAACTGGCATTATTTTCCGCACCAAGACCGTGGTCCTAACCTCAGGTACCTTCCTAGGCGGCGTGATTCACATTGGTTTAGATAATTCAAAAGGGGGGCGTGCCGGTGACCAGCCTTCTATTAAGTTGGCTGAGCGTTTACGTGAATTAAAACTGCCGGTGGGCCGTCTAAAAACAGGAACGCCCGCGCGAATTGATGCTAGAACAGTAAACTTTTGTGTAATGAAAGAGCAGCCAGGCGATACCCCGCTGCCGGTGATGAGCTTTATGGGCGATGTATCTATGCACCCCGAGCAAGTTAATTGCTTCATCACTTATACCAATGAGAAAACTCACGATATTATTCGTAGAAACTTGGACCGCTCGCCTTTATTCTCAGGCAATATTGAAGGGGTAGGGCCACGCTATTGTCCGTCAATTGAAGACAAAATCCACCGCTTCGCTGATAAAGACAGCCATCAGATTTTCATCGAGCCAGAAGGGTTGACCACCCATGAATTGTATCCCAATGGGATTTCTACCAGTTTACCCTTTGATGTACAGTTAGAATTTATTCGTACCATGGCGGGTCTAGAGAACGCTCATATTATCCGTCCGGGTTATGCCATTGAGTATGATTACTTTAACCCCCAAAGCCTAAAACCAACTTTAGAAACCAAGTCTATTGATAGCCTATATTTCGCCGGTCAAATTAACGGTACCACAGGTTATGAAGAGGCTGGGGTGCAAGGGCTGTTAGCGGGTGTGAACGCCGCTTTATCTACCCAAGATAACCCAGTGATGGACAGCTGGACGCCACGCCGTGACCAAGCTTATTTGGGTGTGTTGGTAGATGACCTAATTACCCATGGTACCAAAGAGCCATACCGTATGTTCACCAGCCGTGCTGAATATCGCCTATTATTGCGTGAAGACAATGCCGATCAACGCTTGACTGAAATTGGCCGTACCTTAGGCCTAGTCGATGATGCCCGCTGGGAGGCTTATCAAAATAAAATGGAGTCGGTTGCTACTGAATCAGGTCGTCTAAAAGAGTTGTGGGCCACACCAAATAATGAGCTGGGTAAAAAATTCTCTGAACGTACTGGTGAAAGCTTATCAAAAGAGTCGACCGCTTATGATTTGTTAAAACGTCCTAATGTAGGCTTTGAGGATATTGCAGCGATAACGGGCGCGGATGTGGCAGCAGATGTCGGTGAGCAGATTGAAATCTCAGTGAAATATGCAGGCTATATCAATCGTCAACAAGAAGACATTGATCAAATGAAGCGTTTAGAAAATACGCAGCTGCCAATGGACTTTGACTACAGTGTGGTGTCAGGGTTGTCTAATGAAATTGTCCAAAAGCTACAAGAGATTCGTCCTGCTACCTTAGCTCAAGCCAGTCGCATCAGTGGGGTAACTCCAGCCGCCATACAGCTTCTAGGCATGACGTTAAAAAAACAGAAAAAAGCGAAGGCGACTTTAGACAGCTAAGCTGTAAACTAAGCTGATTCTAAACTAAGCGGACTTAGTAATGATTGCTAACCTGACAGCCTAAGGCGATAGCACCGCCCCAAATCCAGATGAGATAGCAATGATTGATGCCATTCTTTTTGCTCTAAATATTGTACTGCCCAACCTCGTGCTTATGGGGTTGGGTTTTTTTATGCGAAAAAAAGGACAGATCAGTAAGGCGTTTATTGATCAGGCCTCTAAACTAGTATTTAACTATGCTTTGCCCTGTTTACTTTTTTTTAGTGTTATTGAAAGTCAGGTCAACTTCAGAGAACAATTGAATCTGCTGGGTGCTGGATTTGCAGTGACCCTGCTGCTCTACTTCGGTGCAGAGCTATACGCCAAGCTTTTTATTGCAAGACCTGAAGATAAAGGGGTCTTTGTCCAAGGCGTCTTTCGCAGTAATATGGCCATTATTGGTCTAGCGACTGTTGCTAATGCCTACGGGGCAGAGGGGCTAAGTATTGGCGCGGTCTATATGGGCGTTATTACTTTGGTATTTAACATTTTGGCAGTGATTACTTTAAGTCGTACCGCCATAAGTCCAGATGCCGATCAAAAACAGATTGCAAGGCGTGAAAGTTACGCTATGATGTTAACTAAGAAGTTATTCACCAATCCTTTGATTCTCTCCTTGATTGCAGCATTTGGTTTCAAATTGCTTGCTTCGACGTTGGCCTTGCCAGCGCTCCCCAATGTCATTACCCAAACCGGGACTTTGCTCTCAGCACTGTCTTTGCCACTGGCATTAATTTGTGCCGGTGCCACCATCGATGTACGCTCTATGCTGACCTTATCAGGCTTATCCATGCAGGCCAGTATAGGACGCATTCTGATTGCACCTATAGTAGCCGTGGTAGTCGGACTGGCCTTTGGTTTAACTGGGGTGCATATGGGCGTGCTGTTCCTAATGGTGGCCTCTCCAACAGCCGCAGCCAGTTATGTGATGGCCAAAGCAATGGGCGGTAACGATGTATTAGCGGCCAATATCTTAGCGTTTACCACAGTGGTGTCTTTATTTGGTATGGCGATAGGAGCAGCAGCCTTGAGAGCGCTAGGCTGGATGTAGGCTCCTATCAAACTGTCTTTGTTAAAAATGTATTTAGGGTAAAAGACGTACTTTTCAAATCCAAAAAGGTAATATCTAAATTATGTCAAAAAAAAGCTGCATTCAGCTGTGTTGCGCCAGTATTGCCTCGTTAGCATGTTTAAATGCTCAGGCCATGCCAACCAGTGAGGTGATATTTGAAAAGGGCAGTAATTGTGGTCACTATCAGGGGGATTTAACCTCAGGTGAGCTGTTTTCATTAGAAATGAGTGCCGAGCAAGAGCTGGTGATTAGTACAGATGGTCATGTACAGACGGTCACAGATAATAAGGGGCAAGTCTTGGAGGATAAGGGTGGCGCTAATTATCGCTATAATGCTATCCGTACCGGTACCCATATTATCAAGATGGTGGGCCGAGTCGATAGTGCGGTCGAATTCTGTGTTTATTAGGGTTTAATAGTGTTTAATGATGATATGTTGATATTTAAATCTCTCTAATGGTTCAATCATATTGTAAGCCGGTGAATACAGTGATATATTGATTTGAGAAGGTGGTTTATTTACCACGCCTTTAATCGCTATTTAGTCTATTACACTGAGGATTCGTTATGAAATCTAAAGTTATAAAAGCCGGTCTTGTTGGTGTGATAATGTCCCTTTCTTTGACCGCACAAGCGTTACCCACGAGCCAAGTAGTGTTCGCAAAAGGCAGCTACTGCGGCAGTTATACCGGTGACCTCAGTAAAGGACGGGTATTTAAAATCTGGCTAGGTTACAATCAAGAACTGGTTATTAATACGGATGGCCATGTACAATCAGTAAGAGATAGTAAAGGCAGACGACTGGCCGATCATGGTGACTATTGATTATAGGTATTATATTCGCTCAAAAGGCGAACATCGAATTACGATGGTAGGCTCAGGATTTAGTACTGCTGAATTTTGTGCGTATTAAATTTAAATTTATCGGCCAATTACTCATTAATAAATCACTTAACTGTCTGTCAACAAGACATTCGATAAAAAAAGCCGATATCAATTGATATCGGCTTTTTTGTATCTTCAGCTTTAAAATTATAAATTTAAAAGCTGGGTGCAATAATACTTAGGGTTGTAGATCAAATACGCCCAGCTCAGGCACCAACTCAAGAGAACGCAAACGGGCCTGTTGGTCATAAATATTAGCGGTAACCATCAACTCATCAGGCTTATGCTCTTCAATAAAGTGCTCTAATAGAGGACGGACGCGTCCGACACTACCAACGAATGAAACTGCTAACGCATCTTCAACCATAGCTTGCTCTGGTGCATTCCAGATACCTTCCATAGTTTCTACAGGAGCAGGTACCTGTCCTCGACCACCACGACGTAAACGAACGAAGCTCTGCTGCGCAGAGGTAAAGTGATAGCGGGCGGTTTGTTCATCGTCAGCCAATAACATATTCGCGGCTAACATCACATAAGGCTTGTCCAAGTATTGTGAAGGCTCAAAGTTCTCACGATAAGTGGCAATAGCCTGAGTCATCATACGTGGCGCAAAATGCGAGGCAAAAGAATACGGTAGACCTAGTTTCGCCGCTAAGGTTGCGCCAAATAATGAAGAGCCTAGAATCCAAATAGGTACATTACTGTGAGCCCCTGGGAAAGCTTGAACCGGACTATTGTCTGAATCTTTGCCTAGGAAAAACATAAGCTCCTGTACATCCTGCGGGAAGCGATCAGCATCATGCATCTGACGGCGCAGCGCTCTAAAGGTAGCACCATCGGTACCGGGTGCACGACCCAAACCTAAATCAATACGGTCACCATACAAAGCCTGCAAGGTACCAAATTGTTCAGCAATCACCAAAGGCGCATGGTTAGGTAGCATTACGCCCCCTGAGCCGATACGGATTTTATGGGTCTTAGCACCGATATGCGATAGCAATACTGAAGTTGCGGCACTGGCGATACCTGGCATATTGTGATGCTCAGCCATCCAGAAGCGATTCATACCGATGGCTTCCGCTTTTTGGGCCATATCAACGGTATAGGCCACACCTTGTGCGGTGGTTTGACCTTCTGGAACTGGGGCTAAGTCTAAAAAAGATAAAGGAATTGCAGTCATAGGTAATCCATTAGCAGAGTTAATAAAGCCTTAATGGGTATCAAAAAGACTCATCAGCTGCTTAGTTAATTAAAATATTATTTGTTTTGTGTTACCTATTGATATGTGACTTATCTGCATGAGTTTCAAGTAAACCGGTTGAATATTAATAAATCATAACAATCGGATAAAAAAAGGGCTATCTGATAAATTAAGAGTCAAAAGCAAAAAAGGTGCCAATGGGCACCTTTCTGAGTAAGTTGAATAATATTTTATTTCTAATTTTAGGTCTAGTTGCCGAATTGTTGTTGGCAAAGTTTAATAAAGGCTTTCCCAAAGTGACGAATTTCAGCATCATCACGCACTGCAATCCAACTGGTAAAGCGGCCGAAATGATCGACAGGTATGGCAGTTAGGTTCTGGTAGTGACCCTGTTCAAAGGCCATTTCGGCAATAATACCCACGCCCAGACCAGCACCAACATAAGTGCTAATTACATCCGCATCCAATGCTGCCAATACGATTTCAGGCTCTAACCCCGCTTCGTGGAAGGTCTGGTCAATAGCGCCACGACCAGTGAATCCGCCGTGATAAGTGACCAAAGGATAACTGGCTAGGGTAGGTAAATCGATAGTTTCAAGCTCAGCCAATTCATGGTCTTTAGGTACAATGACTCGGTGCGACCAATCATAATAACGGTAGCAGCGTAGATAAGAGTTTTGTAATAAAGCTTCGGTCGCAATACCAATATCGGCTTGTCCACGGATGACCATATTGGCAATGGTCTGTGGGTCTGCTTGTTGTAGTACCAGCTGCACTTTAGGATATTGTTCTTTGAATTTCTTAATTATGTCAGGTAGCACATAGCGCGCCTGAGTATGCGTGGTCGCTAGGGTCAAGGTGCCGGTATGTGGGTTGTTGTAATCGAGGCTAATATTTTCGATGGTCCGAATTTCAGTAAAAATAGACTCAATATGCGGTAGCAGTGCTTCGCCCACGGGGGTTAAACCAGTAAGACGTTTGCCCTGACGCACGAAGACTTCGGCTTTGAGTTGGTTTTCTAGTGCGGAGATATGTTTGGATAAGCTTGATTGGCTGGTATGCAATACTTGAGCGGCTTGGCTTAGATTGTAGCCATTAATCACAGTATGCCAAACGGTCTCTAACTGCTTAAGTTGAATTTGTAAATGTCTTTGGTTAACGACGACATCAATTGCCATAAATATATCCTGTGTCACTTTTGCTCAATATCTACTAAATAATATAGGCTTACCTAAAATATAAGCTTATTATCAAGCAGGAAGAGGGGTGATAAGCGGGTCGAGATCAATAGATCGGACGAGTTATCCAAACATTATACCGTTATTTAGTGAGATATCACTATTTTCAACAGTAATGCAAACTTAGTGAATGGTATGCTTGATACGATACCGCTAGTCAAGTGCTTCATTCTAAAGTAACATAACGGTTTTTACGATATTTTTAACGATAGGTCTACTATGTCTGTATCGACCCCAACTGATCAAAATAGCTCAAAATCTGAGCTAATTGCCCCTCCCAAAAAATCATGGTCTGACGCGGCCAAAGCTTATTTGGACTCTCGTGTCATAATCATGTTGTTTTTGGGCTTCTCGGCCGGTATTCCGATTCTATTGATTTTCTCAAGCTTATCGTTGTGGTTACGAGAAGCGGGTATCGATAGAAGCGTGGTAACCATGTTTAGTTGGGCAGCCTTGGGCTATTCTTTCAAATTCATTTGGGCTCCTTTAATTGATGCTTTGCCTGTGCCATTTTTGACCAAATGGTTAGGACGACGTCGTGGCTGGATGGTCGTGTCTCAGCTATTAGTGATATTGGCCATTGTATTAATGGCTCGAGTCAATCCCATTGAAGAGCATGTCTTAGTTTATATGGCGGCAGCGGCAGTGCTGTTGGGTTTCTCTTCAGCCACTCAAGATATTGTTATTGATGCTTATCGTATTGAGCTGGCCCCGCCTGCTATGCAGTCTATCCTGTCTTCGATCTATGTATCAGGATATCGCATTGGTATGATTGTTGCCGGTGCCGGCGCGCTCTATTTGGCAGATTATTTTGGCTCTACAGAGACCTTGTATAGTTATGAAGCGTGGCGTAATACTTATTACATCATGGCAGCGGTTATGACCTTAGGCTTGCTGACAACCTTTGCCAGTTATGAGCCGACCGCTGAAACTCTACAAAAAAATAAGCAGCAGTTAAATCTAAAAGTCTTCTTGAGTTACTCAGCTTTATTGTTAGTCCCTGGATTGCTATTTGGCCTTATTTATCTCATTAATATTGTGGTAAATGAGATCTTTAATTCTGCGGTTGAATTGATTCCTTTGGCGTGGCTACCTGGCATTAAGCTATATTTCATGGTGTTAATTGCTGCAGCGCCTGTGCTACTGCTATTTTTTATCATTAACCAATCGAAGATTATTAATAAAGCGCCTTTAGTGGCGGAAACTCGAAGTGATTATGTGCGCCTAGTGCTGTTGTTTGTGGCCGCTGTTTTCTCCTTCATTGCGTGCTACGTACTAATGGGCAAAGTGTTACCAGAAACCGAAGCGGTGTTTATCGGATTCATATTAGAAACCTTGCATCTATTGACCAGTTTAGCTGCAGCAGTAGCTGCAGGATATGTTTTAGTCCAAGTGGGATTGGTGCGTAAAGAAGTGGCCATGGCGACTTGGATTGACCCTATCCTCGATTTTTTCCGCCGCTATGGCAAAAAAGCCTTGTTGTTGTTGGCCTTAATCGGTTTATACCGCATTTCAGACATTGTGGCGGGAGTTATCTCCAACGTCTTCTATCAAGATATGGGCTTCAGTAAAACTGATATTGCCAACGCCGTGAAGCTTGTGGGCGTTATCATGAGTATCGGTGGTGGCTTCTTAGGCGGCTTGCTGGCTCAGCGTTTCCGTATTATGCAAGCGATGATGGTGGGGGCAATCTTGGCCAGTGCCACCAACTTGCTGTTTGTTATTTTGACCTACAATCCAGGCAACTTGCCCATAATGTATATGGCCGTTATCTTTGATAACTTGGCGGCAGGTCTTGCCAGTGCCGTATTTATTGCCTTCTTATCAGCACTAACTTCTATTAGATTTACTGCGGTACAGTATGCTATTTTCTCCTCACTTATGACCTTGATGCCAAAAGTGTTAGGCGGTTATTCTGGAACCATCGTAGATAATATGGGCTATCCGTTCTTCTTTATCTTCACCTTTGCTATTGGACTACCGATTTTGTACCTAATTTATGTGGTCGATAAAAAGATTGTCATTGGTGAAAATGATGATCCAGTGGCTGATTTAACGGACTCAAGTCCTAGCAGCACAGCTAAAGATAAGAGGTGAATAAAGATAACAATAAAGACGATACTTAAATGACTAATCTAAGTTTACGCCCGTCAATAACTGCCTTAAAAAAGGCCAACTATTCGAACGTTCCCAGCCACTGGGTAACAGATTGGTTGTTGTATGTATTGCAAAAGTCAGCGTCGTTTTTGATTACCGATGGTGATTATCAGTTAACTGAGTCTGAACAAATACAGTTTGAGACTGGTATTGCTCAGATGCAATCTGGTACACCACTGGCTTATCTGACCGGTAAGCAAGCCTTTTGGTCGCTAGAGTTTGAGGTCAATGAACATACCTTGATACCCAGACCTGATACGGAAGTTTTGGTGGAACGGGTATTGGGCTGGATTGATAATCATGTTCAGAGTGATGATAGAAATAATTCATCTAAACGATTGTTAGATTTGGGCACGGGTTCAGGCTGTATTGCCATCAGCTTAGCGCATGAGTTACAAATCTTAGCCCCCAACCGCTGGCAAGTCACTGCCATTGATTACTCCCAGCCTGCCTTAGAGGTGGCAAAGCGCAATGCTAATTTAAATGACGTGAGTCATATTGAGTTTAAGCAAAGTGATTGGTTTTCAGTATTAAAGGATTCTGAAGCTACTGAAAGACCACTATTCGATGTTATCGTCTCTAACCCGCCTTATATCGTCAATAATGATCAACACCTCGATAAGCTTAAAGCTGAGCCACTATCAGCCTTAGTTGCACCAGACAATGGGTTAGGGGATATCAAGCAGATAGCCGATCAAGCTAGGGATTATCTAATCCATGGCGGCTTATTAGCGGTTGAGCATGGCTATGATCAAGGTGAATTAGTACGTCAAATATTTATTGATTTTGGCTACGATCAAGTGGAGACCATAAAAGATTATGGGGGTAATGATCGAGTGACTTGGGGTGTTTATGGCTAAGCTGTTTATTGATAAGTTAAATTGCTATATCTCACTGCATATAGCCAAGAAAAGGCTAAATAATTGAGTCTACATTAAACCCAGAACAAAAAGCCCCGCTAGATTACCTAGCGGGGCTTTTATTTTTAAATATTAGAACAAATAACTGCTTAAAGCTTATGACGAATCTCAAAGCTTTGGTGAATCGGCTTTTTCGGATTGAAGTCAAAGCCAATAGTTTCATTGGTAATCTCAACAACATCATAGCGCTCATACAGCTCTTCATCCAACTCAAACCTAGTAAAGTTATTTGAGAAGTAAATGACGCCACCATTGGCCAAACGGTTCATCGCTCGGTTGATAAGGGCTGTGTGGTCACGCTGGACATCAAAAGTGCCTTGGAATTTCTTAGAGTTTGAAAACGTTGGCGGATCAATAAAGATAACGTCAAATTGATCGGTATTGTCTTTAATCCAATCAAAGATATCCGAGGCAATAAACTGATAGCGGCTGGTAGTCACATCTAGGCCGTTTAGCGCAAAGTTTTGCTTGCCCCAATCTAAGTAGTTTTGAGATAAGTCGACACTGGTCACCGATTTTGCACCGCCCAATGCAGCGTGCACACTGGCAGTACAAGTATAGGCGAACAAATTCAACACATCGGCACCACGACTGGCCGAGCGAATCATGCTGCGCATATTACGGTGGTCAATAAATAGACCGGTGTCTAAATAATCGGTAAAGTTGACATAGAAATAAGCGCCGTCCTCTTGTACCACATGCATCTTACGTTTTTTCTGGGCCAGACGCTGCGCTTCTTGACGTTTGGCTTCTTCACGCGCCTGCTGGAACTTGTTACCTTTGTAGCGATTGCGGTTGTCTTTTTTCGGTTCGGGAGCGTCTTTACTAGCTTTAGTATCTTTAGAGGGGCTTTCTGGGTTGCCGTACTGAGTATTACCGACCTGACGCGCACGGGTTTTGATAAAGATTCGTTCACGGTTAATACCAAACACTTCACGAATACCCATCAACGCTAAGTTAAAGCGTTTGCGAGCCGTCTCTGGTGGAATGGTCTTTGGTGGTGCCCACTCTTGTACATGGACGTAGTCGCCATACACATCGATAGCCACTTTATAATCAGGCAAATCGGCATCATAAACACGCAAGTTGGTCACGTCTTCTTTGGTAGCCAGTTTTTTTAGATGGGCCACGTTTTTTTGCAGGCGATTGACAAAGTCTTGTGCTTCCTCGACCTCAATCTTTTGGCGCTCAAAGCGATCGATTAAGCTTTCACCTTCTTTACGTAGCAACTGACCATATCTGAAATAGACAGTGATGGCTCCGTTATGGCAGCGTAGGGTTTGTGGCTCATCCAAAGGTAGCACATCGGCTTGCTCAACGTGGGCGGCCAATAGCCCTAGCATGGGCTGGTATTTTTGTTTAGCAAATATATCTTGTAAGGTTAGCCCTAGGCCTTGGTATAAAGGTTTGATAAAGTCGCTATCACCTAGACGTTCACCATACGGGGGGTTGGTAATAATAAGAGGGCGTTTAAGTTTTCGATCTAATAGGGGCTTGGTCAAAGCAATCTTCAATTGAGACAGGGGACGCTGTTCTAAAGTTAAATGCGGAATAAGCTCGATCAGACCGGCAGCAATTAAGTTTTTATGTACTGCTTTAATGGCGCCTGCATCGGCATCAAAGCCCATAATAGTGGGCAGTTTACCGGCTGCGGCTTTTTCTAACCCATTATGAAAGCGCTCTTGGGCATCCACCACACATTGCTGCCATAGCTCGCTATCATGCTCTTGCCAGTTATAAAAACCAAATTGTGACTCAGCTTTATCAATACCGACCGCATAATCACAATGCATCAATAGGGCTTCGATAATAAAGGTACCTGAACCACACATAGGGTCAATTAAGGCACTGTAGCTGTTTTTCTTTTTATGCCAATCGACAGTGTACAGCAGGCCAGCGGCTAAGTTTTCTTTCAGCGGCGCATCGGTCATGGCCACACGGTAGCCACGACGGTGCAAACTGGTTCCTGATAAATCTAAGAAAATCTCAGCCTGTTTTTCATTAACAGTGGCATAAATAGGAAAGTCTGGGTTGCTACTGTCGACATCAGGACGGGCATCTAACTTTTCGCTAAAGGTATCGGCGATGGCATCTTTAATACGTAGCATGGCAAACTGTTGACTAACTTGAACTCTTTTATCGACACTCATTCGAATGGCGAAAGTATTGTCTAAGCCAAACCACTGGGTCCAATCTACGGTACTGGCCAGGCCATTTAGCTGCTCAGCCACATCATAGTCTTTATTGATATTACGTTTTTTGATGGGCAATAAGACGCGTGAGGCCACCCGTGACCACAGGCAAATTTTATAAATCTGTTCTAAAGTGGCGTTGACAGCAATACGGCCTGTGCCTTTTAACTCACAGTCAATCTCCATGCTGGCCAGTTCAGTTTGCAGTGGCGCTTCTAAGCCATCGGCGCAGGTAACGAGGATGTCATAGCGTTTATTTGAGACTGTAGGTTGGGTGTTTAGGTTGTTGCTGTTAGAGATGTTTTCTGTTGTGGGGGTGGACATAGTTGGCCTTTACGTTATATTTATTTATTCAAATTTACTAATTCAATCTTCGGGCAGCTAAGCTAAATAGCAGAGGCTGACTAATGCAAGTATTGAGTGTTAACTGTGTTATAAAAAAGATGGTTGATAGTGATAAGTAGGCTGCTAAATAAGCCAATAGGTGGGAGTGTTGCTTTATTACTAGTGATTTTACCACACTCATCTACCAGGAGATAACCAGGCCCTACAAATAAGCGAAATTTTGAGCCATTTATCGGCTACTATTAAAAAAAGTCGTTGGTGGCTATAGATTATTTATTAGTCTCTGGCGGATTATTTTCAGAAGACGGGGGCAAGGGTTGTAACTGGGCCTCAATATCAGCAGCTTTTGTATCGACAGGCATGACCAGTTTCATGTGAGGGTAGGGAATGTTAATGCCCTCTTTTTCAAAGCCTGCTTTAATTTTTTCTTGTAGGGTTTCTTTGAGAATAGGCATACGCGCCACAGCAGCAGGTCTTACCCAATAGCGAATAATAAATACAGTTCCAAAGTCGCTTATATGGTCAACAGTGGCCAAAGGCTCGGGACGCTTTAGGATATTCTCAGTATCATCAAGCACCTGCATAATGACTTTTCTGGCTTGCTCAATATCAGCTTCTAGAGCAATACGCGCTTTGATATCGAAGCGAATAAAGTTTTTTGAAGTTAGGTTGATGACCTCTGATGAGGCGACGGTAGCATTAGGAATAATGACCGTGATGTTGTCTCGGGTTAAGATGCGGGTAGTGCGTAACGAGATGAGAATAACCCGGCCTTCATTCTCACCAATACTAATCCAGTCGCCCACCTTAAAGGACTGCTCTAGCAAAATAGTAATACCTGAGATGAAGTTAGCAATGGTGGACTGTGCGGCAAAACCCACTGCCAAACCTAAAATACCCAGACCGGCTACTAACGAGACGATATCGAAGCCAAACTGAGCCATAACACTGGCCAGTCCCAGCACTATAATTAATACTGAAAATACGTTTTTTAGCAGCTGCTCTATTGAAGCATTGAGTCCATAATGCTTTAAAACTCGGTTGATAACCTGTTCAGATGAGGTCCATAGAACGTAATAAATACCGGCCCATATACTGGCTTTGGCGGTTGCAGAGACGGTGCTAGGTTCGACATTTATTTGGCTCATTATCGCCAGTACACAGCTGACTACCCATATGTAACGTAGTACGGAGCGAATGATACCTAAGCGTCTGTCTGATAGCTTTAATTGCTCTTGATAACGCTTAGTGACATAGGTAAGTAGCCAATAGAAGAACCCGACAATCATCAATAGGATAATAATCTTTATGGTGGTGCTGGCAAGTTCCACCCCACGAGAAGCCCAGTCTCGACTCTCTTCTTCTAAATCACCGCCAATCGCAAGATATAAGCTCGAATATAAATCGTGCAAGATATCTTGAAAAAATGCGCTAATTTTTGAGCCAGTCTCTCTTGCCATTGGTCATCCTATAATGGGTCATTGCCTAAGGGAATTGGTGTTAACTGCGTCAATAGTCTTAATATACAACAAAATTAGCTAAAGTTGAGCCCGCCTTATTGGTAGCTCAGGGCAATCGCACTATAGAAAATAGCCGCTTTAAATTAGATTATCTAAATAAAAGGTGTTAAATAGTTAGAAACTATAACTAAAATATTTTTATATATCTCGTGTTTTTGTTATTTGCGACCGAAAATTGGTGATAACATCTGTAAAAGGTCAATAATTAATTAAAATGTAGCTAAAATCGATTTGTAGTGCGATTGCCCTGATTGGTAGCTGCCTTGTTTACTGTAAATTAGTTTCTAAACAAGCTCACCTATTATAAAAAAACCCTGCAGCATGATGGCAGGGTTTTCTATGATAAGAGAAATAATTTACGACTTATAGTTGTTGATCTTGCCTATGGTATCACGTAGGGCAGTGCGCAGCCCCTCAAGAATAGTCGGATGGTAGAAGGGACTGGCCAATAAGCCGTCGATATCTACTTCATTGGTAATGGCTGTGGCCAAGATGTGTGCAATATACTCGGCATCTGGGCCTACCATGCTGGCTCCTAATATCAATCCAGATTTCGGGCAAGCATAAATGCGTAATAGGCCACAGTTGACGCCCATTACACGGCTACGCCCTTGATTGTCGAAGCTCACCTCACCAATGACGTAGGGGCGTCCTTCTTCTTTAATCTCTGATAAAGACTGACCCACATTCATAATTTGTGGCTCACTGAATATTATTGACATAGAAGTGGTGGCCGTTTGCGACTTATCAGGCGACATGTCGTTCAGAATGTCACTTTCATCAGAGCAGTCTGGATCTTTGGCAATGGCGTCGCTCATACTGATTTGATCAGCCAGACCCGCTATCTTTAAAGCCACTTCTTTGCCAGATAAATAGCCTTCATTACTGGAGACATGCAGTAACGGCATATAGGCATTGGCATCTCCAACAATATAGACATTGGTGCCTTCAATTTTACCTGTTATTTTATCCAGCTTTAAGGGACGGTTTTTATCATCTAATTGCACACCCAGATGCTCAAGCCCTAGGGTACGTAACGAGTTGCGGCGTCCAGTAGCTGCCAGTACTTTCTCACCACGCCAAGTATGTGAATTACCTTCAGCGTCAGTATAATGGATAACTGCTAGGCTTTTACTATCAACCTCTTCTCGAGACACCTTGTCAATTTTGGTGTTTAGACGTAAATCTAGCTCATTCGAAAAACAGGCAATGGCTTTTTGGTTGATGGCTTCATCTTTTAAGCCCCCCACATTTTCAGCACGGTTGAAGATAGCAACCTCAACACCCAGTCTATTCATGGCTTGAGCCAATTCAAGGCCGATAGCCCCTGCACCGACTACCGCCATAGATTTAGGTAAGTCCGGCAACTCAAAAATAGTATCAGAAGTAATTAGAGCATCGCCTAGTGCTAACTTCCAACCTTCAGGCACAAAGGGTTTTGATCCAGTGGCGATAATCACATGATCGGCTTGAATATACTCGATATCTCCCTCTGCAGTATGGGCTTCGATTAATCCGGATTCTGAAAAAACAGCGCGACCATGTATTTTATTATTATCGTCCCAGCTATCTACATTTTTTAGGGCGAAACTAGCAAAACGATCTCGCTCATCTTGTACCCGTTTCATTACTTGCTTACCATTAATGGTGGCGTTACCTTCTACCCCAAATTCGTCAGAATGGTTAGCATGATAGGCACGGTCGGCGGCTGCAATTAATAATTTACTCGGCATACAGCCCATGGTGGTACAAGTAGTAGACCAGATACCTTCGTTGATGATAACCCCATTGTCTGTGACTTTACTGATTTGACGATAAGCGTTATGACCGGCAGTCCCAGCACCGATGACAGCGGCATCAACGTGACGAATAGATTTTTCAGACGAGGATTGAGGTTTTATCATTAAGTTTTCCTAAAAAATTAGTCTAGTTAATGTTTTTAATTGTTGATGCTGCTAGGAGAAATATCAGAGTGACTTGTTAACTCTAGATAGACTGAGTTTATGCTAATGTTTTAAGCAATCTATCTGCATAGTCTTTGGCTCTTAAATTACGCTGAGCATGGGTTAGCTTGCCATCTTTATCAAATACGAAAGTGGAACGTACTAAGCCCATTGTTTTTTTGCCATACATATTTTTTTCTTTGATCACGTCAAAGTATTGGCAAAGTTTCTCATCGGCATCGCTAATTAAAGGTATTTGCAGCTGTTTATTTTCAATAAACTTCTTATGCGACTCGATACTGTCTCTAGACACGCCGATAATGTTGTAGCCTAGGGCATCAAATTCAGACAGTTTCTCAGTAAAGTCGACTGCTTGAGTGATACAGCCGGGAGTATTGTCGCGAGGATAGAAATAAAGAATTAAGCCCTTGTCCATATTTTCAACAAACTGATCAAGCACTATTTCACTTTCCACCATTTCATCGTCTATCTTTTGCACGAGAGGCATTAGGAACTCAGGTAGGGCAATAATTTCATCAGTTGGTTTGGCCATGTTGTTTTCCTTTTTTATTTAAAATAACTTATCAACCTAGAGGGCTGTTATTCTTTTTATAACAGTTTACCTAAGAATGAGCAATGACTCAAAGCGTAGCGTGTAAACGTCAAATAACACTTAAGTCATGAAGAATTGAGGACAATAAAAAAGGCTGACAATCGCCAGCCTAATCTAATCAAATCATTAACAGCATAACTTAAAGCACAGTACCTAAAGTATCGCACTTCAAACATCATACAAATAAGTTACGCTTTAGGTTTTTGTGGTGAATTAAGTTTTAGACCGTTACCACATTGTTGTAAATCTTTTTGCATGGTTTTGGCATAAGGTAAGGTTGAAGGGTCTTTACCACTTTGGGCATAGCTTTCAATTTCCCACATTTGACCTAAAGTCATTTTACTGCGAACGTTTACAGTACAGCCACAAAATTTCTTAGCAGTGGCATTATCGGCCACTTTAAGCTTAACGGCAGTGGCCACACAGTTATTAACCTGATCTTGTTTGATATCCAGCGCTTGAGCAGAAGTTGCCATCATAATGGCAGATGTGCCTAAGGCAACAAGTGGCAATAATTTATTAGATAAAAAGCTTTTCGAAATAAAGTTCATGAACAACAATCCTTTAGAGGCTTACGATATTATATTTACAGTTAACCGTTGGCTTATCATTGATTAAAATGTATGAGCACTGGTTAAAATGCACGGGTTGAAAATAACCTAGAGCATTTAACTTAGCGATGGGCTTAGTTAATCTAATCGCATACCTTATCAAGCTAATAAACAGATTAGTAATGAATTTTGCTATTTAGTTGCAATTTATTGTTGCTATTCAGTTACAAATCGCAGAAAAATAAGCTGTAAAATCAAAGCCAATCCTAGTTAGCCGAATAACGAGTAGGGTCGGCTAATCCCCCATCACTAAAGCCTCTTTTACGCAAGGTGCAGCTGTCGCAGATACCGCAAGCTCGGCCTTCACTGTCGGCCTTGTAGCAAGAGATGGTTTGAGAATAATCTACGCCAAGCGAATTGCCCAGTTGGATGGTTTGTGCCTTACTTAATTGTTGTAGGGGAGTTTGGATATGCAGCTTATGCCCAGTTACTCCAGCCTTGGTGGCCAGATTGGCCATAACTTCAAAGGCATTAATATATTCAGGGCGGCAGTCAGGATAACCTGAGTAGTCCACTGAGCTGACTCCAATCACGATATGGTTGGCTTCAGTTACTTCTGCCACAGCTAACGCATAGGATAAAAAGATGGTGTTGCGCGCGGGCACGTAAGTATTGGGAATGGCGTCATTATCTATATTGTCGGTATGGGTCGGGAATTTGTCCGCATCGCCATCTGGGATGGTCATATCATGGTCAGTTAACGAGGAGCCGCCCAATTGTGCGATATCAATATCGATGATCTTGTGATCAACGCCGGCTTGATTGGCGATGTTTTTGGCAGCGACCAGCTCACTGTTATGACGTTGACCATAATTAAAGCTAACGGCAGTGACTTTAGCATAGCGGTCTTTTGCCCAATATAAACAGGTAACGGAGTCTAGCCCGCCTGAGAGTAATACTACGGCGTTTTCATTAGAGGAATCTGACGCAGTGTGAGTGGTTGAGGGAGTGGGTGAGGTTAAAGCATCAGTCATAACAAATCCTAAAGGCTTATAAAAATCAGAAAAAAGGTGATTATTAAAAAAATCAAAAAGGGCAGTAAAAAAACCGTCTATTTTAACAAAAATGACTTGGCTGTGGGGGTATGGATGGTCTGTTAAAGACTAATCAAAGCGGTATACATCCATGCCTAAGCTGTGGTGGGCCATGCTTTCATGAATTACTGAAACCCGCTGACCGCAGCCTAGCGCAAAAAACAGCGGTAATAAATGCTCAGAGCTTGGGTGAACCTGCTCTACCTCAGAGAATTGCTGCCAGTCTAATGCAGCGGGAATGTCCGTTTTTAGTTGATGTAATAGCCAGGTTTTAAAAGCTTTTGCAGTGGGTTCTTCACTGTCAGCATTCCAATTTAATGCCGCTAAGTTATGGGTAATACCGCCTGAGCCCATAACTAGGATTTGTTCATGGCGTAGCTGGGAGAATAAGCTGCCCAGTTGATAACAAGCATAAGCATCGAAGTGTTTAGGCAATGACAATTGAACAATGGGCACATCTGCTTCAGGGTATAGATGAATTAACGGCGCCCAGACGCCATGATCTAAAGGGCGCAGTGGGTTAAGACTGTTAATTACCCCCATCTTATTAAGTTGATCGGACAGCGACTCTGCCAGCTGTGGATGACCCAAAGCAGGGTATTCAATGCTATTGAGCTTTTGACTAAAGCCTGAAAAATCATGCCAAGTTTGTGGCGTAGGATTACTGGCTATCTCTAAAGTTTGAGTTACCCAGTGTGCCGACATGATCACAATGGCTTTGGGCTTAGGTAGGTTTTGCCCGGTACGTGCTAAAGCATTGGTAGTGGCATTTTTTTCAAGCGCAAAAGTGGGCGCCCCATGAGAAACAAATAGCGCCGGCAATGTGGCCAGCGCTTGCATAGAGCGAACTTTTTGCTTGCGAGTCGGAGTCATCACCGGCTCGAAGCTAGTGAGCGGAGTCAATGAAACCGGTACGCTAAAGGTTGAACTGTGGGTATTCTTTGTATATTTCATAAGTTAATTATGGGGGCTAGGCGCCATTTTTTAAAGCAGAGTATTTTTAAAGTGAGGTTTACGCGCTCGAGTTCATAACAAACAGCAACAGCGAAATAGCTAGATTAAGCAGACATTCACACAGCTGCTACCACGGCAGGCATTTTGCTATCTCTTCTATCCTAATTACACCTCTCAATCCTAATTACCGCGATGATAAGGGTGGTTATTATTAATACTCATCGCTCGATATAACTGCTCCATCAATACCACACGCACTAGGGGATGAGGCAGAGTAAGGGGTGACAATGACCATTTAAAGTCAGCTGCTGCCAGTACTTCAGGCGATACGCCATCTGCACCGCCAATGACTAGTGCCACATCATCACCAATTTGCATCGCTTCACTGAGCTTGTCAGCCAATTGCTCGGTGGATAGCATCTTGCCTTTGACATCGAGTACCCACAGCTTTTCACGGGAGTTACTTTGATGGGTAGCCAAAATAGCTTTGCCTTCTTGCTCACGATATTGTGCCAAATTAGCATCTGACGGGTTTTTGGCACGTTTAGCAGCGGCTAAGTCGATAATTTCAGCAGTGAGCATGGGCTGAATGCGTTTGTGATACTCATCAAATCCGCTATCAATCCACTTAGGCATCTTACTGCCGACACTTAAAATGCGTAATTTCATAAAAGAAAAAACCTTTTGGTTTAATTAATAGAACTGCTAAAGCTAAAATGTCAACCTTTTGGTGCGTGATTTTCAAACTTATCCACAGCTAATTTGAGACTCTTGAGTCAAGCTGTGAAACATTTGAAGCAATACCACAATCACTGATAAATTATTTATAATAGCTATTAATTTTAAGCATTAGCTATATAAGATATTGATTTTATTAGTAAAAATAATTGTACAAAAAATGAGCAATTTTATTCAAAGCCGTATGCTGTCTAGGGTATAACTTGTCAAGCGTGGGGTTATCCACAGAGTTATCCACAGCTTATGGGGAAAACTCTTAATCGCCTTGCTAGTCATGCGTTTGGCAGGAGTAGTGGATTTGGATGAACAAAAGTAAAGAGCCGTTATTAGTAACAGATTCAAGGCAAGTCAAGCCAAAAATCGTAAAATACTCAATAATAAAGGCTCTTTTTTGGCTTAGTTGTCAAATGTTCCACGTGGTAAGTTTTATGTTGATCATCAGCTACTGGCTTTGAAATCTAAGTAGGCCACAATAAGTCAAGATAAACTAACCTAGATAAACCACTAACAGCTAGGATGAGTCTAGGTTTATAACGGCTAGTCTTTGCTATAAATTAAATCCCAAACTCCGTGGCCGCGATCGATGCCTCTTTTTTCAAATTTAGTCATAGGTCGGAAGTCTGGACGCGGTGTGAAATTACCTTGGCCTGCGGTATTGGTTAAGCCTTCAAAATTATCTAGCACATCCAGCATCCAAAATGCATAATGTTCCCAGTCCGTTGCTGCATGGAACCAGCCCCCATTTTTGATAACACGGGTCACAATTTCCATACGTTTTGGGCTGACAAAACGGCGCTTATAATGACGCTTTTTTTGCCAAGGATCAGGGAAGTACAGCTGGATACGGTCAATATGGTTCTCAGGCAGTTGCTGCATTAAAGCAATGGCATCCCCATTGATAATCTTTAGGTTGGTCAGGCCCTCTTCGTTGGCCATAAAGGCGCACTTGCCAATACCCGGCTCATGCACTTCAATACCTACGAAGTTGCGGCTAGGATCGGCTTTGGCCATCTCGATCAATGAGCTTCCCATACCAAAACCAATCTCAAAGGTTAACGGGGCATCAGGGCCATTGGACGTCTGCTCAGTATCTGCAAACAAGGCGCGCAAATCTGTGATGTCATCGATAATGCCTTGGCCTCTATCGTCCATAGTATTGACGATGTATTTGGCATAAACAGGGTCCGTTAGCGCTTGCTCGGCATTTTTGTTAAGGTGGGTACGGCGCTTCATAAAAGTTTTGATTAAGCGTGGGAACGCAGTATCAGCGGCCTCAGATTCAGCTTGATCGTTATTTTGGTCAACGCTACCTTCTGCTTTAGGATCGATAGCCTCGTCCTTCATGTCAGTAGTTTCAGAATTTGGTAAGCTATCTGTGGTAGGGGTGTTTGGAGTATTCTCAGCGCTCATATTAAAAAAATCGTCCACTATTGAGGTTATCAAGTTGAAGGTATTGTGAGGTTAATTAAGCCTATTAAAAAAAGCGTTAAGGCTAAAAAATAAAGTAAGATGGGCGTATTATAACGCTAATCCACCTTTGACCTCCTCCCCTCGCTAAACCGAGGGGATTCCTACAGCTAGACGGTCAAGCCCGACCGCAAGGATGTTCTTAGCAGCATTGATATCTCTATCATGCCATGTGCCACACTTAGCACAAGTCCATCCTCTTATTCCAAGTCCTGCTCTACCTTTCGGACTACTGTCACTTATTTTAAGGCAGCACGAGCAGGTCTGGGTAGTGTAACTCTCATTTACGATCTCAAGCTGACAACCTGCATACTTGCATTTATATTCCAGTTGTCTTTTAAGTTCAAACCATCCTGCATCGTATGTTGATTTAGCCAGTTTGGTCATCGAATTGGTAAATGAGCGTGATTTAACATCACCAACCACAATCAAGGCATTACTCTGCACTAGCTTGGTGGTGAATTTATGAATTAGGTCTAATCTTGTATTTTTTATTTTGGCATGAATTGCTTTGACATGTTTTTTATTCTTAGCACGCTGGGCTACTGCTAATTTATTCGCCCACTTTTTCGTTTGCTTAATAGTTAGCGTGTCGCCATTTGATGTGGTTGCAGACTCTTTTAAGCCCAAATCAATTCCAACGCTGCCCTTACCACTTACTTGCTTAGGAAAGTCTTTAACGGTGATACAGGCATACCAACGATTACGACTGTCTTGTACAATCTCTAAGGTGTTAATTTGATATAGACTGAGGTTGTAGCTATCGAATACATCGATGAGGAGCTTTTGACCTTTAGATAGGGATAGCTGTAGGGTTGATTTCAGTGCCTTCTTACCTGTCTGCCTTGTTTGCAAATACTTGATAGCAGATTTTTTAAAAGGTATCCATCCCAATGATTTACGCTTGGCATCAGGACGATTGGTACGCCAGTTAAGCTTGGCTTTTTTAAATTGTTTTCTGGCCTTGGCGTGAGTCTCATTGATAGCTTGTAAGGTTTGACTATGTAATCCTAAATACTCACCGCTACCTTTGGTATACTCACTTAGATCATAAGCACTAAAAAACCTACCGGTACGTTTTAGATGCTCAAAGCAAAGTGCATTAATATAGTTCCACACGAAGTTTACTGAACCGCTTAGACGATTAAGCTCTTTTATGTGTTTGTCTTTAATGCGTAGCTTGAGTGTTTTCATATGCTTAGTATCGCAAGATTAATTTTAGCTTACAACCCTTTAACGACTTCTTACGACAGTGTGTGTCGCCTTATATCCACCCCCTGAAGTGGGTGGTTTTACGGCGACCGGTGATAAAACCAAAGAAACTTACGGCATTGGTGTAAGCTGAGAGACGACTGGCATCGTCAATTAACTTAGCAGACTCTTCACTTGAATAGTTTTTGTAGTCGAACATTCCCATACACTTATATCCTTATAACCTGGGGTTTATTGAATGACAGTCCAGTACTTCATCCTTGAGTAATCTAGCCCAAAAATTATGTTATACATTAAAGCAATTAGCAAGAGACAAGTTAGGAATTAATGACAATTTATCTATACCCCTCTATATATAACTGATAACTGCCCTGTTAAAGCCAATAAAACAGACCGTTACTGTGGTCTATTGGTGACTATAAGGCTAAAAAACAGTGATTATTTGTTATACTGAGCCGATACAATAAATTTTGTTATCCTAATAACCTTTACAACAACCTGTTTTAAAAGTTGAGTGATTTATGAGCGCATCAGAGACCCATCCAAATCAAACAGAAACCAATCAGCCAAGACGTACTCTTACCGGGGTTACCACCACAGGTATTCCCCATTTAGGCAACTACGTGGGCGCCATTCGTCCTGCTATTCAGTCTTCACAAAATAGCACCAACGAAGAGGACAAGTCGTTTTTCTTCTTGGCCGACTACCACAGTATTATCAAATGCTCAGACCCCAAACAGGTTCATGAGTCTACCAAGGCCATTGCAGCAACTTGGCTGGCTTGTGGCTTAGATCCTGAAAAAGTGGTGTTCTATCGTCAATCTGATGTGCCTGAAATTCCTGAGCTGGCTTGGATTTTAAACTGCTCATGCGCTAAGGGCCTAATGAACCGCGCCCATGCTTATAAAGCTGCGGTAGATGCCAATAATGAAAAGGCCGATGTCGATCCTGATCACGGTATTACCATGGGTCTGTTTGGTTACCCAGTATTAATGGCTGCCGACATCTTAATGTTTAATGCCACCCACGTACCTGTCGGTCGTGACCAAATTCAACACGTTGAGATGGCCCGTGATATCGCTGGTACTTTTAACCATAAGTACAAGCCTTTATTCACTCAGCCTTCTGCAGTATTTGATGACAACGTGGCGCTGCTAACAGGTCTTGATGGCCGTAAAATGAGTAAGAGTTATGGCAACACCATTCCTCTATTTGGTGAGTATAACCCTCAAGTTGACCCAGAAAAACAGCTGCGCAAAGCGATCATGCAAATTGTGACCAACTCACAAGCCCCTGAAGAGCCTAAAGACGCTGATGACTCAGTGATTTTTGAAATCTATAAAGCCTTCGCAACACCAGATGAACTTGCTGACTTACGTTCACAGTTTGAAGCCGGTATTGCTTGGGGTGATGCCAAGCAGATTTTATTTGAGAAGATCAATAGCGAGATTGCTCCCTTCCGTGAGCGCTACTTTGAGCTAATGGCCAATCCAAAAGAGTTAGAAGAAATCCTGATGATGGGTGCTGAAAAAGCTCGCCGTCATAGCCGCAAGCAGCTGGATAAAACCCGCCGTGCTATTGGTATCAAACCACTTGCGAAACTAAAGTAAGGGCATTAGCTTTTGGATAGCACAGCTACTTATACCCAAGCAGATTCTGATGCTGGTGTTAATGCCAGTATTAGAATCTATACCACGCCAGTTCAAGCACTGCCTGAGGATTTATATGTACCGCCTCAGGCTTTTGCTATTTGGTTAGAGCAGTTTGAAGGGCCCCTCGATTTTTTATTGTATCTGGTCAAAAAGAACAACTTTGATATCACCGATACCGCTATTCTGCCCATTACTGAGCAGTATCTGGCCTATATTGACGAGCTCGATGCAGACCACTTCGAGTTGGCAGGTGATTATCTGCTGATGGCGTCTACTTTGATTGCTATTAAGACAGAACTACTGCTGCCTCTGCCTGAGAAAGTAGAAGATGAGCGGGATCCAAAAGCGGAGCTGATAGCACGCTTGGAGGACTACGCTCAAATCAAAGAGGCAGCTCGCCGTTTGGACAACTTGATCCGTCTAGAGCGTGATGTGTTTTTGGCAATGGCTAGCCTGCCTGATCCTGAGGTTATGGCCGCTGAGTTACCCAGCTATCCTGCAACCATGCTAGTAGAAAGCTTGCTGAAGATGCAGCTGAAACCTGATTATCAAATGCATAATGTTAAGGTTGATCCCATCCCCTTATCAGATCGCATTGCCAGTATCAGTCGTCAGCTGAGTGAGCGAGGTGAAGGGACTTTTATTGAACTGCTGGATCAAAGCCAAGGCCGACTCGGGGTAGTGGTCAGTTTCGTTGCGGTTCTAGAATTAATAAAGCGACAAATCATTGATGTTATAGAAGCTGAGAATAATCAATCACAGCCCGTCGATGAGATGCCTCAAGACCTGCAACCTACTTACAGTTTATCAAGCCTAAAGCTGCGCTGGGTGGCTTAATTTAACCTTAGTTACTAAAAATTAGTTACTAAAAACCAGCTGCTAAAAAACCAGTTTATATGGCTTTTTCTAAGTAGCTTTATCTAAGTAACTCTATAGAAGTAACTATATATAAGTATTAGTTACTGTTTCTCCCTATTTTAAAATTTAGCGAATTTCCATGGCAAAACAAACCGATGACTCGTTGTTAGTAGATTCCCAGTTAGCTGACAATCATGTAGCTAACAATGAGACTTCTATAACTACTGACTCTGCTGTTGAGCAAAAAGAGACTATTAACTCCGACCTAAGCGCCTTTAATCGCTATGACTTATTAAGTCGTAGAATTGAAGTGCTATTACACGCGTCAGAATCGCCTTTAACAGGCAGTCAACTGAGAAGGTATTTATCTTTATCTAAACAGGAACTAGAGACAGCCATGGTTATATTGCAACAGAGATTGACTACCGGTGTGCTCAGTCTGAGTGAATCAGCCAGTGGCTATCGACTGCAAATTCGCAGTGAATATAGTAGTCTCATTCAAGAGGTCTTTCCGCAGCGTTTGGAGAATTTAAGCCAAGCTTTGCTGGAAACGTTAAGTGTGATTGCCTATAAACAGCCGGTGACTCGCAGTGACATCGAGCAAGTGCGCGGGGTAACTGTGTCGAGTAATATCCTACGTCAGCTGTTTGATAAAGGCTGGATTATGGAAAAAGGTTACCGGGAGACTTTGGGTCGCCCTGCACTTTTGCACACCACACCAGAATTTTTAGATGCTTTTGGGCTTGAGAGTCTAGAGCAGCTACCCCCGCTACCTGATTTGAATTTGGACAATAGTAAAGCCCAGAATGATTAAATTAGGACAGTTCGGATATAGATGCAGCTATGAATAAAACAACGTTTAAAATATCGAAGATGGATTGTCCTTCGGAGGAAAACCTAATCCGAATGAAATTAGAGGGCGACTCGGATATTCAACATCTTGAGTTCGACATTCCTAACCGTAAATTAACTGTGTTTCATCATGGCAATGTAGAAGGGATAGAGACGACTATTCATGACCTAAATTTAGGTGACACCCTACTCTCGACCGAAACCATTGACCCCTCTGATCCCAACAATAATTTTAAAACTGATACTGACTCTAGTCACAAAAAAGATGCTGAGCAAAGAAAGCTACTATGGATAGTGCTCGTCATTAACTTTGCTTTCTTTATTATTGAAATGAGCACGGGACTGATTTCTCGTTCAATGGGGTTGGTCGCCGACAGCTTAGATATGTTAGCAGATAGCTTCGTATACGGAATTAGCTTATTTGCGGTCGGTGGAACGGTTATAAAGAAAAAACGGATTGCTAAAATTGCCGGATATTTTCAAATTACGCTAGCGATTCTTGGTTTTTTAGAAGTACTAAGACGTTTCTTTGGCAATGAGCAGTTACCTGACTTTTCTACCATGATTGTTATATCGATTCTTGCGCTAATTGCAAACTCGATTTGCCTGTATTTACTGCAAAAATCGAAAAGCAAAGAAGAAGCCCATATGCAAGCCAGTATGATTTTTACTTCAAACGATGTGATTATCAATTTAGGGGTAATTGTTGCAGGGATTTTAGTTAATTGGTTACACTCTAGTACGCCTGATTTAATTATTGGTAGCATCGTATTTGCTTTAGTTATTCAAGGCGCCTTTAGAATATTGAAGTTGAGTAAGTAGCCAAGCCTAATAGCTGAAGCAAATAGCTCAAGTAAGTAGCTTAATTAAACCGCTAAGTGTAAAGTAGCTGGGTTTGAAGCAAATAAACATCATAAGGATATGAGACCTCAAGCAATGATTGAACAAACTTTAAATCTAGTCACCACGAAAGACCATCAACAAGTTGCCGTTTGGCGAATAATCGATGATGAGGCTTTTGATAAGGATCTTAATAGCCCTAACGCTGCTGATAAAAAACAAAATCTTTTGTTTCTGCATGGCGCCTTTTCGGACAAGACTGTCTGTTTGGGCATCGTCAGTTATTTTGCCTCATTGGGCCATCAATGCTTTATTATGGAGTGGCGCGGTCATGGCAGCAGCAGTCAACCGCAAACCAACTATCATTTAGAAGACATCGCATTTTACGATGTTAAAGCCACTTTTGATTATTTATTGGATGAGCTTAAACTTGATGCACTACACTGCATTACTCACAGTGGTGGCGGTATTTGTTTGACCCTATGTTTGACCCGTTATCCCGAATTTATGGATAAGATAAACAGCATCTGTATGGTAGCTTGCCAAGTCTTTGCTGGCACATCCACCCCTTCAAGCTACGCAAAATTACTATTTCTCAAAGTAGTGACCCGTCAGCTGGGTTATGTAGAAGGTAAGCGATTGAAGTTGGGCACTATGAATGAGAGCTACTATTTGCTCTCGCAGTGGATGGACTGGAACCTTAATCAGAACTTCAGTAGCTATTTACCGACACCCATACGACAACAATTACTTAGACAAGCAGGGCTACGCCTAAGCAGGAAGTCGCAAACCGTAACTACCCCACAACCGCTCGATTATCGTACGCTGATGCCCAATATTACCGTACCGATTTACTCTATTTGCGCCGCCGGGGATTGGGTTGCTCCGCCCCAAGGTACTTTAAAGTACTTACAGGCTTTTAAAAACTCAAACAATAAATGGCGTGAGTTCTCTATCGCTAATGGCGACTTGGAAGATTATAACCATACCCGTATTTTCCTAAGCCGTAACGCTTCTAAAGAGGTTTGGCCTACTGTGCTGGATTGGGTGCAACAGCACAGCTAAAACCCTTCTTTTTAAACCAGTTAAGTAAAGAAAAAACAGAAAGTTGTAAGCACATAGCGATAATCGAGATAAATTGACGTATAATAGTCATCCAAAATCAGCTCTGCCTGATTAAAAAAACTTCTCTACATTGTGAAATGTAGCCACTCACCGATTCAAGGATGCATAACATGCCTCAATCAAATCACCCTAATTCGTCAAATCAACCTGATATTACTCAAGAAAGCGATGTCTATACCGATCACAACGGTGACTATCAATTCGCCTCTTCAACCACTCAAGCCAGCACTGCCGGTACCGAAAAACTGCAAAAAGCTTTAGCCCGTATGGGCCTAGGCTCACGCCGTCAAATGGAAGAAGTAATTAAAGCAGGCCGTGTCTCTATCAACCAAAAGCCTGCTACCATTGGTGACCGTGTTGAGCAAGGTGATGAGATCCGTGTTGACGGACGTTTAATCAAATACAAATCAGAACGTGAAAAACGTCGCCGTGTCTTGGCCTACTATAAGCCAGAAGGTGAGATTTGTTCTGCCAATGATCCTGAAGGTCGTACCACCGTATTTGAGCGTTTACCGAAGCTAACTCATGATCGCTGGATTATGGTGGGTCGTCTAGATATCAACTCGACTGGCCTTTTATTATTCACTAACGATGGTGAATTGGCTCACCGCTTAATGCACCCCTCTAATGAGATTGTTCGTGAATATGCGGTACGCGTATTGGGCGAGCTAACCCCTGAGATGATGAAAAACTTAACCGATGGGGTCATGCTAGAAGATGGCCTAGCTAAGTTTGAAGACATCAAACAAGGCGGCGGTGAAGGCGTAAACAAATGGTATCACGTTAAGCTGAAAGAAGGTCGTAACCGTGAAGTTCGCCGTCTGATCGAATCTCAAGGTCTTAAAGTAAGCCGTCTACTGCGCACCAGCTATGGTTCAGTAGATTTGCCGAAAGAGCTACGCACTGGCCGCTTTATTGAATTAGATCGTAAAGAAATTCACCGTCTGATTGATCTAGTGGGTATCCGTCCTCGTGAGGATATGGGCGTCCATGGCAAGGCAAAAGAGAAAAAAGAACGTTTCCAGAAAAAACCAATGAAAGCCCGTACCATCCGTACCAGCTCTAGAAGTGGCCGAGCCAATACTGCCGGTAGAAGCTCTAGCAATACCCGTGGTAGAGATACTGGCAACAGAGGTTCTAAACGTTAATTGGCGTCTAGAGTCTAGAATAGCTTACCCAAAAATCAAAAAAGCCCTTAGTGAATAACTAAGGGCTTTTTAGTTTGTAGTGCCAAATCATATTAACGCTGATCTAGATAGCGCTGCATCACCTGCATCTGCTGTAAGGCTTCACTTTGACAACCTTCGAGCAAGCTATCCAGCTTGGTTTCAATTTTTATTAATACTTCTAACAGCAGGCCAAGCGCTTGGGCTTTAGTTTCACTAATCTGCTCTTCACTGCTAACTTGCCTATTATTGTAAGCGGCTGTCGACGCTCTATCAGTCGCTTGTTGCAGTAGATCCTCATGACGGGCAATACGCTGATAGTTTTCAATGAGCTCTGGTAGCCGGCTCTGTAATAGCTTACTTATCATAAACTCATCTTCAGAGACCATCGGGGTTTGACCCGCTTTAATCGCGTCATTACGCCACTGCTGGAAGATATCGGCCTTACCATCAATACGTAATAGCTGCTCTACAATAGCTGGAGGCAATCCTTTTATTTGATCACTAACTAAAGTCAGCTGCAGCATCGGCGGTGGGGGCAACTGCGAGGGCTCAACATATTTAAGAGTGCCAGGAGTAATACCAACAGCGCGATGAAAAGCCAGCCAACCCTTACGGCCCACATAGCCTGCTACCAGTACGGCTACAGCACCTACTCCAATTAACACACTCATTTATGACACCTACCTCCTAGTTAAACCTGCCTCAGTGATTGATTTTTACTTCTCAAAACGTTGCTGCAAATAACGGTTGGTTGCCAAAAGCTTTTGACCATCTTGATGGTAAGCAGCATCTAACAAGTCATCAAATTGAGTCTCTACTGTATTCAGCACTTCTAATAAAGCTTCTCTACCCGTCATATCTGAGTTTTTAATCTTCGTGGTATCCGCCCGACTAGACTCGGCACTGCTTTTCTCAGCTGAGATAACCACTGTTTTATTTGGGGCGCTGTCTAAGTCATGTAACCGGCGATAGTCTGCAACGGCTTCAGGAATATGGGTATCCATCACATTCTTAATCATAATATAAGTCTCAGTGACGGCATCTGAATCATCAATAATCCCATCATTGTTGGTATCCCCATAAAGCATTTTAAGCTTTTCACCTTTATCATTGATGCTATCAAGCTTTTGCTTCACTTCTGGTGGCAAACTCTTCTCTGGAATAAAACCCAACTGCGGCATGGCTTTGTACTCTAACATTTTGGGTTGAGTCAGTTTTTTAATGCCTCGATAACCTAAATATATCCCTGCAGCTGGCAATAAACCGTACATGATAAACATCAGTACTATTGCAGTGGCTTGCGTCATATATCCATCCTTTGTTGTTTTTTATTATTAAAATACGGAAGTCTTAATATTTCAGTGTGAAAGTTCACGCTTATGTCAGCCTCAATACTTTATAATTAGCCCGTATAAACTAGACGTAATAGTTAATATCTATAGTGTCTTATATGCGGTCAGTTACGCAATTTTTATAGTAATAAAGGCTTAGCCTACCCTCTATTTTAATAAATTACCCTGAGATAACTAGATGGATTATGTATCAGGTTTTGCTTTAGGCTTATCGCTAATATTTGCGATAGGCTCACAAAACGCTTTTATTCTAAAACAAGGGATAAAAAAACAGCATGTTTTTGCCATCTGTCTCTTTTGTGCGCTATCAGATGCTTTATTAATCTCCGCTGGGGTCGCTGGTTTTGGCGCAGTGACTGCTAAATACCCGAATATTGTCTCCCTTGCAAAAATTGCTGGCGCTTTATTCTTGTTGGGGTATGGGTTACAAAGCTTATATGCCAGTGTTAGCAAATCGCATGCTTTGACACAAGATAATCAACAGGTCAGTAGCCTTAAAAAATCATTGCTGTTATGTTTTGGCTTTACCTGGCTTAACCCTCATGTCTATTTAGACACTTTGGTGCTGGTAGGTATGGTTTCGACGGGAGCCGATAGTAAGGTGCAGTTCGGATTGGGGGCAATAAGTGCCTCATTCGTGTTCTTTTTTAGCTTAGGCTATGGCGCCCGATTGTTATCGCCATTATTTGCTAAACCCAAAGCCTGGAGTATCTTGGATGCCCTGGTTGGTATATTGATGATTTATTTGGCTTGGTATTTATTTGACTTCCTCCCCTCGCTAAACCGAGGGGATTCCTACAGCTAGACGGTCAAGCCCGACCGCAAGGATGTTCTTAGCAGCATTGATATCTCTATCATGCCATGTGCCACACTCAGCACACCTCCATCCTCTTATTCCAAGTCCTGCTCTACCTTTCGGACTACTGTCACTTATTTTGTGGCAGCACGAGCAGGTCTGGGTAGTGTAACTCTCATTTACGATCTCAAGCTGACAACCTGCATACTTGCATTTATATTCCAGTTGTCGTTTAAGCTCAAACCATC
>NZ_FUGE01000062.1 GCF_900162825.1 Psychrobacter piechaudii
ATGCAGGTTGTCAGCTTGAGATGGTAAATGAGAGTTACACTACCCAGACCTGCTCGTACTGCCATAAAATAAGTGATAGTAGCTTGAGGGTAGAGCAGGCTTGCGAATAAGAGGATGGGCTTGTGCTGAGTGTGGCACATGGCATGATAGAGATATCAATGCTGCTAAGAACATCCTCGCGGTCGGGCTTGACCGTCTAGCTGTAGGAATCCCCTCGGTTTAGCGAGGGGAGGAGGTCAAAAGTGTTGGGCCTTTTCTTTTAATACACTTGTAGTCTTTATTTAACTTAAGCAAGTAAGCAAGTAGCCAGTGGCTTAAACCCTACTCTTCAACCCACTCGCCATTACGCCAGTAAACACCCCAACGGGTCGCCTTGCCAGTCTTTAAGCTTTCCGAGCCAATATACTGCTCTTTTTGCTTACGTGACCAACGTAGAATCGTTGGGTTGCCCTCTGGGTCTTCATCTGGACCTTTGAACAAGTACTGGAACTTGTCTTCCATTTGATCTTGGATACTACGCAGCTCAGCCAATTTCGGGGGTCTGGTCTCCCGTACTTTCGGGAACTTAGACGCTGCCAAGAACAAGCCCGCCGCGCCCTCACGTAAGATGAAATGGTCGTCATGCTTGGTCGACCTCAACTGAGGCATATCGATTGGGTCCATACGGGGTGGCGCAGGCTCACCATTTTTCAACACTTTACGCGTGTTATCACATTTGTTACACGCAAAGTAAGGACCAAAGCGTCCGGTTTTTAGCTCCATTTGACCATCACATTTATTACAATCAATAGTTGGTGCATCAGACCCTGGGACTTCAAACTTACCTTCTTCTAGCAGATAACCATCACAATCTGGGTTATTCCCGCAAATATGTAGTTTTAAGCCACCATCGACAATGTAGCCATCCATTGCAGTGCTACATTTTGGACAGCGTTTTTTCTCCATCAACTCTTTGACTTCAACGGTTTCATCAATCTCACTGTCGTCTAAGTTAGCAAAGGCCTCAACAGGCATTAAGTTTTTGGTGCCTTTACAGCGCTCTTTGGGGGGCAAGTTATAACCGGTACAGCCTAAGAACACCCCAGTTGAGCCATTACGCAGCTGCATCGGTCGATCACATAGATCACAGTGCACATCAGGCACATCTGTTGGATCATTAGGACGCATACCGTCTTTTTCTTTGGCATGTTCAAGTTTGTTTTTGAAGTCACCATAGAAGTCGTCAAGAACCGCCTTCCAGTCTTGGTCCCCTTGCGCAACATGGTCTAACTCATCCTCTAGACCTGCAGTGAAGGTATAATCCATCAGCTCTGGGAAGCTTTCAGTCAGACGATCGGTGACAATATCACCCATTTTCTCAGCATATAGCCGCTTGTTCTCTAATCTGACGTAACCCCGGTCTTGAATGGTCGAGATAATTGAAGCATAAGTAGAGGGACGGCCAATGCCCTTTTTCTCAAGCTCTTTAACCAAGCTAGCTTCAGTATAACGCGCTGGCGGCTTGGTAAAATGCTGGCTAGGGTCAAGCTTAATTAGATTCAGCTCATCACCCTGTTTAACATCAGGCAGTAAGGTATCATCTGTTTTTGCGGGTGGCATAACCTTGGTATAACCATCAAAAATCATGGTACGACCACGGGCTTTTAGCTCCACGTTACCCGCTTCAACCAACAAGTTAACTGACTTATATTTGGCCGGTAACATCTGACAAGCCACAAACTGACGCCAGATCAACTCATAAAGACGAATGGCATCACGCTCAACGCCTTTCAACTGAGTTGATTTTAGATTGGCATTGCTCGGACGGATTGCTTCGTGAGCCTCTTGAGCATTCTGCTTACTGCCATAAAAGTTGGGCTTCTCTGGCAAATATTTTTTGCCATAGCTGTCCTCGATAAAGCCGCGAACTCCCGCCAAGGCATCAGCCGATAAGAAGGTAGAGTCAGTACGCATATAAGTAATATGACCCGCTTCATACAGACGCTGCGCCAACATCATGGTTTTCTTGACTGGGAAGCCCAAGCGAGTACTGGCGGCTTGCTGCAAAGTCGAGGTGATAAAAGGCGCACCTGGTTTGGACTGAGTGGGTTTTTCTTCGCGCTCTTTAACCACATATTTGGCGGGTCTAAGAACTTCAAGTACCGCGTCAGTTTGCTGTTTATTCTCAAGCTTAAGCGTCTTGCCATTTTGTTTAACCGCTTCTAGACGAATCGGCGTATCTTCTGCCACATTGGCATTGTCACTACCTTTCATAGTGGTGTCAGCATGGATTTGCCAATATTCTTCTGGAATAAAGGCACGGATCTCACGCTCACGCTCTACCACAAGACGAGTCGCTACCGACTGTACTCGTCCTGCAGATAGACCACGGGCAATTTTTTGCCACAATAAAGGGGAGACCATAAAACCCACCACACGGTCTAAAAAGCGGCGAGCTTGCTGAGCATTGACTCGGTCAATATCTAGCTTACCTGGCTCTTTAAACGCGTTTTGGATGGCAGATTTGGTAATCTCGTTAAACACTACTCTTTGGTATTTGCTGTCATCACCGCCGATCACTTCACGTAAGTGCCAAGCAATGGCCTCCCCTTCTCTATCCAAATCCGTTGCCAGATAAATCTTATCTGCATCTTTGGCCAGGGCTTTTAATTCTTTAATAACTTTGGTTTTGCTAGGCAAGACTTCATACACCGCTTTCCAGCCATGCTCTGGGTCAATGCCCATTCTGCGCACCAAGGCTTGCTGTGCTTTTTCTTCTTTAGTTAAGTCTTCATCAGCCTTGGTGGCTTTTTTCTTGGCACCGCTGCTGGTTGGCAAATCACGCACATGACCAATACTTGAGCGGACAATAAAGTCGTCACCCAAATATTTATTGATGGTTTTCGCTTTTGCAGGAGACTCCACAATAACCAGTGACTTACCTTTGGCACTGGCTGAAGAGGTCGATGCTGTTTTTTTACCGGTGGTTTTAGCCATTGATATCACAATCCTAAGTAATCTTTTTTATAAATTATATTTGTTATGTATGGGTTATAAGCAGGGCAGCTACTATTAAATAAGGCTGAATGCCAAAAGTTGCTTTGACGTTACACTGCTAACAGTTGCGCTGTCAACCGAGTTTTTCAAGAGCAGCAGCCCACTATTGTACAAATTGAGACAATTTTGAGCCTTTTAACTGTCTTTACTGACCAGCTTTTGGGCCCAACTCTGCATGGTTGACTTTAAAGCGGATAGCTCAGGTTCAATTTGTTGCATCTTAAAGTTTGGATTGGTAGCGGGCTGCACATAACTGCCGTCCTGCCAAAATACTACCAGACTATTGGCTTTAAGATAGACCCCCTTAACCAAGGGCGCCATACTAGGAGGTAGATTTAGGGGTTCGCCTTCCAAACGCTGAGCGAGCCGCTGTTTAGAGGTCGAATGTGACTCATCTATAGAGGAGGAGTGAGAATTTACATCTGAGCCTTGAGCTTGAGTATTCTCAAACTTCAAAACCCCATCAACCACTTGATAGTGGGTTTCAGGAAACTTCATATCATCCATGATAAGAGAGTACTGTCCGATCATCCCTTTTCCAAACTCATTATTGCGGCCGCGAACCCAATCGGGACAGGCAACAACTTTAGGGTTTAACTCCAACTTTCTCGCAGTCATACACAGTTTATCTAAACGCATATCAACAACACTAGGCTTTAGCGCCATAATTGTGCCCAATACAAACATACCAATAGCGATGGCTATCCAGGTACCCATAGTTTCCCCGTAATTTTGACTCGCTGTCAGTCATAACAGCAATCAACAGTTATAGAATAAATAAGGCGCTAGTTTAGTAGGTTTTTGTGGTTATTCATACCATGTTGAGCCATCACCTGCTTTTTTTAATGCATTTTCCTGATCATTGCTGCTGTTTGCCAACTTCTCTAAAGTAGCAGGTATCGTACTGTCTGCCAATACCTCTTCGTATTTACTCGCCACTTTTGGCATCAAAGCATCCATTACGGGCTGCCACTGCGCTTGCACGTCACGATAGCGTTTCTGATTAAAATCAAAAATGCTCAGGCCTTGTTCCGCCAACTGGGGGTACAAACTTCTTTCACTGAGCCAAGCTAAGGGGGGTTGACCTATTTCCGTAAAGAAACTCTGTAAAGTTTGATTGGTGCTACTCTGAGGACGAACGCGATTGGCTAATAAATGAATATCAACCTTGCCTTTACGAATACGCTTGATGTCTTGAATGGACTTTAAAAACTGCTTGGTACTGTCAGCATCGAAGATAGAAGGCAGCACTGGAATTAAAATGGCTTTGGCCTCACTAATTAAAGACTCAGCATGATCAGCGGTTAACGAGCCTGGCGCATCAATAATTAACCAATCTTTTTTACCTAGCTTTTTGGCTGCTTTTTTGGGAAGTTCGCCAATCTCTTCTTCATCTCGCCAATCTACAGCATAAATTTTCGCGGCGGTGTCTGGGCGCTGTTTTAACCACCGTAAGCTAGATTTCTGGGGATCGGCATCTGCTAACGCTACGGTTTGGCCTTGATTTGCTAAAGCGGCGGCCAAAGTGATTGCCACTGAGGTTTTACCACACCCTCCTTTTTGATTTGCCACTAATACTGTCTTCATAATTATGCCTATTATTATTTAAAAACTAGGTTATCCTTCCTATACTACTTATATATACGTGATTTAACGTAAATTCAATATTTAACTATTAACTTTGTTGCTTAAATGAGTCACCATACATAATAACAGAAGAAAAGTATTCTATAAGCACCTAACCCAAGGTATTTATTAATATTTTTAAAAAGCTATCTAATAGTTTTTAATCTATAGAGGCGCTTTAGGAACTGTTCATTTCTTACCTTATTACTTCCTACCTTGGCATTCTTACTCAGGAGCAACCCACATGAATATAATGCGAATAACTTTAGCCGGTGGTCTGTTAAGCACTGCCCTCGCCCTGCTGCCCGGATGTGCTACTACTCAAGCCTTGTCTCCTGAGCAATGTCAAGCTGGTAACTGGTCGGAGATTGGCTATGCCGATGGCATCGTAGGCCGTTCAGGAGCCTATTTTGCAAAACATATAGAGAGCTGCACGCCCGTGCCAGGGAGTGTGCCTAATCGCGTGTTATGGGAAGAAGGACGACAACAGGGCCTAAAACAATTCTGTACCGAATTAAATGCCTATAAGCTGGGGCGTGAGGGCTACGCTTGGCAACCGGTGTGCCCATTACAGGACATTGAGAAACTAGAAGAGGCTTACAATCAAGGTCGTTATTACTATCTACGCCAACGAGATATGGAGTATCTAAGCACTCCCTATCCTTGGGGATATGGCCGTTATGGTTACGGTCCTTATGGCTGGCACAGTCCTTTATGGCGTCCTCCAGTTTGGTAGTATTGAAGATTAAAACTAAAAAGACCTTTCGGCTCATACCAAAAGGTCTTTTTAATTAATAGATTTATCTTAATTCAATGAGCTTTACGACTCTAATTATCGGCGGTATCAGTCCGCGCTATCCAAGTTAAGCTTTCTATCTACCCTGTACACTGAAAAGGTACCCAAACCCATTAATATCGTCATGGTTGCTCCCAGTTTAAACACTGGATTGACTGGAAATAGATTCAGTAAAAGTCCACCAAAAATACCCACACAGAACATCAGTGAGCCTTGTAAGGCACTGGCCATACCAGCACGATGCTTCTGAAAGGCTAAAGCAATCGCTGAAGCATTAGGCTGAGTTAACCCTAAGCCTGAAATACAAAAGAAGATACATATCAGCACCAAGGGCAACCAAGCTTCTGAGCCATAAAGCACACCTAAAAATAACAAACAACTCGCGGCTATCGTCTGTAGCGTGGCCCCAAAACGCAGCAGTGAAATAAGGCGGAAGCGGTTGGTCAAAAACTGATTTACTTGGGTTAATAAAATAAATCCAGCGGCATTTATTCCAAATATAAGGCTAAATTGACTTTCTGTCAGCCCATAGCCATCCATCAGTAACTCTGGCGCAGCATTAATATAGACAAACATGGAACCCATCAACAGTCCAGCGCCCACAGCAGGGTAACCAAAAGAAGGATCTTTCAACAGATCCACATATTGAGCTAATATGGTATTTAAGGGGCGAATGCTGCGGTTTTCTTCTGTTAAGGTCTCTTTAAAAAAGAACTTGGTTAGTAGCAGGTTTAATACCCCAAAAGCGGCTAAAAACCAAAAAATAGCATGCCAATCAAAAAACCTTAAAAAAGCAGCACCCAAGGACGGGGCTAAAATAGGCGCCAATCCCATGACCAGAACCATAATTGAGAAGGCTTTTGCCATTTGACGCGGTGGCATGGTATCCCGAATGGCAGCTCGAGTGACCACGGCACCGACACACGCCCCCAAGGCTTGTAGCGTACGGGCAGCAAACAACACATATTGACTGTCTGTGGTGGCACATATTAGTGAGGCGATAACATATAACGTCATACCAAAGTAAAGAGGCTTTACTCGGCCAACACGGTCACTTAATGGCCCGTAAATAAGCTGACCAAAAACCAACCCCACAAAATACGCCGGCACCGAGTTTGAAATCTGAGCGGTACTCACCCCAAAATCTTTGGCCATTGTTGGCAAGGCTGGTAGATACATATCTATCGATAACGGACCAATAGCCACAATGAGCCCTAGCATCATAATCCAAGCCACCGGCATGGGCTGCTTATCAACAGGAGTCGTTTGTTTGTTTGACATAAAATATATAGAGACCCAATAAGATTAAAAGCCAGTCTCCTCGAAAAGAAACTGGCTGTTTTAAATCAGGTTAGAGTAACTAACCATCATTATTCATTAAAAAAGAGGAATTAATAAGCTAAGCGTACTCTTATTTGACTTCCTCCCCTCGCTAAACCGAGGGGATTCCTACAGCTAGACGGTCAAGCCCGACCGCAAGGATGTTCTTAGCAGCATTGATATCTCTATCATGCCATGTGCCACACTCAGCACA
>NZ_FUGE01000123.1 GCF_900162825.1 Psychrobacter piechaudii
CGTAAGATCCTAGCGCATAACTTCTGTTTTATTTTAAATAAAAAGCTTGGTAACCCGCCTCTTCAGTTTGAATTGCTAATAAAGTGTTGAGAGTGGGGTATCGTTATAATATGAAACGAATAGATAAATTCAGTTACTCATTTAACAGATATGTCACATAATGTTGCCATAATCATATTTAAGTCAGTTCTAACTAAGTTTGTCTCTTTTTTTAGGTACAAGTAAAGTTTAGATCTTTTATGGAAGAAACTGGGCGTTAGCTTGTTAGGGCAGCCCATAACTAAAATTGTAAAGTGGAGATTTACCCCATGAAAAAACTACTTTTAGCATCAGCTGTTGCTGCTCTATCTGTATCTGCGGCTAACGCTGCTCCTACCGTTTACGGAAAAATCTTTTTAACAGCTGATTACGTTGATGAAGAGCTTAAAGGCGGTAACGAGAAGTATGATGAGAATGGTGTTGAGATCAACTCACAAGGTTCACGTGTAGGCTTCAAAGGTTCAGAGCCATTATCTGCTAATACTGACGTAGTGTACCAATTAGAATACGGTATTGATGTAGATGGTGATGACCATCAAACTTTCAAAAACCGTGATACTTACTTAGGTCTAAAAAACAACACCTTTGGTGAATTCCGTGCCGGTAAAAACCAATCAACTACGGACTACATCAACAACGTAGTAGTAAACGAAGGTTACTGGGATAACTTAGGTTCTACTAAATTAGGCGACGAGCAAAAAGTTGCTGCCTTAAACATGGCAGACAGTGGCCGTATCTCAAACTCTATCGTTTGGATGGCACCGAAATTTGACGGTGTACCAGTACAGTTCGCTGCTATGTATGGCAATGACGACGACTATGCTGGTGAGAAAAACACTGGTTGGGGTGCTTCATTAATGTTTGACCAAGGTGCTGGTTATACTTTCGGTCTTGCCTATGAAAAAGACTTAAACCTTCGTAGTGATGTTGAATTCCAAGTATTCAATGCTGATGGATCACCTAAATTAGAAGATGGTAAAAAAGTATACGAAACCAAATTTAACGGTGGTGATTTAATCCGTGGTACCGCTACTTTAGACCTAGCTACTTTCAACTCAGGTTTCCCTGTAACGCTAGGTGCTTTATATCAAGAAGCTGACTATGATTACGGCGATAAGAAAGAAAAAGGTTATGTAGTTAGTGCTCAAATGGGTCTAACTAATTTTGCTAAGCCAGCTACTATCTATGCACAGTATAACAACACCTCTAACCTTTACGGTCAAAACGGATTTGATTCAGATCAAATCGTTGTAGGTGGTAAGTACTACTATCAGAAAAACATGATTGCTCATGCTTATATCGGTCAAAACGATGCTGATTATGACAATGTAGATGGTAAAGTGTTCGCAGTTGGTGGCGGTCTAGAATACAAATTCTAATTTAAATTAGAATCTTATTCTCAAAAAGCTCATCCCTTCGGGATGAGTTTTTTTATGGGTCAAAACTTTAAATTAGCAATGATTGCTAAAACCATACCTATTTTCATGCGTCTACACAGCAAGAAACTGTTACACTATGCCCCTGACAATTGTTGTGTATTACTATAGTCAGGCTCAAATCTGAAGGTTTTTGATGAGTGTATCAATATATCCTGCCTATCTAATTGCAATCTTAAAGTTAATACAAAGTCAACCCTGTAAATTCTCCCTCAAATTTAGTAAAATCTCTTTTTACCAACTTGCGACTGTCGCATTAAGACTGAAACTATGACTAAATTTATATTTGTGACCGGTGGGGTTGTGTCCTCACTAGGTAAAGGTATTACCGCAGCCTCTTTAGCGGCCGTATTAGAAGCACGTGGCCTAAAAGTTACCATGACCAAAATGGATCCGTACATCAACGTTGATCCAGGTACCATGAGCCCCTTCCAGCACGGTGAGGTATTCGTTACTGAGGATGGTGCTGAAACGGATTTAGACCTAGGGTATTACGAGCGCTTTTTACGCCACTCAAAAATGAGTAAAACCAACAACTTTACCAGTGGCCGTATCTATCAAACTGTATTGAACAAAGAACGCCGTGGTGACTATTTGGGCGGCACAGTACAAGTTATTCCGCACATCACTGATGAGATCAAACACCGTATTCACGCCAGTGGCGAAGGGCATGATATCGCTATTATAGAAATTGGCGGTACTGTGGGTGATATTGAATCACTACCGTTTATGGAAGCGGTTCGTCAGATGCAAGTTGAGCTGGGTCGAAATCGTGCCATGCTTATGCATCTAACTTTAGTGCCTTACATTTCAAGTGCGGGCGAAACTAAGACTAAACCTACTCAGCATTCAGTAAAAGAGCTTCGGTCAATTGGCTTACAGCCAGACGTGTTGATCTGTCGCTCTGAGCATGCTATTGGTGAGGACAACCGACGCAAGATTGCTCTATTTACCAATGTAGAAGAGCGTGCGGTTATCTTATGTGAAGATGCTGATAGTATTTATCAGATTCCACGTACGCTACATGAGCAAGATTTAGACGATATTATCCTAGAGCGCTTTGGTATTGAAGCCCCAGAAGCCGATCTATCAGATTGGGATAAAGTGGTTGATCGTCTGTTGAATGCTGAAGGTAAAGTGACTGTAGCTATCGTAGGTAAATACGTAGAGCTACCCGATGCTTATAAATCAATCAACGAAGCTTTATTGCATGCAGGTATTACCCACAAGACTAAGGTTGAGATTGATTACGTTGATGCTGAAGCGTTAGAGACTGACGACAGCCTAGTTCAGCAACTAGAGCAGGCCGACGCTATCTTAGTACCCGGTGGATTTGGTGAGCGTGGCAAATTAGGTAAGATGCGTGCCATCACTTATGCCCGTGAAAACAATATTCCATTCTTGGGTATCTGTTTGGGTATGCAGTTGGCAGTTATCGAATTTGCGACCAACAAGTTAGGGCTAAGAGCCGACTCAACTGAGTTTGATCGTCAAGCCGAAGAGCCTATTATTGGTCTAATCACTGAGTGGTTAGATGAAAAAGGCGAGTTACAAGTTCGCAATGATGACTCAGACTTAGGCGGTACCATGCGCTTAGGTAGTCAGAAGGCAGAATTGGTGGAAGGCTCTAAGCTACATCAAATCTATGGCTCTAAGATTATCACTGAGCGTCACCGTCATCGTTATGAGATGAATAACCGCTATATTGAGCCATTAGAAGAAGCGGGTATGAGCATCTCAGGCTACTCTGCCAAACAGCATTTGGTTGAGTCAGTAGAAATTGCCGATCATCCTTGGTTTATCGGGGTGCAATTCCACCCTGAGTTTACCAGCTCGCCACGAACTGGTCACCCTTTATTCGCAAGCTTTATAGAAGCGGCAATAAAAAACCAAAAGTAAGCTGATAGCAATTAGTGAATGACAAGCAAACGGGTTTTTGTTTTGATAATCCGTTTTATAAAAAGAGGTTGGGCTATCCTAACCTCTTTTTTGTTTCTTAAGCTAAGTTTGGTGTTTTGTACATAAGGTTTGTATTTGACTTAGCTTGTACTACAATCCATATATCGCCTTTTAAAGTTAGAAAGTTCATACTTAGACCGTTCAGATTTAGAATATTTAGTCGGATTTAGAACATTTAGATAATAAAAAAAGAGACCTTTATGACTGCATTAACTCAAGCACAATCACAAATTCAATTAAATGATATGACCATCGCCAATGATAAGCCTTTTGTGCTGTTTGGCGGTATGAACGTATTAGAGTCAAAAGAATTGGCTTTTGAAATTGCCGAGGGTTACATCGATATCTGTAATCGTTTGGGCATTGGCTATGTCTTTAAGGCAAGCTTTGATAAAGCCAACCGCTCTAGCCTAAATTCATACCGTGGTCCTGGCCTAGAAAAAGGTGTAGATTGGTTGGGTCAAATCAAAGAAAAATATAAGGTGCCAATTATTACCGATGTGCATGAGCCATACCAAGCTGAGCCAGTGGCAGAAGTAGCCGATATCATTCAGTTACCTGCTTTTTTAAGCCGCCAAACAGACTTAGTTCAAGCCATGGCAAGAACTGGGGCCATCATTAATGTCAAAAAAGCACAGTTTTTAGCCCCCCATGAGATGCGCCATATCATCAATAAATGCTTAGAAGCAGGCAATGATAAAATTATCCTCTGTGAGCGTGGTACGTCCTTTGGTTACAATAACCTAGTGGTAGATATGCTTGGCTTTGATACTATGAAAAAGATGGATGTGCCCGTGTTTTTCGATGTGACGCACAGCTTACAGCAGCCTGGTGCGCGCAGTGACAGTGCTGGTGGGCGCCGTGAGCAGATTACCACCTTGGCTCGTGCGGGCATGGCAACAGGTCTAGCAGGATTATTTTTAGAAGCTCATCCAGAGCCAGAATTAGCAAAATGTGATGGTCCTTGTGCGTTAAGAATGAGCCAATTAGAACCGTTCTTAAAGCAGTTAAAACAGATCGATGATTTGGTAAAAGGCTTTAGCGTATTAGATACTCACTAATCTAATAGGCTGATATTAAGTTAATCCTATAATTAATCCACTAAATAACTTATAAATAACTCAGAGGGGGCAGTATGGCCATTCAACAGGTCCAATTTAGTATCGAAAATATAGATGATGCTGAAGGTATTCAAGGCGTCATTACCGCCTTAAAAAATATCGATGGTGTTCAATCAGCCGAACTGTCCCCTGAGACTGACACAGGTGTTGTGCAGTTTGAAGATACCAAAACCTCTATCCATGCTATTAAGGCGGCCGTCAGTATGGTAGATTATGTCACTCAGCCTTTTCCAATGGATGCTCCTGCCAATCCAAAAAACTAGTTAGCATCAAGTAGAATATAAATTAAATATAAGCCAAAACTATAAAGAATCATAAGGAGTAGATAATGAGTACAGAGACGCGTGTAATTAATATCGACGGTATGACTTGTGGTGGCTGCGTAAAAAGCGTTGACAGCGCCTTAACACAGCTCGATGGGGTGCAATCAGTAGAAGTAGATTTAGAAGGCAATAAAGCTTCAGTGACTTATGATTCCTCAGCAGTAGCCGTTGATGCTATAGTAGAAGCTATTGAAGAGGCAGGCTTTGATGCGGTAGTTGCAGGCGAATAAGCCAAAAGGGTTAATAATTTTGTTTTATTAGCCCGACAAGCCAGCTTTGTGCTGGCTTTTTTGTTTTTAAACTTTTTATTTTATAAATCAAAATTCTAATAGTTTAAAAGGCCTAGCAAACAGTTAATCCTTACATCCATTGATTATACGGCGCATCCTGTCTAGAATTCTTCGCGAGTTATTTCTTTTTATTTCCACTTAGTTAACCTTGGTGTTGTCATGTCCACTTCGCAAGCTACAAATAACGATAATAACAATCAAAATAATGCTAAAAATAAACCGCCAATCGCTACTGAGAACCTAGCGAAAGCCCAGTTTCAAGTTGAGGGCATGTCGTGTCAAGCGTGTGCCACTCGTATCGAAAAGGTTTTAAATAAAAAACCAGCCATTGCTTCAGCAAGCGTTAGTTTTGCTGGCGAGACTTTGAACGTCTCTTATGATGCCAGTCAGTCCAATGCCGCGCAGATTAGCGAGTGGGTCAGTAAGACAGGATTTACTGCAGTGCCTATGACGGATAACCAAATCCCTCAGGCGGCGGATAAATCTATGGATTGGCGCTTGGTGCTGATCTGGATTTGTATGATTCCTTTTTTGATCGGTATGGCAGGCATGATGCTAGGTCAAGGGATGAGCTGGATGCCGGCATTATGGATACAGTTTCTATTGGCCACGTTTGTTCAGCTAGGATTGGCCGGTCCTTTCTACCGTAGTGCTTGGGCTTCTATCAAAGGTGGTCTGGCCAATATGGATGTATTGGTGGTTATTGGGACGGTAACCATTTGGGCTTATTCTACCTATATTTGGTTAGAGAGCTTAGGCGTCAACCTATTAGATAGCAGTAGTTTCGCCTTAAGTTGGTCAGAAATTACCAGCCATAGTGCGGCTCATGTTCCGGTGTACTTTGAGGCCGGAGTGATGATTATCGCTTTCGTTAAGCTGGGTAAATACTTAGAGCAGCGTACCAAGAAGCACAGCCTAAATAGCATTAATCTGCTACTAGAGCTGACACCCACCACAGTGGAGAGATTGGTTACTGGTAAACCGCAGCAAGCAATACAGCCTGAGACCAGAGATGCAGAATTAAGCTTTGAGCAGGTAAATTTAAATGAAGTGCAACAAGGGGATGTATTGCGCGCTAAGCAAGGGTCACGAGTGGCAACAGACGGCATTGTCATCTCAGGCGAAGGCTGGTGTGATGAAAGTCATTTAACCGGAGAGTCGGTTCCTGTTACCAAAAATAAAGGCGATAAAGTGCTGGCTGGTGCCATGGTTGAAAACGGTAGCCTCAACTATCAAGTTACCGCAAAAGGCAGTGATACTCAGTTAAGTGATATGGTAAAGGCCCTGAGTGAGGCTCAAGGTAGTAAAGCGGATTTGGCACGTCTGGCGGATAAAGTAGCGGCGGTATTCGTGCCGGTGGTGGTCCTGATTGCCTTGGTCACGTTTGGGTTGACCTTATCTATTACCGGGGCAATGGACAAAGCTATTTTGCATGCGGTGTCAGTTCTGGTTATTGCCTGTCCTTGTGCATTGGGGCTAGCTACTCCGGCGGCCATTATGGCCGGCATGGGCGTGGCGGCTCGTCATGGGGTATGGTTCAAAGACGCTCAAAGCTTAGAGATGGCCGGTAGTGTAGATACGGTTGTGTTTGACAAGACCGGTACTTTGACCAAAGGTAAGCCGCATATTGTTGATTCAATGATGGTCAACAAAGCAATTAAAGCAGATGATGTACTTCAGTTAGCCGCCAGTGTCGAAGCCCATGTCAGCCATCCTTTAGCAACGGCTGTGGTAAATGCCGCTCAAGTTAAGAACATACCTCTGCTTGTAGCTGATAAGGTGGATGTGGTATCTGGGCTTGGGGTAAAAGCTGTCGTAGAAGGCTTTGGTGAGGTAAAAGTAGGCACTCCTGAATTTGTGGGCTTAAAACTGCCCAAAACATTGCCCAAAGTATGGCAAATAGCCAGTACCATTGCAGTCAGTGTCGAGGGAATGCCGCTGGGTATGTTTGCTTTGGCCGATGAGCTAAAAGAAGAAAGTCTTCAAGCGGTTAAAGCCTTGAAGCAAGATGGCTTAGAAGTGGTACTGTTAAGTGGTGACAAGCCATCAGTGGTGCAGCAGGTTGCTGATGATTTAGATATCCAAGTGGCCCATGGTCATTTTAAACCTCGTGATAAAGCGCAGTGGATTGAGGCGCACCAAGCAGTGGGTCATAAAGTGGCTATGGTAGGGGATGGGGTTAATGATGCGCCGGCAATGGCCACAGCTTATGCCAGCTTTGCTATGTTAGAAGGGACAGAGGTGGCCAAGCACAGTGCCTCAGCCAGATTAATGGGTGACTCGATTATGCAGGTGCACTCAGGGGTAGACATTGCCAAGGCCACCGTGCGTAATATTAAGCAAAACCTATTTTTTGCCTTTGTTTATAACTGTTTGGGCATTCCTTTGGCGGCTTTTGGCTTATTAAACCCGATGATTGCTGCTGCGGCCATGGCATTAAGCTCAATTTCGGTATTAATGAACGCCCTTCGCTTGACCCGCCATAAGGTTTAAGTTGTAGCAATAATTGCTGGGGCTTATGTTTTTGGTAAATGCTCATCAATAAGCCCTTTTATTTATAGATAATTGCTTGGTAATCGATTTGAAACATCCTAGAATTTGGGAATTTGTGCTATCATTAGCCAAATTATTTTTCACAAAAAAATACGTTAAGAACTCCCTTGAGTAACCCGCATTGCTTTGGGTAACCTGCTCGAAATTTATTCTTATTACTTAATTAAAGAGGCTTGTAGACGCTATGTACGCAGAAACTTTTACTAACGCAACTGAAATTCAAGACATTCGTGCTCGTGAGATTTTAGACTCACGTGGTAACCCAACTATTGAAGCCGATGTTATTTTAGCAGACGGTTCGATGGGCCGTGCAGCTGCACCAAGTGGCGCCTCTACTGGTTCACGTGAAGCCCTAGAGCTACGTGATGGTGATAAGTCTCGTTACTTAGGGAAAGGGGTTATCAAAGCCGTTTCTAACGTAAACAGTCAAATCAGAAGCGCTTTACTAGAAAGTGATGCCACAGATCAGCAAGCCATTGATAACCTTCTGATCGAGCTTGATGGTACTGATAATAAAGACAACTTAGGTGCTAATGCTATGTTAGCGGTGTCATTAGCGACTGCTAAAGCCGCTGCTATCTCACAAAACATCCCATTACACCAGTACATAGCAAATTTACGTGGTCAAACTTCATTGACCATGCCAGTGCCAATGATGAACATCTTAAATGGTGGTGAGCACGCAGATAACACAGTAGATATCCAAGAGTTCATGATTGAGCCAACAGGTTTTAGCAGCTTCTCAGAAGCCCTTCGTGCTGGTGTTGAAATTTTCCATAGCTTAAAGTCAGTTCTTAAAGCTCAAGGTTTAAACACAGCTGTGGGTGATGAAGGTGGCTTTGCACCAAACCTACGCAGTAACGAAGAAGCGATTACTGTTATTCTACAAGCGATTGAGCAAACAGGTTATAAAGCGGGTAAAGACATTCACTTAGCGCTAGACTGTGCAGCCAGTGAATTCTACAAAAATGGTCAGTACATCTTAGCGGGCGAGGGTAACAAGACTTTTGACAGCCAAGGCTTCTCTGATTACCTAGTAAGACTAACGGAACAGTATCCAATTATCTCTATCGAAGACGGTCTAGATGAGTCAGATTGGGAAGGCTGGGCTTACTTAACCAGTAAATTAGGTGACAAAGTACAGCTGGTAGGTGATGACTTATTCGTAACTAACCCAGCTATTTTACAAGAAGGTATTGATAAGAACATTGCCAATGCTATCTTGATTAAGTTTAACCAAATCGGTACTTTATCTGAAACTCTAGATGCCATTTACCTAGCTAAGAAAAATGGCTATGCTACAGTAATCTCACACCGCTCAGGTGAGACAGAAGACAGCACTATTGCTGACTTAGCAGTAGGTACTGCAGCCGGTCAAATCAAAACAGGTTCTCTATGCCGCTCTGACCGTGTGGCTAAGTACAACCAGTTATTACGTATCGAACAACAAGTTCGTGCCAGCTACCGTGGTCGTGAAGAGTTCATCGGCTTACGTGGCTAATCAGACCGCTAGTTTTTATTAAATTAGTTGTCTAGAGTGACTAGTAGATTGAGTGGCTGTCCTTAGGATTCCACTCAATCTTGCTATTATAGACTGCACAGATACTGTTATACTTTTATGAGTAGTCGTATTGTATTCTCAGACACTTTCATATTCATGCTCACTGTTTAATTTATCCTAAGTCCTCTTATGAAATATTTTAGCCAATTTATGTTGTTCTTAATTGCTGTTGCGGTATTGCTAGGCTTGCAGTATCAGTATTGGCTAGGAAAAAGTGGGCGCGCAGGGTTAGAGCAACTGCATGAAGAAATGGCCGTGCAGCAGCAGATGAATGATCAGAAGATGGATGAGAATAAAGTACTCCGTGCTGATGTGAATGATTTAAAAAATGGGTTAGAAGCTGTTGAAGAGCATGCTCGTTTAGACCTAGGTTTGATTAAACCAGGTGAGACCTTCGTGCAATTATCTACGGCTCCGGTGACTCATACCAATCAGCCAACACCGCCTGTTAATCCAGAAGATGCCATTGAAAGTATTCCTTAGGGTTTAACGTTTAAGAGTGTAACGTTTATTATTTCATCAATTCAAAAGTGATTAATTTTGACTGCAACCACCTCTGCCTCAGCCCTCCCAGATTCCACCTCACCCAAAGTATTTAGTCTAATTGTCGCCGCTGGCAAGGGCAGCCGCTTTGGTTCTGATATTCCCAAACAGTATACGCCAGTACATGGTAAGACCATTTTGCAGCAAAGCGTCACCGCTTTGGCGGCCAGCAGCTATATCCAGCAGCTGCTTTTGGTCATTGCCAAAGACGATAGCGTTGCCAAAGACTTAGACTTTAGTATTCCTGTGACTTTCACTGAAGGAGGTGCTGAGCGTTGGCAGTCAGTGCAGGCTGGAGTAGAGGCCGTGTTTGCTGCTGGGGCAAAAGATGAGGATTTGATTCTGATTCATGATGCAGCGCGCCCTTGTGTCTTGGCCAAGCATATCGATTTGGTGATAGAGGCGGCGATGCAGCACCCTTATGGGGCCATCTTGGGGGTTCCTGTCGCAGATACGCTAAAGAAGGTGAGCGTAGAGGGCGATATTCAGGCTACCATTGATCGAAGTAGTCTATGGCAGGCTCAGACCCCTCAAGTGTTCCGAGCGGCTAAATTACTCCAAGTTTTGAGCTATGTGGCAGGCAACGGGTTGATGATTACCGATGAAGCCAGTGCATTTGAAGCCATGGGTCATGCCATTAAGATAGTGCCGGGCAATAATCAAAATTTGAAGCTAACGTATGCAGAAGACTTAACGCTAATCGAGAGTATTCTTAGCAGTCGTTAGCAAGAGGCTGATGTTCATTTAATAGAGGTTTCAATAGGCTGTTTCATAGGCCATAAAATTAACAAACTATAAATCCGGCCTTCAACACTAAGAGATAAAAAAGACATAAAAAAAAGCCAAACTCAAAGAGTTTGGCTTTTTTCGCAAGCAGTTATCAATCGGATAATGCTCACTTAGATAACACAAAATAGTGGTATCCCGTAGGGGATTCGAACCCCTGTTACCGCCGTGAAAGGGCGGGGTCCTAGGCCTCTAGACGAACGGGACACAGACCACTTCGACCGCTTTCACCGTTAATGTCGAAGTGGTGCGTATTCTAATGATTAACCTATGGGGTGTCAACCCTTTTTTTTGAAAAAAGTGAAAATTTTGCAAAAAAAAGTCAAACCCCTGATTTGCTGGGGTTGTTTGCCCCTATTTAATAGGTTTAGAGTCTGTTTCTGTTAGCCCTGAGTTTAAGATTCTGCTTCCTCTTCAGTTTCAGATACTAAATTGTGCATGGCATTTTCTAGCATCGGATAACTATTTAGGATATGACAAAATAGTTCAGCAGTTTTCTGGGTATCATAAAGAGCCGAGTGGGCTTCTGTGCCACTAAATTCGATACCAGCAGCTTTACAGGCTCTGGCCAAAACTGTTTGACCAAAGGCTAGAGCTGATAGGGTCACTGTGTCTAATACTGAGAACTGGTGAAATGGGTTGTGATTTTTACTGTTGGTACGCTCAATGGCCGCATTTAAGAAGGATAGGTCAAAGTGGGCGTTATGGCCAACTAAGATACACTTCATACAGTCGTTTTCTTTACGCACCGCTTTTAGCTCTTTGAAGATACGACGTAGGGCAGGTTTTTCTTCTTCAGCAATGGCTTTGCGCATTGGGTTATTGGGATCAATTCCCGTGAAGTCTAAAGCACGCTGCTCAAGATTGGCGCCTTCAAAGGGATTAAGATGAGCGTTTAAAGGCTCACCAGGGATAAATCTGCCTTCTTCATCCATAATAATGGGAATACAGGCCAATTCCAAAAGCGCGTCAGTTTTGGCATCGAAACCGGCAGTTTCCACATCCACAACGACAGGCAGAAACTTACGGAAACGATCCACCATTTTTAGGACAGGCTGCTGAGCAAAGCCATTACCATTGGTGGTTTGTTCTGCACTGGTAACATCTGAACTGCTTTCGTTAGATGAGGTGTTGCTACAAACTCTTGGTTCGCTATTACTGTCATTTTGGTAGGCATCGTCAGTTACATTAGAGTGAGTCATAAATCAAAATCGCATTATATAGTGTCAAATAAAGGAGGGGCTTAGAGCTAAACTAAGCCACTAAATTAAAAGCTCATAAATCGCTTATTAAAAGCTTAAAAGGGATTAGTCGTGTTTAATAGACCACGGCAAGGTCTCGCCTGCCATCAATGGCGTTAGCGTTTTTTGATCCATATAAGCGTAGCTATCAGGCACTTGCATCGGCTCATTGACCAAAGTTATGCACTCTTCATTCACTGGTAGGCCATAAAACTGTGCCCCAAATTGACTGGCAAAGCCCTCTAAACGGTCAATCTTACCCACACTATCAAAAGCTGTGGCGTATAAAGGTAGGGCGATAGATGCTGAATAACAGCCGGCACAGCCGCAAGCATTTTCTTTGGTATGAGTAGCGTGAGGGGCAGAGTCAGTGCCTAAGAAAAACTTAGGGTTACCACTGGTGGCCACATCAAGCAGGACTTGCTGATGCTGTTGACGCTTTAAGATAGGTAAGCAGTAGAAGTGCGGTTTTACGCCGCCTACCAGTAAATGGTTACGGTTAAATAGGAGATGCTGCGGGGTAATAGTGGCTGCCACATGCTCACCTTGCGATAATACGAAGTCGGCCGCATCGCCTGTGGTGATATGCTCTACCACAATTTTTAGTTCAGGAAACTGAGTCACTAAGTTATTTAAAGTGGTGTCAACAAACTGTTTTTCACGGTCAAAGATATCCACGTGAGAGTCGGTCACTTCACCATGGATAAGTAGCGGCAATCCATGCTTTTGCATGGCCTCAAACACATCATTACGAGCGCTTAGGTTAGTAACCCCATCGGCTGAGTTTGTGGTTGCTCCAGCAGGGTATAGCTTAACGGCTTGGACAATGCCTGATTCTGCCGCTTGTTGAATATCAGCAACTGTGGTGGTATCAGTCAGATAAAGCGTCATTCTAGGATCAAAAGATTGCTTATAGCGCTCTTCAATGTCTGCTTGCTGTAAAGCTTGCAAAATACGCTCGCGATAGGCTAAAGCGTCACTGGTATTCTTAACAGGTGGAACCAAGTTTGGCATGCAGATAGCACGATTAAAGCTTTGAGCTCCACTTGCATGTTGATGACACCGTACATAACTTCCGTCAATGAATACCCATTCTTTATCAGTTTGTGTTCGTAGGTCAAAAAAAAATTCTGCCA
>NZ_FUGE01000215.1 GCF_900162825.1 Psychrobacter piechaudii
ACCTGAACTTAACCCTGCTGAACAGGTATGGCAGTACCTTAAACAGCATTGGTTATCTAATCGCTGTTTTGAGAGTTATGATGCGATTGTCGATGCGGCATGTGACGCTTGGAATGCATTGTGTAATGAGACTAACTTAATTAGGTCTATCACTCAGCGGGAGTGGTGCGACTTGAGTGTTATTTTTTAGAATTGGTATTAACTGCTTTATTAGTTAATATTTACTTTATACTGTAAGGAGAGTTGGACAAATTAAGCCACCTGTTTGATATAAATTCATTATTTAAGGCGGCTTTATGCCCACAGCTGTACAGCTTGAAGACACTGTTAGCAAAAACTCAGAAATAAAATCTAGCCTAACCGAAGAGCAGAGTGCTAGTTTGCTGTTATGGCAACGAGTAAATACCTCCTTATCTGCCTATTATAAATTGATTGCTCATTTTGAGACGGCGCAAGTGGCACTGCAAGCAGGCATGAATGAGTCAGTGGCAAAATCTAGGCATTCATAAAAAGCATCTTGAGCGGCATAAGCAGGCCAATGCTAATAAAGATACGCAGTTTATTACTCAGCTTGAACAGCGCATGGCAGCTGGTGAGTTCCAGATGCTGTTTCAACAGGATACAGACTATCCACAGCAACTACTAAGCTTATTTGATCCGCCGCCCTTGTTGATTTATCACCAGTCGCCGTAAAACCACTCACTTCAGGGGGTGGATATAAGGCGACACACACTGTCGTAAGAAGTCGTTAAAGGGTTGTAAGCTAAAATTAATCTTGCCATACTGAATATATGAAAACACTCAAGCTACGCATTAAAGACAACCACATAAAAGAGCTGAATCGTCTAAGCGGTTCGGTAAACTTCGTGTGGAACTATGTCAATGCGTTAAGTTTTGAGCATCTAAAACGTACCGGTAAGTTTTTTAGTGCTTATGATCTAAGTGAGTACACCAAAGGT
>NZ_FUGE01000059.1 GCF_900162825.1 Psychrobacter piechaudii
TGACTGTGCAAGCCTAAATACTCACCGCTTCCTTTGGTGTATTGGCTTAAATCATAAGCACTAAAAAACTTACCAGTACGTTTTAGATGCTCAAAACTTAGCGCATTAATATAGTTCCACACGAAGTTCACCGAACCGCTTAGACGATTCAGCTCTTTTATGTGTTTGTCTTTAATGCGTAGCTTGAGGGTTTTCATGCCTTTAGTATGGCAAGTTTAATTTTGACTTACAACCCTTTAACGACTTCTTACGACAGTGTGTGTCGCCTTATATCCACCCCCTGAAGTGGGTGGTTTTACGGCGACTGGTGATAAAAGGTCTAATATTTAAATCCATAAAACCAAAAAAGACCGCCCTTTGAGGGCGGTCTTTTTTTTGATGAAGTACTTAGTTTAACTAGGTACTTAACTTGATCTGCTTTTAGCTAATAATTTTGGCTAATACAGGTCATCAATAACTCTATAAGTCAAAGGCTAATTACTGAGCTTCAGCTTCTGTAGCCACTTCTACATCAGTCGTTTCTGCTACGTTCGCTGCATCTTGAGTTACTTCAATTTCTTGAGTACCCATTGCAGTTTCGTCATATACTGTAAATTCAATACGACGGTTACGGAACTTACCATTGTCAGTTTCGTTAGTAGCGATAGGATCTGTTTCACCCATACCTTTGGTCATCAGTTTAGAAGCATCAGCACCTTTAGATACTAAATAAGCTTTTACTGCTTCTGCACGGCGTTGTGATAACTCTTTATTATAAGAGTCGTCACCATCACTATCGGTATGACCTAGAATCATTAATTCCATTTCTGGAACATTTTTCATAACTTCTACTGCACGGTCTAGTACAGCTTTGTTAGCTTCTGGGATATCCGCTTTATCTACTGCGAAGTTGATAACTTGTAGGCTTAAAGCACGCGCCACATCTTTAGGATTTGGGTTGTCGCCTAAGTTATCCATTGCTGCAGTTGAGTCAGCAATACTTTGCTCAATTTCAGCATCTAAATCTAGAGGACCTGCTGCAATAACGTTAAGATCAGGAGCAGCTGCTTTAATATCGGCTACTAGCTTATCAAGCTGAGCTTGGTCTGGCGCATCAATACGTACGTCATTACCTTCAATGATTACGTTAACATTAGGTGTATTTTTAACCAGTGGTAAAATGGCACCTAAATGAGCTGCTGCAGGCATATCGGTAGCAACGTTGCTATAAACTTCAGCACGACAATCATCAGCACCAGCACCGAACACATCTTTCACTGCATTGGTAACTGTATTACCTAGGTCATCATTACCGGCAGTGATACGACAAGCAAATAACTCATTACCTGAGCCTGTTGCTAGTGTTAATACTGCAGGGTCAAGCTCTGTATTGCCTGTTACCGCAGTTTCAGCAGGCTGCTGCATAGTTTGCTCTGGAGTGGCTACTGGAGCTGGATCTTTTTGGCAACCTTTTAATAGTGCCCACGCTAGAGCCGCTAAAATAATTAAACCAATAATAGGTAGCAATGCCTTTAAGAAACCGCCACTTTCTTTTTCTTCACGCTGCAAAGGAGCAGTACTGGTCGTATCTGAAATGCGATGACCAGCCGTATTGGCATGAGCTGCATTAGTAGTGGTGTGAGTATGTGCCGCATTAGCTGCACCGGCAACACCTGCACCTAACAAACCTGCTGGCAATACAGCAGTAGCCCAAGCTGGGATATGGTCACGGAAAGAACTTAAGTCCTCACGTAGGAACTGAGGGATTGGAGTGCTGCCCGCTAAACTTTTAATTTCATTAAAAGCCAAAGGAGCTGCAGAAGCCAATAGGCCTTTTACAGAAATAATATCAACATTATTATGAGCCGCTAACTCATTAGCAATCTCTGTTTTTTGGCCTTCATCGGTCCATAAACGATCAAATAGACCTAAATCTTCACGATTAATCTCTTGAGTACCAAGACGATTATAACTATCGTTGTCCGCAAGTTTCGCGGCAAATAAAGCATAAAACTGTTTTAATAAGCTTTCGTTTTGAGGGTTATGATTGTCCCCTAAAACAGCAGGGGTAACGGTACGGGCTAAATGACCAATGATATCCATTGAATACTCTCCTAAATAGTGAAAAAATGCCTGGTAAATGTAAATAAATCATCCCTCTTTTCTCACTAAGTTTTAATTTTTTTAAATTAATTTTTTGACTAGTGAATACGATTAAGTCGTAGAGGTTTGAGACAAGTTAATTAAGTTAAGCTTTTTTATTTACCAAACTTGTGTACTACAATACATTATCTCTAAGATTTGTACGTTATATTCAGGTAAATTCTCAGTTAAGGCTTGTTACAGAGTCATCATTTGGTCACAAACTGATAAAATATTTCTCTATAATTTAGTCATATTAATGAGGTAATTATTTAATAGGATAGCTAGAAACCTAGTTTCCAACGCTAAGCTAAAATCTAATCATTCATATTAACCTCCCTATCAGCCCAAACATTTGCCCAATTATCAACCCAGTTATCAAGCTATTTTTTAATACCCCATTTTCTCCAGTAAGGATTCACCTTGAACAGTTTATTAAGCAGCCATACTACTTTAATTATTATTATCACCGTTATTATCAGTTTATTGGCCTGGCAAAAAGACGGGCTTATGGACAAGCTTATCTTTTATCCGCCTGCAGTTAATAAAGGGGAATGGTATCGTTTTATTACCCACGGCTTTATCCATGCTGACAGCACTCACCTGTTATTCAACATGTTCACTTTGTATTTCTTTGGTCGAGTAGTAGAAGGATTCTTTAATCAGTTCTTGGGTGGCTTTGGCTTTTTGGCTGTGTACTTAGCTGCCATTATCGTGGCCATGATTCCCAGTTATTTACAACATAAGAATGACCCCCGTTATCGTAGCTTAGGCGCATCAGGCGGGGTATCAGCCATCTTGTTCTCGTTTATTTTAATGGCCCCTTGGAATATGTTATATCTGTTTGGGGTTGTGCCGATCCCAGCCATCGTCTTTGCTATCGCTTATGTGGCGTATAGCATTCATGCCAATAAAAAAGGCAACTCGAATATCAATCATTTGGCCCACTTATGGGGAGGCGGCTTCGGAGTATTGGCAACTATTTTATTATCTCCAAATGTATTACCCCACTTTTTATCGGCCTTAATGCATCCCTCATTTTAATAACAGCTCTTAGTAAATAAGTTTTTAATAAAAAAGGAGTGCTTATAAGCACTCCTTTTTTATTTCTTGCATCAGCTATACCAACGACAATGGCCTGCTATTTTTTGCGATAAGCTTCTTTCAGCCCTTCTATTATCACATCTAGCATCTCAGAATTTCCATCATGAGCCACACGCCGCATTAAGGAGGAAGGGGCATGAGAGAGGGTTTGCGTCAAGCGGCGTGTCAGCTCTATCATCATTTCCTCGGGGCTACTGTCTGTAGTCCTTAATTGATGCAGCATGTCTTGCAATACTATATTGGCTTTTTGTTGGCTGGTATTGCGATACTCATAGATATCTTGTCCCACTTTGCGCACTTGGAAACGGCGCTCGATTTCAACCACCAAATGACTGACCAAAAGCTCGGCTTCAACTGCAGCTTGACGACGCTTTTCTAGGTTACCGGCGATAACATGTTGCAGATCATCAACGGAATACAAGTACACATCATCCAGCTTGCCTACATTGGAATCAATGTCTCTCGGCACGGCCAGATCCACCATTAGCATAGGCTTATAACGACGTTTTTTCAGGGCTCGCTGGGTCATATTCTTATCGATAAGCATGTCCATACTACCGCTACAGCTACTGACTATATCGGCTTGATACAATAAATTATCCAGCTCACTTAAGGCGTGCACTTCAATCTGTAATCCGGGACGTTGCAGCTCTTGTGCCAAGGCTTGAGCTCGTTGTGGGGTACGGTTACAGATTAGAATTCTTTTTACACCAAGCGCAGCAATATGTTGAGCCACTAAACGGTTCATCTCACCAGCTGCTACCAATAAAAAAGTGGCATCTTGCGGTTTATCGAAGATTTGGGTAACAAGCTTTGAGGCCGCATACCCTAAGGAGATAGCTTGAGTGCCGACACCTGTCTCATTGCGCACTCTTTTTGCCCCAGCATATATTTGCTCGATAACCCAGCTTAATTGATTAGTCAGATAGCCATACTCTTTGGCTTCTGCCACTGAGCGTTTGATTTGACCAAAAATCTGCGGCTCACCCAATATCATAGAATCAAGCCCAGCGGCTACCCTTAGCAAATGGGTCAATGCTTGGCCATCAATATACTCATATAAATAAGGACGCACCTGCTCAATGGGTAAGCTCTTAAAGCCAGCCAACCAGTGAATCAGCTGTTCTGTCAGCTCGGCGGTGGTAACAGGCTCGATAGGGCTGTTTTGTGAATGGGGAGCCGATGAGTCTGCGCTGGGAACTTGATATACTAATGCTTGTGTATTGGGCGCTAAAGCATAAATTTCAGTGCGATTACAAGTCGATATAATAAGGCTGCCTGCGGTTGAAGATTGCAGTTGTGCTTGCGCCACCTGTATGTCGCCGCCCACAAATGCTAACCGTTCACGCAGCGCGACGGGGGCAGTTTTATGGTTCACACCGATGACTACGAGATTCATGTAAAATCTACCAACTAATTTGAAGTTAAACCGCTCATATTAAGTACTTATGACTAATATTAAGTACTTATAAATAGCACAGCTATAGTAATAACTCGCTACTGCTTATAGATAGGGGCTTAATGGCCTATATCAATAGTAAACCTAACTGAGCCTGTAAACGACTGGGCTTACAGGAAGGTTTGTAATATAAGAAAGCATCACTGAAGACATAAACAAAGAATTATAGCATTGAATGCCAATACATTCACGAATGCTATATGATATAGCCTTCAAGTCTAAGATAACTTTAGAATCTAAGGTAGCTTTAAAGACTCAAGTTACTAATGCGGCGACAAATAAGCCAATAATAGCTGGCATTTGACAGCCGATAGAAATTGGCTTAGCTTATCGTTTATGATCACTCCTACCGCAAACACTTCCACTGGCCTTACCCCTACTGTTTATCTTGGTACCGGGGGATATAGCGATACCGATATGATCGGTACGCTGTACCCAATTGGCACTAAGAAAACAGACTTTTTGGCCGAGTACGCCAAGCACTATGGCGCTGTTGAGATTAATAGCAGCTTTTATGCCCCACTGGGCCGTAAAGCTTATGAGGGAATGCTCAGAAAATCTGAGGGTAAGGTTAAATTTGCTATTAAACTGCACCAAGATTTTAGCCATACTTTAAAGGCCACAGCCGAGCATGCCACTGCTTTTATAGAGGCATTACAACCTTTAATTGAAGCAGACTGCTTAGCACCTTTGCTAATTCAGTTCCCACATGGCTTTGATAGAACTCAATCCCATCGCCTGTATCTGGCCAAACTTGCTGACTGGTTTAGTGACTATCCTCTGGCTATTGAGTTTCGACATGCCAGCTGGCACATCCCTCAAGTAGAACACAGCTTTCAACAGTTTGGGCTTATATGGTGCAGTGTTGACTACCCGCAAGTCAATGGTCTACCTAATTCGAGATTATTATTTACCCAAGGTACTGGCCAAAATACCAGTCAGAATCAGGTCCTTACCCAAGGTCAGAAGCCGCAAACGCGTACCGGCTATCTACGAATGCATGGTAACAACCTAAACTGGTGGAATGCTCTATCCGCAAGCGAACGTCATGACTATCGCTATACCCCACAAGAGATGCAAAGCTGGGCTCAGGCCATTGCCAATCAGCGCCAACACTTCGATGAGCTTTATGTATTTTTTCAAAACTCAACTAAGGCCCATGCCTATTATAATATCCAGATGTTGCGCTCTGCTTTAGAGCACTTACAGTTCAGAGTTTTATAGAACTTTATAAATAATTAAAATTAAAAAAGGATACCCGAGGGCATCCTTTTTTTGCATTAAGTCAAAGACTTTAGCGCATTAGCATTAGTTTTGAGTTAATTACTCTTCAACACCAGCGTCTTGGCCTTTGTACTTAGCGTTTGCGTAGTCCCAGTTTACTAACTTGTCTAGAAAAGTATCTACATAGTCAGGACGACGGTTACGGTAATCGATGTAGTAAGCGTGTTCCCAAACGTCACAAGTTAGAACCGCTACTTTACCGTGTGCTAGTGGCGTATCAGCGTTTGCAGTTTTCATAATAGACAGTTTACCGCCTACAGAATCAGCTACTAACCAAGCCCAACCTGAACCGAACTGTGAAGTTGCAGCGTTTTTGAACTCTTCACGGAACTTGTCGTATGAACCGAAATCTTCTTCGATTTTTGCTTTTAGGTCACCAGTAGGTTCGCCACCACCATTGTCTGGAGTCATGCAGTTCCAGTAGAAGGTGTGGTTCCAAACTTGAGCAGCTTGGTTGAACATACCTTGTTTGCTGTCATCTTTAGCAGTTGCTGTGATGATCTCGTCTAATTTTTTACCTTCTAGACCAGAACCTGGTAGCAATTCATTTAGCTTGTTTACATAAGCTGCATGGTGCTTGTCATGGTGGAATTCTAGAGTTTCAGCACTGATATGTGGCTCAAGTGCGTCTTTTGCATAAGGAAGATCTGGTAGAGTAATGTTTGACATATTATTTTATCCTTTGGCTGTGTTAGCCCGGCTCTAAGCTACTTTTTTATTTAGAATTTAAAGAGCTAGGATGTTGCTGCTAAAGCGCATATAACATCGGGCTAAGTGGCTTATTGTTATTAAAAATCCTTGATTGGTATGGCTTTAGCTCATATTTGCTTATAACTATTTGCTCACAACAAGCAAATCCATATAGGCAAATCTGATATAAATACCATTACCTATGCAAGCTCATTGTTCTCTATTCCTCTAGAGAGCCAACCTTGCTCTTGCATAGTTACAATCATACTCTTTACCGTTTTACGAGACAACTTTCTACGAAACAACTTGGCAGTTGTTCAGCGGCTGTCCCAAGTTAATTGAGAAAGCTACTAACCACAGTTAATACTACCTTTGTTAAGCCAGTATGAAATTGTCGAATAAAGACTATAATTGCTAAATCTTGTCACATAGTATAGCAAAGACAGGGGGCTAACTCAGTTACCGAATGTTATGCCACGTAGTTAATTTTTTAATTACTATGATTAATAATATTAATCGCTACTCTCATTATTGCCAGTTTTTTAATTAAAGGACCATTAATATGACTGCTACTCCCAACTCAGACACTGCAAACCCACAGTGGGTCTTGGCCAGCAATAACAAAGGAAAGTTAAATGAGTTCAAACGTTTATTTAATGCGGCCAATCTAAATATCGATATCGTACCGCAAGGTGAGCTCAATATTGACGATGCTGTGGAAGATGGGCTTAGCTTCATTGAGAATGCCATTATTAAAGCGCGTCATGCCAGTCGTATCAGTGGCCTACCCGCCATTGCCGATGACTCAGGCCTTTGCGTCCCTGCTTTAGGCAATGCGCCTGGTATTTATTCAGCGCGTTACGCGGGTGAGCATGGCAACGATGCCAATAACAACGCCAAACTCATTGCGGATCTAAAGCCCCTGCGTCAAGCAAACACTCCTATTGCCGGCTATTTCGTCTGTGTACTGGCTTTGGTACGTCATGCTGATGACCCGTTACCTATTATTGCTCAAGGATTATGGCAAGGTGAGATTTTAGAGGCACCTCAAGGTGAAAATGGCTTTGGCTATGACCCTCTATTTTGGGTGCCTGATCTACAACTCACAGCTGCAGCCATGACTGCTGAACAAAAAAACAAAATCAGTCACCGTGGCCTAGCTATCAATAGCTTGTTACAACAACTGGCCAATCAATAGAGCTTGACAGTTATAACTCTCTGCCTTTGAAGCGATTTACAGCGCGAACTAAAGCGTCATATTGAGTAATTTTTACTTTATTTTTACTTTAATTGGCTGATAGACTATACTGTTCTACTTTTATTATTTTATAGCAGTAAACTTTGCATAAATGACAGTTTTGCTAGCTTAGCAACTGCCCGATGCAATGACTGCCTTTATAAAGATAAAGACCTAATAAAAGCTAAATAGGGTGCTCTTTTATACCTAATTGTCGCTCCGCTGATATATAAAGTCATCTCATATATATTATGGACGATAGTTTGGGTTGTGGGTTAGCCATCCTATTTAGCTTATAGGCTTTAAGGTTGTGCTTTTTACAACCAAAAAACCAGTTTTAGCGTTATATTCTTGGCGATTCTCATTGATGATATATCAAGTTTATTTATCTGATATCACTTGAGCATTGCTTATCATCAAAATCAAACGATTAACATACAGGGTTAATAACCATGGCAAAAGATTTACAGATTACCACCAACAAGGTAAATGACAACCAAACACAATTGACAGTTAAAGTACCTGTTGAACAAATTCAAAACAAGGTGGAAGGCCGTATCCGCAATGTGGCAAAAACTGCCAAAATTGATGGTTTCCGTAAAGGTAAAGTGCCTGTTTCACACATCCGTGCGCAGTATGGTGCTGGTATTCAACAAGAAGTTATCAACGACGTAATTCGTGACACAGTATTTGAAGCTATCAAAGCTGAAAACGTACGTGCGGTTGGTATGCCAAACATCGATGACGTAAAACTTGAAGACGAGTTCTTAGTTTATCAAGCCACTGTTGAAGTGTTCCCAGAAATCAAAGTTGAAGGCATCAGTGATATCGAAGTAGAACGTCACACTGCAACTATCAATGATGAAGACGTTGATACTATGATTGAAAACCTTCGCAAACAGCGCCAAGAATTTGCTGAAAAAGAAGGGGAAGCCGCTGAAGGCGATCAAGTAACTTTCGACTTTGAAGGCTCTATCGACGGTGAAAAATTTGAAGGCGGCGCAGCTGAAGACTTCAAACTTGTGCTAGGTAGCGGTCAAATGATCCCAGGTTTTGAAGATGGTATCGTTGGCATGAAAGCCGGTGATGAAAAAACCATCGACGTAACTTTCCCAGAAGAGTATCAAGCTGAAAACTTAGCAGGTAAAGAAGCTCAGTTCAAAATCAACGTTAAAACTGTTGAAGAAGCCAAGCTTCCTGAAATCGACGAAGAGTTCTTAGAATTATTCGGCGTTAAAGAAGGCGGCGTAGAGCAGCTTAAAGAAGACGTTCGTAAGAACATGACTCGTGAAGTTAAGAACGCAGCTCGCAACCAAGTTAAGCAAGCAACTTTTGACGCTTTACTTGAGAAAAACGAATTTGACGTACCGAGCGCCATGGTTGATCAAGAAGTAGATCGTCAGCGTAACCTAATGATGCAGCGTTTTGCTCAGCAGTTTGGCGGTAACGCAAACAGCATCGACAAAGACATGTTGCCACGTGAGCTATTTGAAGAGCAAGCGATCCGTGCTGCCCGTCTTGGGGTTCTAGTATCACGCGTCATCGAAGAGAACGAGCTTAAAGTTGACCAAGATCGTGTTGAAGCTTTCATCAAAGAAACTGCTGAAAACTACGAAGATCCAGCTGAAGTTATCGAATACTACACCAACGATGCTCAGCAGCGCGCTAACATCGAGTCAGTGGTTCTAGAAGACCAAGTGGTTGACTTCTTACTTGAGCAAGGCAAAGTAACTGACAAAGAAGTAGGTTACCAAGAGCTTCTAGCTTCTCAGCAACAAGGCATGATGTAATTCATTGCTTGCCCTAAAACTTGCTAAATTAAGTCTGTTGATTTGATTTAGTAGGTAAATTTGATTTAGTAGCTTATTAATTAAAAAATGCCCTGACAATATTGTTAGGGCATTTTTGTCTAAACAGAGCGTTTAGACTTTTCTATTAAAAGCAATCTGCACTTTATAGCCTCTAAAATGGTGTATTAATCGTCTGTCATAAAGTAAGATAGCAAGGATAATGTGTGGTTAATGCTTGATTTATTACTGAGCACCCCAAAATATAAAGAGACAACATAGGCCTGTGCCGTCAGCATATGATAATGACATTAAGCTGCACCCCTATTTCACTAACTTAAAACTATTAACTATAAATTGTAAAATTGACCAATAGACAGGGATTATTTATGAACCACCCAAACACCCAACAAGATATCGAACGTATCATAAACAACCCTCATTTTGAGCAGCTTGTGGCGGCTCATGATGCGGTATTAAGAGACATGCGCGACGCAACAGTAAGCGTACCTCAAGCGGCTTTAGTACCTATGGTTGTTGAACAGTCAGCGCGTGGCGAACGTTCATTTGACATCTATTCACGTCTACTGCGCGAGCGTGTTATCTTTTTAACCGGTCAAGTAGAAGACAACATGGCCAACCTAATCGTGGCTCAAATGCTGTTCCTAGAAGCTGAGAACCCTGATAAAGATATCCATCTATACATCAACTCTCCTGGTGGTTCAGTAAGTGCTGGCCTGGCCATGTTTGATACCATGAACTTTATCAAACCAGACGTCTCAACTATTTGTATGGGCGGCGCGTACAGCATGGGCTCATTCTTATTGGCTGCAGGCCAAAAAGGCAAACGTTATGCCCTTGCTAACTCACGAGTGATGATTCACCAGCCTTCAGGTGGTGCGCAAGGTCAAGCCACTGATATCGAAATTAATGCCCGTGAGATCTTAAAAATCCGTGACCGTCTAAACCGTATCTTGGCAGAACGTACTGGCCAGCCATTAGAGAAAATCGAAAGAGACGTTGAGCGTGACTACTGGCTAGACGCCCAAGAAGCCAAAGAATACGGCTTAGTCGATGAAGTCTTAGAGCGTCGTCCTGAAGAAGAAAAATAACAACCCTACTCTTTAGGCAGTAAAGCTTTACGCTATCGATTCACAAATTTATGGCTCTGCTATGGGAACACTTACTGGGTAAACTTAAATGGCTAAGATAGCCTGTACCTATAGCAGAGTATGCAATTATTAAGGAGCGCCAAGCATGGCAAAGGACAAAACACCACAGTGTTCATTTTGTGGTAAAAAGAAAGACGAAGTGGCAAAGCTCATCGCAGCTGATGACGCCAATATCTGTAACGAATGTGTGGCGCTATGCACAGACTTAATTGAAGAGGGTGACCTGGACGCTGTCAACTCAGAAGAAGGCGAGGTGAATACTTGGTTAACCAAAAAGCTACCGACCCCTAAAGAGATTCGCGAACATTTAGACAGCTATGTTATTGGTCAAGAGACCGCAAAAAAAGCCTTATCGGTTGCGGTATATAACCATTACAAACGTCTAAAAGTAGCCGCCAAACTGGCTGAAGACCGAAAACAGGCCAAAATTGGCGCTGATGATGCCATGGTTGAGCTGTCAAAAAGTAATATTTTGCTAATCGGTCCCACCGGTTCAGGTAAAACTTTACTGGCACAAACCTTAGCCCGTATGCTAGATGTGCCTTTTGCGATGGCGGATGCTACTACCCTAACTGAAGCCGGCTATGTCGGTGAAGACGTAGAAAACATCGTACAAAAGCTATTACAAGCCGCCGATTATGATGTAGAAAAGGCCGAACAAGGCATTATCTACGTTGACGAAATTGATAAAATCAGTAAAAAAGGCGAGAACATGTCTATCACCCGTGATGTATCGGGCGAAGGCGTACAGCAAGCGCTGCTTAAACTGATTGAGGGTACTGTTGCTGCTATTCCACCCCATGGTGGCCGTAAGCATCCGAACCAAGAGCTTATTCAAGTAGATACCAGCAACATCTTGATTATTGTCGGTGGTGCTTTCTCAGGTCTAGATAAAGTTATTCAGCAGCGTACTGAGAAAACAGGCATTGGTTTTAACGCTGAAGTGAAATCAAAAGAAGATGGCAAGCAGTTGTCTGAGCTGTTTAAGCAAGTTGAGCCAGAAGATTTGATTAAATTCGGTTTAATTCCAGAATTAATTGGCCGTCTGCCTGTGATTGCGACTTTAGAGGAGCTGGATGAAGATGCCTTAATGCAGATTCTAACCGAGCCGAAAAATGCTATCGTGAAGCAGTATCAGTATTTATTTGAAATGGAAAATGCTGAGCTAACCTTTACTGAGGAAGGCTTAAAGGCCATCGCTCACAAAGCCATGGAGCGTAAGACCGGTGCCCGTGGTCTGCGCTCAATTGTAGAGAATGCGCTGCTTGATACCATGTATGAGCTGCCTTCTATGAGTGATGCCAAAACAGTCGTGGTGGATGAAAGCGTCATTAATGAGGGCGCGGCTCCTAAGATTGCTTAAGCTTGGCGGTTATATTTCAAAAAAAACGCTTACCTTACCGGTAAGCGTTTTTTTATTGTCACTGCGCAGCAACTGGCTTATGATGAAAGACAGATTTAATCCCTTCTTTTTTTAATTCATGGATGATCAGCAATATGTCAATTCGCCTAACCCTCCCTCAACACCCTTTATTAGAGCAGCTTACCCAGCCACTGATACAGCGCTTGTCGCCCATCACTCCGCTTATGGCACCCCATATCGATGAGTCACTACTCACTAAATTCTATGCTGGGCATGTTGCCGCCATTACCGGTGCCGGCTCAGGCATAGGCCGCGCGTTGGCGCTAAACTTAGCCCAAGCTGGCTGTCACCTTGCCTTGTCTGACATCAATGCCGAAAATCTAGCAGAGACCGAACAGCTGTTAAAAGAGTATAGCGTGACAGTTACCGCTGAAGTGCTGGACGTGTCTGATAAAGAGGCGGTTTTTAAATGGGCCGATCAAGTTATGCAACAACATGGCCAGGTGAACTTTATTTTCAATAATGCCGGTGTGGCGTTATCTTCCACCGTTGAAGGCGAAAGTATTGAAGAGATTGAATGGGTTATGAGAATTAACTTCTGGGGCATGGTGTATGGCACCAAGGCCTTTTTGCCGCTGATTAAACAAAGTGTGCAGCAAAGCAACAAAACCCAAAATGGTCATATTATCAACATCTCCAGTCTTTTTGGACTGATTGCTCGGCCCGCACAATCGGCCTATAACGCCAGTAAATTTGCCATTCGCGGCTTTAACGAAAGCCTGCGTCAAGAGCTGGATATAGAGCGTAGCGGCGTATCCATTACTTCAGTGCATCCTGGGGGGATTAAAACCAACATTGCCAATAATGCACGCGGTAATGAGAGTATTGGTACTTTAGGCATGGCAACCGGCGCTAAAGGCCTAAAAAACTTTAACAAACTGCTTAAATTTGATCCCGATATGGCAGCGAAAATCATCTTGATGGCTGCAGCCAACAATCAAGCCCGCTGCCTAATCGGCGATGATGCTAAAATAATTGATTTGATACAGCGCGTCTTTCCCTCTAACTATGGTCCAGTGATGCACAAAGCCACACGATGGCTAGCCAAATCAAAGAAAAAAGCCGCCGCTAGAAAGACGTCGGCTAAATAATTCCCTATTTAAATAACTCTCTATTAATGCAAACAATGCAAAAAATACGCAAAAACAATAGTTTGCTTTATTAGAGAGTTATACAATTAACCAAAAACTTAAGCTCTTCTATCCTAAGCTAGGACATTTCGATAGCTTGAGGTGTCCTACTGTAATATAAACTGGTCATTTTATGCAAAACAGCTCGCCCTCTTCCCAGCCCCCACCCTCTTCAGTGACCAACACCGCAAGTACTGTGCCCAGCTTCGTGCTTAAGGCTACAGCCATGCTGATTGGTATGTTTGCATTCCTACAAGTCTATTCTATTCAGTCAATCTTGCCGGTATTAATGCAAGATTTTAATGCCAGTGAGGTACAAGTGGGGATGGCCGTTGGGGCGACTGTGATGGCGGTTGCTTTAATGTCGCCTTTTTTGGGTATGCTATCTGACGCCATTGGCCGAAAATCGCTTATTGTGGGTGCCTTACTATTTTTGGCAGTACCAACGGCGTTAATAGCAGGCAGTGATGACATACATACCCTGACGGTTTGGCGCTTCTTACAAGGCCTATCAGTACCCGGCATTACTGTGGTGACCATCGCGTATTTGGGCGAGGAGTTTAAAGGCAGTGCCATAGCAGAGTTAATGGCCTACTATGTATCAGGCTCCGTACTTGGGGGGTTTTTAGGCCGCTTTATTTTAGGACATCTGCACGAATGGATAGGCTGGCGCTCTGGATATTACGTGATGGCAGCGGTTACTTTAGCAGGGGCTTTATGGGTAGCTAAGACCTTGCCCGCCTCACAAAACTTTGTGCCCAGTCCCAAGTTTCGGACCGCCTTAGGCACCCTATCGCGTCATCTAACCAATCGTTACGTAGTCTCTGCCACTCTACTTGGATTTTGTGTGTTGTTTTCATTGGTGGGCTGCTTTACCTTTATTAACCTACATCTGGCCCAAGCCCCTTATCAACTAACTACCGGTCAATTGGCCAATATCTTTGCGGTTTATCTTATCGGGGTAGTGATCACCCCTCTAGCCACCAAGCTGATACAACGCTTTGGCTCGGCGCGCACTATTATCGTTGCGGTATTACTCTCTATGTTGGGGGTGCTAATCACTTTAACCTCACCGCTATGGTTAATCATTGTCGGCTTATCCATCATGTCCTCTGGCGTATTTATTACCCAGTCGGCAACCATAGGTTATATTGCTACCAATGTCAGTGAAGGCCGCTCTCTGGCATCGGGACTATATTATATGGGGTATTATGCGGGGGGCACTGCTGGAGCTTGGGCTTGTGGACTGGCTTACGCCTATGGCGAGTGGTCTACCACCGTTATGTTATTAATAGCGGTCCAAATATTGGCCTTATTTATTGCCGCTTTTGGTATGATAAAAACGCCAATGCAAAGAGCTTAAAGCACTTTATACAAGGTGGCCTTAATTATTTCCTCACAGAGATTAATAATTAGGTTGACCAATAGTGATCAACTTTGTTAGATTAAAACACTAATAAAACGATATGTTTTGTATCGTTAATAAAAACCACTGATTATACTTAATTTATAATCAGTTTTTTTATTATTCCCTTTATATAACCCTAGCAAGGACTGCTAGTTTAATAAGCAATTGGGCTAACTTTTGGCCCAATTCTCCCTTTTTATAGCTAAGGACAGCCTCATGAATCACTCCAATAGCAATTATACCGCTACTTCAACCGAGTCATTTTCAGACCTTCACAACAGCTCTATTAATAGCCCAAACGATTTTTGGGCAAAACAAGCCGAGCGTATCTATTGGCACAAAAAGCCCGAGCAAATATTAGATGACAGTAAACTGCCTTTTGCTAAATGGTTTGTCGGCGGTAAAACCAACCTATGTTATAACTGTGTCGATCGCCATTTAGAGACACGGGCAGAACAAGATGCCTTCGTCTGGGTGTCCTCCGAGATTAACCAAGAGCTTTTAGACAATCATCCCGGTGTGGCAGAAGCCTTTAAAGCTCTCGACAACCATGTTGAATTTTATACCGATTATGCCAAGCGCCGTTTAACTTACAACCGCCTATATAAAGAAGTGAACTATTTAGCTGATGTCCTTCAGCGCTTAGGCGTTGGTAAGGGTGATCGCGTTGTTATCTATATGCCGATGATTTTGGAAGCCGCCTACGCCATGCTAGCCTGTGCTCGCATTGGGGCCATTCACTCTGTGGTATTTGGCGGCTTTGCAGCCCACAACTTGGCAGTGCGCATTGATGACTCTGAAGCCAAAATGGTGATTACAGTTGATGCCGGCCTACGGGGCGGCAAAATTATTAACTATAAAAATCTAGTGAATCAAGGTGTTGAGCAAGCCAAGCACAAGCCTGAAAAAGTCTTAGTAGTTGACCGTGGTATTTTACCTTTTGAGCCTCAAGAGAGAGATATTGATTTCGCTACTGAGCGACGCATTAGCTGTGACAATCGCGCCGTGGTTGAGCCGGTTTGGCTAGAGTCCAATGAGCCGTCATATTTATTATATACCTCAGGCACCACCGGCACGCCAAAAGGGGTGCAACGTGATACAGGCGGTTATGCTGTGGCGTTGGCCACCACCATGGATTATATCTATGACGGCAATCCGGGAGAGACTTTTTGGGCAATCTCCGATATTGGCTGGGCTGTGGGGCACTCTTACACCATCTATGCTCCCCTACTCACTGGTCTAACAAGTATTATGTACGAAGGCTTGCCGCACAATCCAAACCCAGGCATTTGGTGGCGTATTGTGGAAGCCAACAAGGTCAATATTTTGTTCACCGCGCCAACGGGCGTGCGTATGCTTAAGAAGCAAGATGAAACCTGGCTAACCCGTTATGACACCAGCAGCGTTAAATCCTTCTTCTTAGCCGGTGAGCCTCTTGATGAGCCCACAGGTGAATGGTTATCAGGACATTTAGGAGTACCGATTATCGATCATTACTGGCAGACTGAGACAGGCTGGCCCATCTTAAGCCATGTGCCTAAGTTTAATTACAAAGAGCATAGACCCGGCACTCCAGGCTATCCGATGTACGGCTATGATGCCAAAGTATTACATGAAGAAACCGGGGAGCCCTGCCAACCTGGCGAGAAAGGACTGCTTGCCATTGCAGCCCCCCTACCCCCTGGCTGTTTAACCACGGTATGGCGCAATGATGAGCGATTTATCAAGAGTTATTACAACCTATTTGATGGCAAGCAATATTCAAGCTCTGACTATGCAATGATCGATGAAGACGGCTACTATCATATCTTAGGTCGTACCGACGATGTCATTAATGTGGCCGGCCATCGTTTGGGCACCCAAGAAATTGAGGCTGCCATTAGTGAACACCCAGAAGTGGCTGAAGTCGGCGTAGTGGGTATCAAGGATGAGCTTAAAGGCGAGCTACCCATTGCGTTTTGTATCCTGCGTGACCCCTCTATTATTGAAGATACCGAAGGCCGTTTTCGTGTCGAGCAGCAAATCATAGGTGTGGTTGCTAAGTCTCTGGGGGCACTGGCCAGACCCGCAGCCATCTACTTCCCTAAAGCACTGCCCAAAACCCGCTCTGGCAAGATCCTGCGTCGCGCCATTCGCGCCTTAGCAGAGGGCAAGGACACCGGCGATATGTCGACACTTGAAGATCCCACCGCTATTGATGCGGTGAAAGCAGCCTTAGACAGCTATTAAGGGGATAGATGTAGTACCCCTATGAAAATAAAAAACAGAAAAGCAATGCTCTTGGTAAATACGCAATATTTAACAACTTTTTCTTGACCGATTGCCAATTGCATTGCTATAGTAATCAAAAGGTATAATGATACATTATTTATCATTATTAAAGGAATTTTACCGATAGGCAGAATAAAGACTCGTTTTTATGCCTCATTAGATTAAGAAGATAAGGATATCTCATGCACCACGTAAAACAGCTCATCAATGGCGAATTTGTTGATTCAAAAACCGAACAGTGGATTGATTTAACCGATCCCGCTACCCAACAAGTTATCGCCAAAGTGCCACAAACTACAGATGATGAAATTAACGAAGCTGTGGCCGCCGCCAAAGAAGCTTTTAAGACTTGGCGCAAAACTCCTATCAACACCCGCGCCCGTATCTTTTTAACCTATCAAGCCCTTATCCGTGAGCACATGGATGAGCTGGCTGAGCTATTAACCTCAGAACAAGGCAAAACCATTGCCGATGCTCGTGGTGATGTATTCCGTGGCCTAGAAGTGGTAGAGCACGCGGCTGGTATTGCCAACCTACAAATGGGCGATTTCGTTGAAAACGTCGCTAATGGCGTCGATACCTATAGTATCTGGCAGCCATTGGGGGTTTGTGCCGGTATCACTCCGTTTAACTTCCCTGCCATGATTCCTTTGTGGATGTTCCCCATGGCGATTGCCACTGGCAACACCTTTATCTTAAAACCTTCAGAGCAAGACCCAATGGTTACCCTACGTTTAGTAGAGTTGGCCTTAGAAGCGGGTGTGCCTAAGGGTGTATTAAACGTGGTCCATGGTGGCAAACCTACAGTAGATGCCATCTGTGATCATCCCGATATTAAAGCGGTTTCGTTTGTGGGCTCAACCAATGTTGGTCATCACGTTTATGACCGTGCGAGCAAAGCCGGCAAACGCGTACAGTGTATGATGGGCGCTAAGAACCATGCAGTAATCCTACCCGATGCTAATAAAGAACAAACTTTAAACCAGTTGGCTGGTGCTGCATTTGGCGCAGCCGGTCAACGCTGTATGGCCTTATCGGTAGTGGTCCTAGTGGGCGAAGCAGGCGCTTGGGTCGAGGACATCAAAGCCAAAGCAGAAGGCCTAGTGGTTGCGGCAGGTAAAGATGATAAAGATTTAGGTCCTCTAATCAGCCCACAAGCCAAAGAGCGTGTCGAGCGTCTGATTCAATCTGGCGTTGATGAAGGGGCTACTTTACTATTAGACGGCCGCGGCATCACCGTTGAAGGTTATGAAAACGGCAACTTTGTAGGACCAACGATTTTTGATAATGTGACTACAGATATGCAGATTTACAGCCAAGAAATCTTTGGTCCTGTACTGTGCATCATGCGTGCAGACTCACTTGATGAAGCCATTGAGATCATCAATGCCAACCCGAACGGCAATGGTACGGCAATCTTTACGCAGTCGGGTGCTGCAGCTCATAAATTCCAGCAAGAGATTGATGTGGGTCAAGTGGGTATTAACTTACCGATTCCTGTGCCTCTACCTATGTTCTCATTCTCAGGCTCACGTGCCAGCAAATTAGGCGACTTAGGTCCTTACGGCAAGCAAGCAGTACAGTTCTATACCCAGACCAAGACTGTAACTGCACGCTGGTTTGATGATGAAGCCAGTAAAGGCAAGGTTAATACCACGATCTCAATGTAGTCATTAATACCATAAGCTACTGTGTATAGCCTACCTGATTTAAGGTATTAGAGCCCTGAAGCGATTAAGACTTAAGGGCTTATAAGGATAAATGCTACACAAGGGAGGCTATACACAATGAAATGGCTGATTGCCTCCTTTTTATTCATTTTTTTGTATGGGTCGGGCTTTGTTGCGACTCAATATGGCCTCCCCTTCGTAGACCCGGTTTCATTTTTGGTACTACGATTTGCCATAACCGCCAGTATATTGGGTATCGTCTATTTAATTGTTAAGCCCAAGCTCACTGTCACTCGCAGTGACCTGATCCATACCTTTATTGCTGGCATGCTGATTCTGGGACTGTTTTCACTGGGTGTGTTCTTAGCGATAGATTATGGATTATCCGCTTCGACAACCGCACTCATTATCTCGTTTCAGCCGCTACTGGCCAGTGTACTTGCTCAGATATTTTTCAAGGTCAAAGTGTCGGTAGCGCAGTGGATTGGTTTAATTATTGGGTTACTCGGAGTGCTGTTAATCGTATTTTGGGGACTAAAAACGCCCAATGTTATTGGACTTTTAATGGCAGGATTGGGGCTTTTAGGAATGGCCTGTGGTAGTGTTTACCAAAAGCATTATTGCGCTGACATGCACTTAGTATTTGGCGGATTTTTACAATCTTGTGCAGCCTGCTTACTGTGTTTGTTGGTCTGGCCGTTTTATAGCGAACATTTTGTCATGTGGACACCAGAGTTTATATTTTCTCTGCTGTGGATGGCGATTGGGGTATCTATCGGGGGCGTTACCCTACTTTATGTTTTGATACGTCAGCTCTCCATTAGTAAAGTGTCTACGTTGTTTTATTTAATTCCGATTGCAGCCCTGGTACTGTCTCTGATATTTTTGGAAGGTCATATTTATAAGGTTCAGGCAATAGGTATTGTGCTCGTGTCGGTCTCTATATTTTTAGTGGCACATTTTGATCAGCGCGCGGTTATCGCCTCTGCTCAAGGAGCTAAATAATCCCAAAGCGCTTATATAAACAATTGCTTGAATCAACAACAAAAAACAAGAAAAGCTTTTAAAACTTAGACGACTGTCGATTTATATAGGAATAACAGAATATGGACTTTACATTAACTGATGATCAATTGGCATATCAGCAAACCGCGCGCCAATTCGCCAAAAAGGAATTAAAACCTAACGCTGCTCAGTGGGATAGAGACAGTCACTTCCCCGTTGATGTTATTAAAAAAACAGGCGAACTGGGTTTTTTAGGCCTATATACCAACCCCCATTATGATGGCCTAGGCTTACCTCGTTTAGACTCTGCTATTGTTTTTGAAGAATTGGCTTGGGGCGATACCGCAGTTGCGGCCTATATCAGTATTCATAACATGGTTACTTGGATGATTGGCGAATATGCCAAAGACGAAGTCCGAGCTGAGATAGTACCCAAATTGGTCAGTGGCGAATTACTTGCAAGTTACTGTCTTACCGAGCCCAATGCTGGCTCTGATGCAGGCTCGCTAACTACCAAAGCGGTCAAGCAAGATGGCGAAGACTACTATCTACTCAGTGGTGAGAAAACCTTTATTTCAGGGGCTGGCTCAACCGATATCTTAGTGGTTATGGCGCGCACCGGTAAGGCCGGCCCTAAAGGCGTGTCTGCTTTTGTGGTCGATGCGCATAGCGAAGGCATCAGCTACGGAAAAAATGAGCATAAAATGGGCTGGAAAGCTCAGCCTACCCGCACCATCCATTTCAAAGACGTTAAAGTACCTGCCAGAAATCTACTGGGCAGCGAAGGTGAAGGTTTTAAATTTGCCATGAAAGGGCTTGATGGTGGCCGTATCAATATCGGTATTTGCGCCGTAGGGACTGCTCAAGCTGCATTAGAGACAGCACTAAACTATGTGCAAGAGCGCAAGCAGTTTGGTAGTGCCATAGCTAAATTACAATCGGTGCAATTTAAACTGGCCGATATGCTAACTCAAACCATTGCCGCCCGTCAGATGCTGTATCTGGCTGCTAATAAAGTGGATAACAAACACAATGACGCTACCACTTACTGCGCCATGGCCAAACGTCTAGCCACTGATTTAAGTTTTGCCGTTGCTAATGAGGCGCTACAACTGCATGGTGGCTACGGTTATCTGAATGAGTATCCGCTTGAGCGTCATGTCCGAGATCTGCGGGTGCATCAAATTTTAGAAGGCACTAACGAGATTATGCGTGTGATTGTGTCCCGTAGCATGATGCGTGACGGTGCGTTGGACAGTTTACGTTAAACTTAGCAAAACCCTTTAGAGCCACTAGCGGCTTATGTAAAGTAGCTTATATAAAGCAATTTACCTAACACTGCTAAAAATACGGATGGCTCAGAACACGGAATGATAGAAGGCAAACCTATGACAAACTATACCAACTTAGATCTGAATATCGAGGGTCACGTCGCCACACTAACGCTAAATAACCCGCCAGCCCACACTTGGACCGCTGACAGTCTGGCTGCACTTAAACAGCTGGTTACTGACTTAAATGACAACGACTCGGTCTATGTGCTCGTTATCCATGGTGATGGCGAGAAGTTTTTCTCAGCCGGTGCGGATTTAAACACCTTTGCCAATGGCGATAAAGGCAATGCCATTTCAATGGCGATTGCCTTCGGTGAAGCCTTCGAAGCGCTATCCAATTACCGTGGCGTCAGTATTGCGGCTATCAATGGCTACGCCATGGGCGGTGGCCTAGAGTGTGCTTTGGCTTGTGACATTCGTATCGCTGAATCACATGCGGTAATGGCACTGCCTGAAGCCGGTGTAGGCTTACTGCCTTGTGCTGGGGGTACTCAAAACCTACCTTGGCTGGTCGGTGAAGGCTGGGCGAAACGCATGATTTTATGTGGTGAGCGTGTCGACGCCGACACCGCCCTACGTATTGGCTTGGTCGAAGAAGTGGTCGAAAAAGGTCAGGGCTTAGCGGTCGCTACCGAATTGGCACAAAAGGTCGCTAAGCAATCCCCTGTTGCTGTAACCTTATCGAAACAGCTGGTGCAATCATCTCGATACACCCCGCCTGCTTATAACCTGATTAACGAGCGTGAAGCTTTCGTCAAACTGTTTGATACTGCGGATCAAACTGAAGGGGTCAATGCGTTCTTAGAGAAGCGTAAACCTACTTGGCAGAATAAATAGAGGCGACCGATATGAGCAATAGCACCACACCAAATACGGCTTCCCCCGAAGCCTCTGTACTGTTTGCCACTCATACTACCGACTCAGGGCATGTGATTGGTGAGATGACCCTTAATTCTCCAAAGTCGCTCAACGCTTTGAGTGTTGATATGTGTCAGCTGATGAGCGAGCAGCTTACGCAGTGGCAAAAGGATGACAAAGTCGTGGCGGTTTTACTACGCGGCTCGGGCGACAAAGCGTTTTGTGCCGGCGGTGATATTCGTAAGCTATATGACAGCATGCTTGATAACCCACCGCTGCCCAATCCTTACGCCACAGACTTCTTTAGTAGTGAATACGCTTTGTATCGCCAAATGCATTTTTATAATAAGCCCCTTATTTTATGGGGTAATGGCATCATCATGGGTGGTGGCATGGGATTGATGGCCGCTTGTAGTCACCGTATTGTGACCGAGACCACTAAGTTTGCGATGCCTGAGATTAGCATTGGTTTATTTCCAGACGCTTCTGGCAGTTGGTTCTTACAGCGTATGCCAGCGAAAACTGGCTTGTTTTTAGGATTAACCGGCGCTTTATGTAATGGCAACGATGCTCAGTTTGCCAGTCTTGCCGAGTATGCCCTACCCAGTGACAGCTATCCACAAGTCATCCAAGCTTTGATCCAAGTTGACTGGGCGACAGGCTCAAAAACTCATGGCTTAACCACCAAGGCCAGTCATCTAACCAGCCATTGCCTAGCCACGCTATCACAAAACACGCCGGTCGACTTAGCCCCCAGCAAACTGGCTGAGCATTGGCAAACCATCAAAGAACTGATGGTTAGCGGTGGTCTAAAAGAGATTGATGCCCTACTGCAGGATGATGAAGAACTAGCCAAACTTGATTCAGAGTTTGCTGCAGACAAGTGGGCACAGCGTGCCTTGGCCACCTACCGTGCCGGTTGCCCAGTAACCGCTGCACTGACTTATGAGCTGTATCACCGAGTTAAAGACTACTCGCTTGAGCAGATTCTGTATCTAGAAGCCAATGTGGCCGTGCATTGTGCCAATAACCCAGACTTTAAAGAAGGGGTTCGGGCGCTACTGATTGATAAAGATAAAAATCCGAACTGGTCCCGTACATTAGAGGCGTGTTTGGATGACAAGGGCAGTCGTTATATAGCCAGTCATTTTGATAATCCTTACCCTGCTGGTGAGCACATCTTTGAAGACTGGTTGGGGTTAGACTCATTTGCTGCTCAATCTCTAACCCGCTAGCTATCGCTTAGCTTATATTATAAATAAAAAACAACTTATCCCTTATACTCATCAAGGAGTGATGATATGACAGAGAAAACTAATAATACCCATATAGCTTTTATTGGTCTTGGTAATATGGGCGGCCCTATGGCCAAAAACTTGCTAAAACACGGCTACAACGTGACTGTCTTTGACCTATCCGAGCAAGCACAGCAACAACTGGCTGATGCCGGTGCAAACACCTCGAGCTCTCCTCAAGAAGCGGTAAAAGGAGCTCAAGTAGTCATTACCATGCTGCCTGCCAGTAAACATGTCAAAACGGTGTATTTAGGAGACGCTGAAGCCAATGAGCTAACGTCGCAAGGACTATTGTCAGACTTACCAAGTGGCACTCTTGTCATTGACAGCTCCACCATTGATGCAGCAGAAGCTAGAAAAGTGGCTAAAATCGCCACAGCTAAGGGCATTGATATCGTTGATGCGCCAGTTTCCGGCGGTACAGCGGGTGCAGAAGCAGGCACCCTTACCTTTATCGTAGGTGGTGAAGACAGTGCTTTTAATCGAGCCGAACCTATTTTAAAGGCCATGGGCAAAAACATATTTCATGCCGGCAGCAGTGGCGCGGGACAGGTTGCTAAGATCTGCAACAATATGCTGCTGGGTATCTTGATGAGTGGCACCGCTGAAGCCATTAACCTTGGGGTTAAAAATGGCTTAGATGCAGGGGTTCTATCAGAGATTATGCTACAAAGCTCAGGACGTAACTGGACGTTAGAGGTTTATAACCCCTACCCTGGTATCTTGGAGCAAGTGCCTTCAAGCCGTGGTTACACCGGTGGCTTTATGAGTCAACACATGCACAAAGACTTGCATTTGGCTTTGCAAGCTGCTGAAGATATTGGCGTTGAAGTCCCTATGGGCGCTCAAGCCACAGCTCTGTATGATGAGCATGTCAAACAGCACAACGAAAAAGACTTCTCGAGTATCATGGCTCATTTTGATAGCAGCGTGCTTAACCAATCTTAGGTGGCTGAGGCGTTTAAAAAAATGAATGAATAACAATAAGCCCAAGTCAATTGACTTGGGCTTACTGTTATTCGTTATATCTTAATTTCAATTAAATCAGCTTTAACTTTGCAGCTCATAAACCAAAGTTTGAATGTCTAAGGCCGCTTCACGCAAACGAGGAACCGACTGCATCATATTCTCAAGCGACACCCGTACCGTCGGGGCATGCATATATAAGGAAGCTAAGTAGCGGTCTTTTTTATCTAAAATAGGCACTGAGACAGCGACCATCTCTGATATAAACTCTTCATTATCGATACCCACCCCTGTTTCAGCAATGGCATCTAAGGCTTTATTAAGCTTATCAACATCCGTGATGGTATTTTTGGTGAACTTATCCAGGCTTAAGTTTTGTAGCATTTTACTGCGTCTTTCAGGCGACAGTTGGCTCAGATAAAGCTTACCCGTTGCCGTACACCACATCGGTGACTTAGCACCTACTGGCAAGTAAATCTGTAACGGCAAATCAGTCTTTGCACGATTGGTATAAATCATGTGCATATTGTGTGGCACACTAATCCCGCAAGTCTCTTTTACATCACGTACTAGGCGCTGCAAGATAACATGACGCTCACTGTAAAACTGACGCTGCTGCCACAACTCGACACTCATATTGCGTACTCGGCGTCCCGCGACAATGCCACCCGTGATATCCACCATGACAAACCCCTCTTCGATCAACTGCTGTAACAGGCGATGAATTGTTGGTTTGGGGATATCAAGTTGTTGCGACAGCTCCAGCGGTGTGATTGGCTTGGCTGCATAAGACACTGCTTCGATAATTTGCAATACTCGAGTAATAGAAGAAACTTTTGCCATAGTTAACCCACCTTGAGATTAAGAATTATGTAGTTTAACGGCGTTGCTCAACGACCAAAGAATCAATACCGTTATTTTGCAATCTTTGCTGGGCAGCAACCACATTTTGACGATTGCTCATGGTGGGGGAAACTACTTGATAAACCACCTGACCATTAGCCATCTTGCTCTTTACCACATTAGCATCCACCCCTGCCATTAGCACTTGAGCCCGACGCTTATCCGCTTCTTCTGCACTGCTAAAGCTATTAATCTGTAGGATATAGCTAGGTTTTGCTGGCGCAGGCTTGGCAGCGGTTTGTGAGGCACTATTGATCTTGTTGCTTCGATTAGCCACCCCTTGATTGCTCTCGGCTGGATCATCATAAGTGCCTTCTTCCTCAACAATGACAATATCCTGCTCACCGCTAGGCGCCTGCTGATTTGAGGTCGGACTAATGGTTCTTTCTTCAGAGATATCAAAATTGTCAGGAGCACGAACGCTACTGTCTCTAGGCTCTGTATTTGGCTGAGTTAGCACCACATCCGGCTGTAAATCACCGATACTGTCAGCAGGCTCATCTTCTATAAATACGGCCTCATCCGGCAAGCTAATCATTTCTTGGTCGGGTAGCAAATCATAGAACTCAAAGTCATTGGTTTCAGACATTGGCTGATTAATCGGCTCTACTGTACTCTTTTCGACCTTAGTTTCTGAGCCAATATCAAATGGATTCCATAGATACAGTACCAATACGCACATGACGGTAAGCACTGCACCAACGAACATCCACAGTAAGCTTGCAGCCCCACCGCTTTGGCGTCTTTCTACGGTACCTTTACCTTTGGGTCTTTTTGCTAACATAAATTTTCTCCATTTATCACCTATCGCCGTAAAACCACCCACTTCAGGGGGTGGATATAAGGCGACATATACTGTCGTGAGTAGTACTTAAAGGGTTGTAAGTTGAAATTAACCTCGGCATACTAAGTATATGAAAACCCTCAAACTACGCATTAAAGACAAGCACATAAAAGAGCTGAATCAGCTAAGCGGTTCAGTAAACTTCGTGTGGAACTATGTTAATGCGCTGTGCTTTGAGCATTTAAACCGTACTGGTAAGTTTTTTAGTGCTTATGATTTAAGTGAGTATACCAAAGGTAGCGGTGAGTATTTAGGATTACACAGTCAAACCTTACAAGCTATCAATGAGACTCACGCGAAGGCCCGAAAACAATTTAAAAAAGCCAAACTTAACTGGCGCAGCAACCGTCCTGATGCAAAACGCAAAACACTGGGCTGGATACCTTTTAAAAAGTCTGCTATCACGTATCTAAGCACAAGACAAACGGGAAAGAAAGCACT
>NZ_FUGE01000149.1 GCF_900162825.1 Psychrobacter piechaudii
TAGGTATTTGATAGCAGACTTTTTAAAAGGTATCCAGCCCAGTGTTTTGCGTTTTGCATCAGGACGATTGCTGCGCCAGTTAAGTTTGGCTTTTTTAAACTGCTTACGCGCCTTGGCGTGAGTTTCATTGATGGCTTGCAGTGTTTGACTGTGTAGTCCTAAATACTCACCGCTTCCTTTGGTGTACTGGTTTAAATCATAAGCACTAAAAAACTTACCGGTACGTTTTAGATGCTCAAAGCAAAGTGCATTAACATAGTTCCACACGAAGTTCACTGAACCGCTTAGACGATTCAACTCTTTTATGTGTTTGTCTTTAATGCGTAGCTTGAGTGTTTTCATATATTCAGTATGGCGAGGTTGATTTTAACTTACAACCCTTTAACTGCTTCTTACGACAGTGTATGTCGCCTTATATCCACCCCCTGAAGTGGGTGGTTTTACGGCGACTGGTGATAAAAAAAGCCAACATATCAAATCCAATTTAGCATGAATGCTATTAAGATTTGACACATTGACTTTTGGATCAATAAACAGGCAGGCCAATAAAACTTATCAACCTCTGAAATATTGAATTTATATTAAGCGTCTATTTTAGTAACTTCTTCAGCTTGTAAGCCTTTTTCACCTTCAGTAACCACAAACTCTACTTTTTGGCCATCCTGAAGTGAACGATAGCCGTCACCTTGAATAGCGCGGAAATGAACGAAGATATCCTCACCGCTTTCACGTTGAATAAAGCCAAATCCTTTTGCATCATTAAACCACTTAACAGTACCTTGCTCACGAGCTGACATAATCTACTTCCTAAAACTTAATTAACAAAACTTCAATTAAACCCCAATTAATAAAGCATGTAGGCTCAAGGCCTAAAATGCCTATACTGGGTATAAGAAGTGGCTATTGGCCACTAGTAACCAACATAGACCTTATAATGCTCACAACTTTAGAGTCAGTTGTTAATTTATAAAAATATTAAAACCGCATATTTCTATTTCTGTTACATTACAGACATGTTTGTTATCTAAAACTAATCATAGCACGCCATTTTATTAACACAAAGTGTTTTAACATAACTTTCACACTATCTTGCTATTTTTTTAACCTTTTTTTCATCTTTTAGCGACTAATGCCTTTAAATATCTGTACTTAGTCAATATTAATGATATAAAGCTCGGTATAGTATTATAATTATTACTCAGACCAAATTTTTAAGCTAAAGATAAAGTTTGACTTTATAACCGCTATTTTTATCGAGTTTATTATGACCCAGCCTCTATCACAGCCAGTTTATCGTAGAATTTTATTAATTAACGGCCCCAATTTAAATTTATTGGGATTACGTGAGCCTGAAATCTATGGGCACACCACTCTGCAAGATATCGAGCAGCGTCTAAATAACACTGCTGAAAAACACCATATTGAGCTAATTAGCATCCAATCCAACCATGAAGGTGACCTGGTAGATGCTGTGCAACATCATGGCTTATTGGCGGATAGCGAAGATAAAATTGATGCAGTTATCATTAACCCCGCAGCCTTTACCCATACTTCAGTGGCTCTGCGCGACGCTTTATTGGCCACCAATAAGCCTTTTGTAGAGGTGCATCTCTCCAACATCCACAGCCGTGAGCCTTTTAGAGAGCACTCTTATTTTAGTGATAAAGCAGTGGGCGTAATATGCGGCTTAGGTGACTTAGGCTATGATATGGCGCTAAACTATTTTATAGAGAGCTTTTATAAGCCATAAGCACTTCTATAGCTGTCTAAGGCACTTCCGAATAAGTAATAATTAGCCAACGCTACACTAACGATATGGGCCAGCAAATGACCTATAATAATGACTATTGTTTTGGTATTTTTTGAACACTTGTCCCCCTTTTAATACCCCGATTAAGGGTTAAGGCAATATATTATGGCATCCTCAAGCAAACGTTTTATGAAACTTGCCGGCATGACGGCAAGCATCGCGGGTAAAGCAGCAAAAAACTCTATCAAAAGCCTTTCAACCGATGAAAATAAGCGAGCAGAAGCGCGCTCACAAATGCTACAAGATGTAGGCATTCAGATCGCCGAAACTTTGGGCGAGATGAAGGGGGCGGTCATGAAAGTGGGTCAAATCGCTTCGCAGTACAAAGAGGTATTTCCGCCTGAAGTTGCCGCCGCCTTAGAGAAGCTACAAAACAATGCTCCGCCTATGCCTTATTCCCAAATTAAGTCGCAAGTGGAGCGCGAGCTTGGTATGCCTATTGAGGAGGCCTACCTTGATTTTGAAGAGCAGCCGTTCGCAGCCGCTTCTATCGGACAAGTGCACAAAGCAGTCCTGCCCAGTGGTCAGGCCGTGGTAGTCAAGGTTCAGTATCCAGATGTCGATAAAAATTGTGACAGTGACTTAAAACAAGTCAGAATGGCGCTAAAGATGACCGGCGTGTTAAGCATGAGCCGCGAATTACAAGACCAGATATTTGCCGAAATACGTGACAGTCTAAAAGACGAACTAGATTACCTAAAAGAGGCTCAAAACTTAGCCATATTTGGTGCTTTTCATGCCGATGACCCCGGGTTAATCATTCCCAAGGTTATTAAAAGCCACTCTACCAAACGTATTTTAACCCTCACTGAGGAGTTAGGTGAGCCGTTAAGTGTTGCCGCCACTTGGGATAATGAGATAAAACAAAAAATTGCCACTCGCCTATTTCACTTTAGTGCCGGTCAGCTGTTTGAGCTGTATCGTATGCACTGTGATCCTCACCCAGGTAACTTTGCTTTTCGTCCCGATGGCAGCGTTATTGCCTATGACTTCGGCGGTATTCGAACCTATAGTGATGCTGAAGTTCAATTATTTAGACGCTTTGCCCTGCATGCTTTAAAAGGAGACGTTACCGCACTAGAGCAAGATTTGGTGACGTTGGGCATTCGCCGAGAGGATGAGGTATTGGTGCCGGGTAGCTTTTATGAAAAGTGGCTGCAAATAGGACTAACCCCTCTATCTATCGCTCCTTACCACACTGGGCCCTTTGACTTTGGCAACAGTAATATTCACCATGAGGTGATAGGCCAAGCCAAACAAGGGCTAAAATACTTTAAGCAATTTCAGCCCTCAGCCTCGACGATGATGGTAGATCGTACAGTGTCTGGACAATACTGGAATCTGGTTAACTTAGGGGTTGAGATTGATCTTAGCCCCTTAGTGAAAGAGTATATTCAGTTTTAAACCTGAGACTGAATCTTAATCTTAATCTAATGTTTTACCAAGACCTTAAGTTAACTTGCACAAACTCGGCATTTCTTATCTTGTCGATAACGCAGTTTGTGCTGGGTCATGGCGCTGCCGTCCCAAATCAATAATTGACCTTGTAATGGATTGTGTCCTCGGCCTAAGTACTGCAGCGCAGCATTGGCCTGTAAATTACCCATGATCGTAGTGGTACTTGCCAGCACGCCTGAATTTGCACAAGTCTGAGTCTGGCTGCTGTCAGATGCTTCAGACTCTAGCGCCTCACCAAATACACAGTGATAACACCCATTTTGTTTGCTTGGCTCATATAAGGCCAATTGCCCAGACATACCAATAGCAGACGCTGACAATAAAGGAATATTGTGCGCCACACTGACCTGATTCAGTAACTCTCTGGCGGCGAAGTTATCGGTACAGTCCAGCAGTAAAAAAGGGGCATTGCTGGCTTTGGCCTTATCGACCAATAACAACGAGGTGGCATTGTCAGCAGTCAAGCGTTGATCAGCATAACTTACCTTCACAAATGAGTTGATTTTTAATAACGCCTCATACGCTGTTTTGGCTTTACCTTGACCCACATCCTCTACTGTAAATAAGGTTTGACGCTGTAGATTACTCGGCTCAATAACATCGTCATCAATAAGATGGATTGCGCCAACTCCTGCGCGAGCCAAAGTCTCTGACACAGGACAGCCCAGTCCCCCTGCCCCCAACATAACCACGGTGCTGGACTTTAATCGCTCTTGAGAGGAGATATCCCAGCTGGGTAGCAGTATCTGACGCGAATAACGCATTAACTCATTATCGCTAAGAGTGACATCGTACACTTGGTTTGACACAGACTTATCCTTTTATAAACTCTTTTTTATAGCCGTTAGATTGTGGCTATGATAACAAATTACTCTACTAAGATAGAGAGGCAAACTTTAATCAACTAACCCATTAATGATAATTACTATCATTTACTTTATAATGATTTTAGCTTATAATATCTGCCAGTTGCTTATTATCAATCCTTGTTATAACCCTTTGATTTATAAGGATTAACTGTTAAGATATAAACTTCAACCTTGTCTTATAACAATAATAACTAAAACCGTAATTTCGCTTTCTCCACCCCCTATTTGACTAACATCATCTAGGGGTTTTTTATTGCTGTTGTTATTTATTATTGGTGCTCATAAAGGTAAATCAATACGCTATCAATATGACTAAGAACTGGGTATAATAATAACATTCATTTTATATGTATGTTTTAAAACTCATTCATACCTATAACTCCCTATTTTAGCGTGTTCATTTATTACCTTATCAGAGGCGCTATATGTTACAGATTCAGCCCCCAAATAAGCCCCCTTACTCCCCTCATCCTATTTTAAATTTAGGCTTCCGTATATTTTTTAGTGGGGGTGCCATTTTTGCTATCCTTATTATAGCACTGTGGATGTTTATCTTTCTCGGCCACACCCAAATTAATGCTGCCAAAATTAATCCTTTTTATTGGCATGCGCATGAGATGCTTTATGGCTATGCCATGGCCATTATTGCTGGATTTTTATTAACCGCAGTTAAGACCTGGACAGGGATGATGATGCCCTATGGTTATCGTTTAGGGGCCATCTTTGGCTGTTGGCTACTTGCCCGTATAGCTTGGGCCGCATTAGGCCTAGGGTTAACTGCCTTTCCTGTCTGGCTGGCTGTGGCCATCATTTTTGACCTGCTATTTATGGGACTGACTGCTTGGGTGATTATTAAGGCGGTCATGGCGGTTAAGCAATATAAGCAGATGGGGATTATCTCTAAGCTGGTGTTACTGACGATAGGTAATGGCTTGTGTTATTGGGGAATTTTTACAGCAGATCAGGACTATTTGCGTATTGGGGTCTATTTGGGGCTATATTTGGTTATGGGGATAGTGCTCACCATTGGTCGCCGAGTAGTCCCCTTCTTTATTGAGCGCGGTCTCAGCTTCGATAGCAATCAAGAAGTTAGTGTCAAAAACAGTAAAGCCTTAGATGTGTTAAGTCTTGGCTCATTTTTGATATTTATGATTGCCGATGTCTTTTATCCCAACCCTTATTTGGTAAGCACAAGCGCCTTTATTGTGACTCTCGTCAACTCTCTACGCCTCATCGGTTGGTATCATCCTAGATTGTGGCAAAAACCTTTACTTTGGTCGCTGTTCGTAGCCTTTTTAGGTGTGTGTATTAGCTTCTTTTTGTTCGCCCTTCAACCTTGGCTCGCCTTTAATCACAGCATTGCGGTCCACGCTTTAGCCTTATCCGGTGTGGGCATGATGACCGTAGCGATGATGGCGAGAGTTTCTTTGGGACATACCGGTCGCAGCATTCATTCGCCCCCAAAAACTCTGAACTTTATGTTCGCTTTGATGGCACTGGCTTTTGTATTTAGAGTAATCATGCCACTGATTGCCACTGACGCTTACTTGATGTGGATTATGCTGGCTCAAAGTGCTTGGATAGGCTGCTTTATCTTATTTTGCTTCAGTTATTTGGCTATCCTTGCCAAACCTAGAGGCGATGGTTTATTTGGTTAATTTTATTTACAGGGGCAAGTTAATTATAAAGACTGAGTCAATTTGTTATAATTAACTTAGCCCTGTTCTAAATAATGAGCCGACGACAACAAAGCTCACAGACAATAGCGTAACGGCCATAATATGTAGGGCAAAAAAGCCCAATCTAGCGACTGACAAAGTGGGTATAACTGTAAATCTGGCGTGCAATGCAACCAAAAATGTAGCCGCCAATAGGACTAATTTCGTAGTGATTAATACACTTAAATCATTGTCAAAACCAAACCATAAACTAACATCAGGCAGCAGCCTGTAGGCCATCCACAGCCCTGTTATAATTTGCAACACCAAGGCCGGCATTCCTATTTTTTCAAACTGCTCTTCAAAAGCCATTAAACCTGCCAGCTCTTGAGCTTTTAAGGCTTTTGGCAGCACCACCAGAGATAATATTAAATGCCCTCCAGTCCAAATTGTCGCTCCTAATAAATGAGCTATCAATATATAATTTAGCATAACGATCACTACCTATCTGTTGCCTCACGCCAAAAGCGTATTAACGATAATTATAACAGTATTGACCAAAGCCAAAATAAATAAAGCGATTAAAACCTTCAATTTTTATTGTATTTCATTTTTATCTAAGGGGTAAAATATATGCGCCTTACCAACTATAGTGATTACGCGTTACGCACCTTGATGTATCTTGCGGTCATTCCTGAGCGTGAAACGTTGGCAACAATAACCGACATTGCCAATAGCTATCAAATCTCTCGCAGTCATTTGACTAAAATCATTCATCAACTGGCTCAAATTGGTTATATTGAAAGTATTCGCGGTAAAAATGGCGGAATCCGTTTGGCAAAGCCTGCTGAAGACATTATTCTTGGTGAAGTCATTCGTCAAACAGAGCCTGACTTTCAATTAGTGCCCTGCTTTGCTCAAGTCACCACAAAATTAACGGGCAATAGTGCTGAGCCCCAACCTGTCAAAATACCTAAAAAACCGGCTGAAATATGCGAGATAACCCCAGTTTGTAAATTAAAGTCAGTATTTTATCAGGCGACTCAAGCCTTTTTGCAAGTTATGGACAGCTATACCCTTGCCGATATAGTCGCCAATGAAGAAGAGTTATGGCAAATCCTTAAGTTTCAAAAATCGTCGCATTAAAAACTCTTTACTAAAAAAAGCAGCCCTATCATAGAATAAGGCTGCTTTTTTATTATTTATAAATAAGTTATTTATATCAGCTACTTATATATCAATTACTGACAAAATAATGACTTACTGATGACTGTAAACATGTCTTTAGGTATAGGCCACCCCTAGTCTTTTACTACCATCAAACGTATTTCTGTCATATCCTCAATAGCGTATTTGACCCCTTCACGGCCAAAGCCAGAGTCTTTTACGCCGCCGTAGGGCATATTATCAACTCGGAATGTAGGCACATCATTAATAATTACCCCGCCCGCTTCAATAGTATCCCAAGCCTGCATGGCTTTTTTGATACTAGAGGTATATACCCCGACTTGTAACCCAAAGCGACTGTCATTGGCAAGCTCGACTCCTTTATCGAAATCATCATAAGCTTCTAAAATCATTACAGGACCAAAAGCTTCGTCCTTATATAGCTTAGACTCATGACTCACATTCTCAAGAATGGTGGCATTCATAACTAGGCCTTCAGCCTCACCGCCACATAACAGCGTGGCCCCTTCTTGTACTGCCTCTTTAATCCATTGATCAATACGCTCTAACTCTGCTTTATCGATCATAGGACCAATCACCACATCAGCATCGCTAGGGTCGCCGGCTTTGACTTTTTTGGCCAAGGCCACAAGCTTGTCTTTAACTTGTGAGTAAATATCTTTATGAATAAGTACCCGCTGCACGCTGATACATACCTGACCTGCTTGACTATATCCGCCGGTAATCACTCTAGGCAGAGCGGTTTCTAAATCTGCATCTGGCTCAATCATCACCGCTGCATTCCCGCCCAGCTCTAACACTACCTTTTTCTTACCGGCCCGTGCTTTCATGTCCCAACCTACTTTATCAGAACCTGTGAACGACAATAGTTTGATACGCTCATCGGTGACTAACTTATCGGCAACCTTTGATGACATAGGTAGGATTGAGAAAGCCCCTTCAGGCAAATCTGTCTCGGCCAATATTTCAGCAATTAACAGGGCACCAATAGGCGTATAGCTTGCCGGTTTTAGAATAAAAGGACACCCTGCAGCAATGGCTGGGGCTATTTTATGAGCCACTAAGTTTAGCGGGAAATTAAAAGGAGAGACAAAGCCGCACAGCCCAATAGGTACTCTTTTACTAAAGCCGCGATACCCTGCACCAGCTTCTGTGACCTCTAACGGAATAACCTCGCCTTCAGACAAGGTGGTTACCGCATCAGCGGCAAACTGGAAAGTGGCAATTAAACGTTTAACTTCTGCTTTAGCAGCCCCTTCTGGCTTACCCCCTTCAGCAATTAATGCTTCCGTAAATTCATCAAACCTTTCATTAAATTTGGCCACACAGTCCAGCAAAATACGCTGCTTTTGATAGGATTTTAAGGATTGCATGGCCGGAATGGCTTGGACCCCTGCAGCAATGGCCTGTTCTAACAGCTCTTCATCGGCACGGGCCACCTCAGCCACGATTTGTTGATCATACTTATTGACTACTTCTAATGCCTCATCTGCGCCTTCATGGGCTTTATTGGCTAAATATAGAGGATAAAAATGCTGCATAGGTCACCTATTATTTTGTTTGTTTTATTAGATATTTTATTGATTCAATTTTTAAAAATTTTCTTGGTTTAGACTTGGTTTAGAGAAGCCTTATTTATACGCTCGTCATAATAGAACACAGTTAATAGAATAGATAATGCGTAGTGCGGATACCATTGTTTTTTGTTGTTGATTTTATAAGAGATGTTTAGCACGCACTGCACTGAAAAAATAAAATCAATAATGCAGTGGGCAGAATTAGAAGACACAAAAAAACCTCAAGTAAATTAATACTTGAGGTTGAAACTTTGTTCTAAACACTAAGTTTAAAATATGGCGCAGCGGACGGGACTCGAACCCGCGACCCCCGGCGTGACAGGCCGGTATTCTAACCAACTGAACTACCGCTGCTTAGGTCGCTTTAGAATATTTAGCCACTTTCTAAAGGAAGTGGTTGTTTCTAAATAGTGGTGGGTGATGACAGGCTCGAACTGCCGACATTCTGCGTGTAAGGCAGACGCTCTACCAACTGAGCTAATCACCCTGAGCTCTCGCTCTGTGGGTGTGTATTATATACATTTAAAACTGTGTGTCAAACCTTTTTTGCAAAAAATTGAATTTATTTCAAAAACTTCCACAAAAGCAGGTTTAACACCCAGTTATTCGGAGCATATCACTTATTAAACCCTCCCTAGCTATCTACCTATCTTTTTTATTTTTACCTCTAAAGATCTAACAAAGGGCTATAGGTGTTATTAGCGCTCCCCTAAGCCCTCAGATAAGGTCTTAGTGATCGGCTTGGTTAAGTAAGACAGAACACTACGCTCCATAGCTTTAATATCAACACTGGCAGTCATACCCGGCTTGATAACAATTTCATCAGCTCGGCCGGCAAACTCTGCCTTACCAATTTGAATAAGAACGCGGTAATAAGGCTCTTCCCCTTTTGGAGTTTGCTCCATTAAGGTATCTGGACTGATATAAGTCACCTTGCCATTCATCGCCCCAAATATAGAGAAGTCATAAGCATCTAATTTAACGGAGGCGGTCTGACCCTCTTTCACATAAGCAATATCACCTGGGCTTACTTTGGCTTCGACAATAAGATCACTGCTGGTAGGTAGTAATTCCATAATCACTTCACCAGGCTTAACAACCCCGCCAATAGTTGTGATATTAATGTTATTCACCTTACCGTCTTGAGGAGACAATAAGCGTTTTTCTTCAAGTACCTGTGTTCGGTCGCGCAGTTGCTCAAGCTCACTATCAAGCTCTTCTTGAGCTTTGGTCATTTCTGCCTGGGCTTCTTCGAAGTATTTATTACGCTTGTTGTTAATCTGAGCCTCAATTTCAGCGACTTGGCGACGTAGCTTAATCACATCGGCTTGACTCACATCCCCATACTCCAACAATGGCTCGTTCATATCCAGCTCTCTTTTTGCCAGAACCAGCATTTTTTCTAACGAGGAAACCTCTTCATTAATGGCCTGTCTACGACGATTATAGAGCTGAGTTTGGTTTTCTACATATTCAGGATACTTGCGCACACTATCAGGAAAGGTTAAAGGACGATCGAAGATTTCAGCATTCAATCGGGCTAACTGAGCCTCCAACGCAGCAGATTTAGTGGCAGAGCTGTCATAAGCTGCTTTTGCTCGCTCCTCTTCTAGCACCACTAAAAGCTGTCCCTTTTTCACCTCATCCCCTTCTGAAACCAAGATCTCAGTAAGGATGCCCCCATCAGACGCCTGTATCTGCTGAGTTCGAGCACTAGCAATCACCGTGGCTTTGGCACGGGTTACTTGGTCAATTTTGGCAAAGTAGGCCCACACTAGAAGTATCGTGATGCCTATAAGGGCAATCCAGATTGTGAGACGAGCACGGCCAATTTTTGGCTTAGTGGGAGTATATTGATATTCAGACATGCCTATTTCTCTTCAGATGTGGGGTTAATAATAATGGTGTTGTGCTTAGCCTCAGTTGATGGCTGCGGTTGAGAGGCTGCAGTATCGTTTGTGGTAGCCTGAGTTTCCCTCGCACCCCTATTGTTACCGTTGACAGAATCAGTCGCCTGAGAATCCGTACTACTTCTTTCTGAAGGTGGCTTAATGATAATCTTCGATTTTGCAATACCTGCAACTTCGCCTTGATCATTACCTTGAATCTTACTTTGTGCGCTACTATCTCGGTTCTGTGTGGTCGACTGTGGCTGTCCGTTAGAACTCAGTTCATTTTGGTCACCTTGTCCTCTAGCTCCATCACCAGGGTTATCATTCGGTGCTTGTGGATGCTGTGGACCCTGAGGCTTTGGCGCCTGTGGTGAGGCTTTAATTGCCGCTCTTGGAGCGTCCTGCTGAGTTACTCTAGTTGGACCACCTTGTCGCTTGGCTTGCTCATTCTGTATAAGCTGTTTAAGGACCGCTTCTTTGGCCCCATCCATCACAATTTGATGGTTATCCATAATAATAATGCGATCTACCAAATCCAATAAAGCTGTCTTGTGAGTTGAAACCACCAAAGTTTGACCGTGTTGCAGCTCATTTCGTAACACTTGTATACAGCGCTGTTCCTGACGGTTATCCATCGAAGCCGTAGGCTCATCTATCAAGAATACCGAAGGTTTGGTTAATAGCAATCGGGTAAAAGCCACCAACTGTTTTTGTCCGCCTGATAAGCCGCGTCCCCCCTCACTAATGGGTAAATCCAGACCGCTTGAGTGGTTCGAGACTAAATTAATAAGACCTGTTTTTTGGAGGGCATCATGCAGCACATCATCATTGGGCGCTGGCATGCCGATAAGTAAGTTTTCACGCAAGGTGCCTTGGAACAAACGGTGATCTTGCTGTAAGTACCCTATTTGCTCACTTAACGACTCACGACTGATTTGTTGAATGTCTAACCCATCTATTAGGATACGACCAGAAGTTGGCGCATATAGTCCAGAAAGTAATTTTAATAGTGTTGATTTACCTGATCCAATTGGGCCCAAAATGGCTATTCGCTCACCGGGCTGAATAACCAGTTTTTTGATAGTTACTGCAGGACGATCATTGCCTGCATAGTTAAATACCATGTCATCGACCTGATAATGACCCTTAATCTTAGTCGGTGATAAAGGATAGTTTACACCATGGTTGTCTTGCTCAAGAGCAAAGATAGACTCGATCATACCCTTAGCGGCTTTGGCATGAGAATACTGCACCAATAAGTTGGGAATGGACATCACTGGGGCCAATACTCGTCCGCCTAGAATAGAGGAAGCAATCAAGCCACCCATAGTCATGTCCCCTCTCATCACTACGAATGAGCCGGTGATTACAATGCCCACATAACTGGCCTGCTGTAGCATTTGTGCAAAATAACTCAAGTTATCATTGGCATGCTTCATATCCAGGTCATTTTTAATAGTGACATTCATCACATCAAGCCAACGCGATAAAAACTTCCAACTGCCCGCGCCGGCTTTAATGGTCTCAACCCCTTCTACCGTTTCTACCAACAAACCCGTTTTATAATAAGAGGCAGAAGCTCCTTCAGCAGCAATGGCGTCAATCTTTTTACGAGCACTTAAGCCCATAGCTATAGCAATAATGGCGGCGATAATAGGCACTAAAGCCACTAAAGGTGAGGCAATATAAGCGATCAAAGTAATGAAGATAATGGTCATTGGTAAATCGACCAGACCAAATAAGGTACTGGCTGTAAAAAAGCTACGTACCTGCTCATACCCTCTTAACTGAGCAGCCATAGAACCTACCGACCCTGGCATTTGATCAATACGAACCTTTAACAAACGCTGAAATACTTCACGTGATAAATACTGATCTAGCCCTACTACTACCTTATCCATGATTTTGGATCGAGCGAACTTCATAAAAGCTTCGAAGATAATAATTAAAGCTACCCCACTGGCCAGAATAATTAAGGTGTACTCACTGCGAGTAGGAATAACTCGATCATAGACCTGCATCGAGAACAAAGAAACTGCTAAAGCTAAGAAGTTAATTAAGAAAGAGGCGATTACCGCTTCTACTACCACCCCTTTATAATTAAACAAGTCTTTTCTTAGTAGCTCAGTAAAGGTCGCGTTTTTCTTCTTGATATGGTCTTCTTTTAAACGCAGGCGCATCACCAGCTTTAAGTCATCTAAGGTAACTGGGCGAGTTTGTGCCTCTTGACGCAAATTCCAAGCCCCTTGCGGACTTTTGCCATCGATTATCCCCCAACCATAGTGGGCGTGATAAGCCAGCAAAGGCAAAAATGCAGCATCTGGCTGCTGAAGAATCTCTGGAGACTCCTCAATCCCTAAGCCTCTTAGAACCCCTACAAACCCACGTAGAGTATTTATACCTCGGCCTTGCTCTTCAGCTTTGGGGTTATTATGCTTTCTAATCACATCTTGTAGGCGAATATTATCTACTGGATAACCTTGCTGACTCAAAAGATGACGTAAGGCATCAGCTAAGGATTGCGATATAGACACTTCAGGAGAGCTAGGCAACAACTCATGGTGTGACCCTGTGTTGTCTGTCTCTAAATTATCTGATCGATATTGGTTAGTACTCATAATTATCACTTATTAAATGTTTTTATAATCGCAGGCAGCAGATTGTGTGATTGTTTTGCTGATTTATTTTTTATTTACTATCAGCTGGGTTATCATCAGTATTTTTCAGCTCAGACTTTTCCACAGTAATGCTCGTAGGATTGCCTTGTTCATCAATCATAATATAAGCACCTTGATCGAGCTGTTGCTCAAGATAAGCTGGTAAGTTGACTTCAATATACTCATCTTGTGTCTTAGGCGACTGCCCATATCCAAACTGTTTACTTTGTGCCTTGTTCTGTTGGTTATTAACCCACTCTTTTACCGTAATGCCAGTCAGTTAAACAAGAGACTTAGCGGAGATATGGTTTTTTAAAACCAGAGAACTCCATAAACAGGGGTTTCTAGAAAAAACGAATTTCAGAATTTCGCTATAAAATCTCTTAACTGACTGGCATTACTCTTTTACCGGGTCTTGAACATTAAACATTCTTACAGGCTGACGGTTATGAGCATAAACTTGCCAAGGCATCAGGCTAAAATCCACCTGAAGTTTATAAAATGAGCCAAGAATATCTGAGCGAGTCTGTACCAAATTTACTTGATAGTCGCTTAGCTCGCGAACTGCGTTTAACACTTCTAACCACGACTTGCGCCCCGCGATAAACTGACGTTGATAAGAGTCAAGAACAATTTGTGCCCCGGCTACTGCAGATACCAAAGACAATTCACGACTTTTGGCACTGGCAAATTGCTGATACTGAATCTGGATATTTTCCATTACCTGACGCTGAGCGGCTTCTTTATTCTGAATCAAGCTGTTAACGCGTGCTTCAGAAGCCCGAGTTAATGCCAAATTCGAGAACCCAGCGCCTGGCTGATAATTTAAGCCCACATAAAACTGGCCGTCGCCTTCATTGGTATCATGGTCATACTCGTGCCTATATTCAGCATAAACAACAGGATATTTACTGGCACTTTGAGCCTTAACTTCTTGCTTGGCAGATTCAATCTGGAACGCTTCTTTCACTACAGTCGGGTTGTAAAAACTGGCTTCGTTAAAAGCCATTTTCTCAAAGCCCATAGAAGCTCTTTTTACTTGATCTACCAAAGCACTTAGCTGAGGAACATTGTGTTCACTGCCCCGAGGTAATGCCCGCCCTGTAATTTGTTGCAGTCGGGCTTCAGCAATATGTTGTTGCTCTTTGGCAGCTTCATAAGCATTGGTCTCTTGCAAAATACGGTTGGTAACCAGATCCAGCTCAATACGCGCCGACACCCCTTGATTGACTCGGCGCTGCATCATTTCTTCAAATTTACGCAACTGAGTAATGGTTTCTAAATAAACGCGCTGTTGGGCAACTGCATTGATGTAGGTCTGCCAAGCCTCAATAGTGGTTTTGGCTACTTGGTTTTGTTGGGCATAGATATTTTCAGTGGCAGCTTTATCATCAAATATGGCTTGGTTAACGTTGGCAGTTAATCTACCTCCGGTCCATAAAGGTTGGCGAATACCCACCTCTGAGACGATATCGTCATTGTTGCCATAGCTTGTTGAAATGCTAGGGGTCGGCAACAGGTTTAGCTTAGCCGCATTGATGCCTTCCATAGTGGCTTGTTGTTCGGCTCTCGCTGAACCCACTAAGGGATGGGTTTCGATCGCCTGAGCAATTAAAGAGTTAATCTGGACGTCAGTGACCACCGTATTGGCCTGGCTCGGTAAACTATAGTCAAAGAACGAATAAAGTGGTACACTAAAACTTATGGCATATTCAAAAGACTACCGACAAATGATTCTTAGCAAACTTGACGAAGGCTACAGCTTTCGGGAGTTAGCCGAAGAGTATCAAATTAGCCCAACCAGTATACAAAACTG
>NZ_FUGE01000163.1 GCF_900162825.1 Psychrobacter piechaudii
CTATTTATTAGGTGCTTTTTTTGATTATGGCCTGCAAAAATGAGGGGCTGAGGTTAAAGTAATCCCTATTCGCTTGCTCTCGACTTATTTGTACCAAAATTCTTGTTATCTTTTATTGTATGTTGACTTATCATGACTGACTACCGTTATCCCAAAGCAAAAAGATTATTGAAGCCTGATGAGTTTAAATCAGTATTTAATCAGCCCCTTTTCAAAATCCATAATTCTCATTTTATGGCGTTTGCTTACGACTCTAAAAACGAGCAAGCCAGATTGGGTATGGCCATTACTAAGAAGAGAATTCCGAGGGCGGTGGCGAGAAATACCATCAAACGTATTATTCGAGAGCAGTTCCGTCATAGACATCCGCAACTACCTGCCTTAGATTTGGTTTTCATTTTAAAAAAGTCGACCAAAGCTTTAAGCAATGATCAAATGCGTCAAGAGATTGATGAGATTTTAGCCAAAGTAATTAGCAAACAGCGGCGTAATTTGGCAACCAAAACCCAAATTTAGTCAGTCATAATTGGACAATTAGCTACTTTGTTTTGATCTAATGCGATTTTAGTTAGTGATATATTTGCGGTATAAGAGGAGTAGGGGAATGGGGTCACGTTTTTTCTCACGCTTATTACTAACTATTATTAATGGCTATCAGACTTTTATTAGTCCGTTATTGCCTGCTCGCTGTCGTTATTACCCTACATGCTCTGAGTATGGCAAGACCGCCGTGCTTTGGCATGGACCAGCACGGGGAGGATGGCTTGCCGTTAAACGAATATGTAGCTGTCACCCTTTGGGAGGTCACGGTATCGACTTTGTCCCTTTGCCTTTGTACAAACTGATTTTTACTGAATTACCAGAGTCTGTTGTTTCACGTGAAACAATCATAGTGGAACGCGGGGTTTATAAAGATAAAACCAGTTATACACCGGCTGTTAATAGTAAATATGCTCAACCTTCGAAATCACGGCTACCGGATTAGGGAGAAGGTAGGTTGAAAAAGTTAGTGCAAATTAACAGGTTATCAATGTCTTCTTATCGTCAATAAAGGCTAAAAACATCGCTTCTATATCATTTGTGATGCTTTTTTAGTAAAATAGTCCCCATTTTGTAAATATTTTAAGGGTAAGGTGGCAACAGAGATGACAATACACTCACAATAGTTGCCCTAAAAGTAAAGGATTTACTGTACGGTTTTTTTTGGTAAATACCTGATAAATAAGCCCACCCTTTTAATTAAAAACTTCATTTAGAGTTGTTTAGGACAATCTTATGCAAAAGATACTACGGGTGCTCATCATCATTGCGATGTTGATTACCGCATATTTGTTGGTGCTAGCTTGGCAAAAAGACTATGCCAATGTGCCAGCCACATCAGCAGACGCAGTAACCCCTTCTGTATCCACTTCTAACACGGGTGCTGATATTCCTACTAGTACCGGTGACAGTGATATACCTGCAGCAACCGCATCAGCACCAACCGATGTACCGTCTAGCGAAGTGGGTGGTGAGACAACCAATGCCAAACAAGGTGACTTAATCAATGTCACTACTGATCGCTATCAAGTCAAAATCGATCCCGTAGGCGGCGATGTCGTTTATGCTGCTTTACGTGACTATGATGCCACTTTAGACAGTGAACAGCCGTTTGTTTTACTAGAGAACTCGGGTCAACGTCTGTATGTTGCTCAGTCAGGTTTGATTGGTCCTAACGGTATTGATACTGCAGCAGGGCGAGCAAAATACAGCTATCAATCTGACAGCTATGTGATGCAGCCTGGTCAGAAAAAGTTGGAAGTGCCCTTAACTTATAAACAAGATGACGGTGTGACCATCACTAAGACCTTCACCTTTACTGAAGGTAAGTACCCTATCAGTGTTAATTACAATATTAACAACACCAGCGGTAAAGATTGGAACGGTCAACTGTTTGCGCAGTTAAAGCGTGATAGCAGTAAAGATCCTGGTATGTCAGATAAAGGCGCGTTAAGCATGGCCACCTATTTAGGCGGTGCTTGGGGTACACCAGACAATGACTACAATAAACTTAAGTTTAAAGACTTCAATGATGGCGACTTAAAAGCGGCCAGCAATGAAGGTTGGGTTGGTGTGGTACAACATTACTTTGTATCAGCTTGGACGCCTCAGAACTTCACAGGTCAATTCTTTAGCCGTGAAAGAAGTGGCGACCACTTCATTGGTATGAATAGCCAAAACTTTGTGGTTCCTGCGAATAAGCAAAAAGACATCGGAGCCACTTTATATGCCGGACCAAAAGATCAGACAGCACTGCTTGAAGTAGCGCCGGGTCTAAACAAAACGGTAGATTATGGCTTCTTATGGCCAATCTCAAAAGTACTGTTTGCTATCTTGGAAGGCATTCATAAGGTAATAGGTAACTGGGGGTGGTCAATTATTGCCCTAACTATTTTAGTGAAAATTGCCTTAATGTGGTTCTCAAATAAGAGCTACTACTCGATGGCTAAGATGCGTGCCATTGCGCCTCGCTTACAAGCCTTGAAAGAAGAGCATGGCGACGACCGTATGAAGATGTCACAAGAGATGATGGCCATCTATAAAGAAGAGCAAGTGAACCCAATGGCTGGGTGTTTGCCAATCTTATTACAGATGCCAATTTTCCTAGCTTTATACTGGGTATTGGTTGAGAGTGTTGAGCTACGTCACGCTCCTTGGATTCTATGGATTCAAGATCTATCAGCCATGGATCCTTGGTTTATTCTACCTATGTTGATGGGGGCATCTATGTTTGCACAGCAAATGTTCAGCCCGCAGCCGACAGATCCAATGCAAGCCAAAGTGATGAAGTTCTTGCCTATTATCTTCACTTTATTCATGCTGTTCTTCCCAGCAGGCTTGGTACTTTACTGGACTGTGAACAACTTATTTACTATGGCACAACAGTACATCGTGAATAAAAAAGTGGAAAGAGAGCAAAGAGAAAAAGCAGAGAGAAGAGCTGCTTAAGCTGCCAATACTCTCGCTATAATGTCTTAATGACTACTTTAAAGCACCTATATGTCACATATAGGTGCTTTTGTTTTGTGGATAGGGTTAAACTAACGGCCATTGAATAAAGCCTATTTAGCACCTACTATAAGACCATCAATAACTATACTTATAAAAAAAACACCAAAATGCTAATCCTTTAATTAGAGCTGATTTTTATGTCAAATACTAAAACCATCGCCGCCATAGCCACTCCTTTAGGAAGGGGTGGGGTGGGTATTATTAGATTGTCCGGTCCTAAAGCTTATGATATTGCCTGTCAACTTACTGGCAAAGACAGCTTTACGCCACGCCTAGCGAGCTTCTGTCGATTTTATGATGACAAGCGTAATGTGTTAGACGAAGGGCTGGTGCTGTATTTTAAAGCCCCTTATTCATTCACTGGTGAGGATATTATCGAGTTGCAGGGGCATGGTGGCATGGTCTTGCAAAATCAACTACTAGCGCGAGTCTTTGAGCTTGGTGCGCATCAAGCACAGCCTGGCGAATTCTCTTATCGTGCGTTTGAAAATGATAAGCTAGACTTGCTACAGGCAGAAGCCATTGCCGATGCCATTGATGCCACAAGTGCTGCGGCTGCAAGTAGTGCTATTCGATCTCTAACCGGTGAATTCTCAAATAAAATTAACGATATTCTAGAAGCCTTAATTGAACTGCGACTGTATGTCGAAGCGTCTATCGACTTCCCTGACGAAGAGGATGTGGACTTCTTAAGTGATGGGGTGATTGAATCTAAATTAAAGAGTATTCAAGACCGCCTAAAGACCATTTTAGCGACTGCTCAGCAAGGGCAATTGCTGCGCGATGGGGTGCATGTGGTGTTAGCAGGGCGTCCTAATGCGGGTAAGTCTAGCTTACTGAATAGCTTGGCGGGTCAGGAGCGAGCCATTGTCACCGATGTGGCAGGCACCACTCGAGATACCTTACAAGAAACCATCGTACTTAATGGGTTGACCATTCATTTGACCGATACTGCGGGTTTGCGGGATACCACAGATGAGGTGGAGCGTATCGGCATAGAGCGGGCCCGTAACGCCATCAATCAGGCCGATTTACTGCTATTGGTGCATGACCTATCAAGACAGGCAAATCCCTTAGAATTAGCAGCAGAGCTGTTTGGTAAAAAGGAAGATGGCAGCCCTAATTATGACCCCTCTAAGCTGCTGCTTATTGGTAATAAAAGAGATCTTGTGGAACAAGCTCAGTCTGAGAAAACCGCCGATAAAGTCGAAGTTTCTGGTTATGAACAAGTGAATGTTTCATGTGAAACATCAGAGGGTATTGAAAGTTTAATTGATACTTTATGCGAGAAAGTAGGCTTCCACCCTCCAGAGAACAGCTTGATTGCCCGTACCAGACACTTGGATGCTTTACGAAGAACTCAGCAACACTTAAACGACGCACATCTACAACTGGTGGACTATCAAGCGGGTGAGCTGGTGGCAGAGAGCCTACGCCAAGGTCAATATAGCCTCGGTGAAATCACCGGCGAATTCAGTGCGGATGATCTATTAGGACGCATATTTGGCAGCTTCTGTATTGGTAAATAGTTGCATTGTCTTTTATAACCTCACGCTTATATCGCTAACTAATTTGATATTAATGGGAAGAAACTATGCAGTGTCCATATTGTAATGCCGATGATACCAAGGTCATTGATTCAAGACTGGCCGCAGAAGGGGCACAAGTCCGTCGCCGCCGTCAATGTAACCAATGCCAGGAGCGCTTCACCACCTTTGAGGTGGTAGAGGTGGTAATGCCGCGTATCATTAAATCTAATGGGCGTATTGAGCCCTACGATTCCCAAAAGCTAAGGCGCTCTATTCAATTGCCACTACAAAAAAGACCGGTAACTCTGGATGAACAAGAAGCGATGATTAGCCGTATCGAAAAGCGTATCCGTCAATTGGGAGAGCGTGAAATCAGCAGTAAGTCACTGGGTGAAGTGGTAATGAGTGAGCTAAAAGAACTCGATGATGTGGCTTATGTGCGATTTGCTAGTGTTTATAGAGACTTTCAAGATATAGAAGCCTTCCGCCAAGAGCTGCAAAATATCAAGCCTACAGACGCCAAATAACAGCGCCAATACCTAAGGAAAATCAAAGTTTGGTCAATTACTCATGACTTATCTACTGTGCTTTGATTGAGCTTAATCCAAAGTGATAAAAACTATTAGTTTAAACAGGGCCAAAATTTATGCTTCCCAAATCTGTAAACTCTGTTTCTGCCTTTGAAATTTCTGCGTCTGCTATACAGGATTCTCATGGTCATTATTTAGCCGATATCGAAGGTATTGAAGCGGCTAAAACAGAAGACTTTTACTACATGAATTTGGCGATAGAAGAGGCCAAAAAAGGGCTGTATACCACTCGACCTAACCCCGCAGTAGGTTGCGTGATAGTTGAGAATGGCTTAATTATAGGGTCTGGTTTTCACCCCAAAGCAGGACAGCCTCATGCAGAAGTTTTCGCTTTAAGAAATTCTACACAGTCAGTGGTAGGGGCAACGGCTTATGTGACCCTAGAGCCTTGTAGCCATACTGGAAAAACACCACCTTGTGCCAAAGCATTAATCAGCTCTGGAGTGAGTAGAGTAGTAATAGCAGGCTTAGATCCTAACCCTAAAGTAGCAGGTAGAGGGGTAGGGATGTTATTAAAAGCGGGAATAAGGGTGACAGTAGGAGTTTGTACTGAGCAGGCAGAGCAGCTTAATCTGGGTTTTTTGAAATCTATGCGACATAAGATGCCTTATGTCAGACTAAAAATTGCCAGTAGTTTAGATGGTAGAACGGCAATGTCCTCTGGGGAGTCGAAGTGGATTACAGGCCCAGCAGCGCGTGAAGATGTGCAGAAGTTGCGGGCCTTAAGCGGCGCTATTATCACTGGCAGCCAGACCATTATTGAGGACAATCCTAGCCTAAATGTACGCTCGAATCAGTTGGGTGTACCGGCAGATAGCGTGCCACAGCCAAGAATTGTGGTGCTAGATAGAAGACAAAGACTAGATAAAGCGCAGTATAAGGTCTTTGAGATGCCAGATACTCTACTGTGGACTGAATCGGACCTAACCGACTTATTACATAAGCTGGTTACTGAGTATCAAATACATGATGTACTTGTTGAAGCGGGCTCTCAAGTATCGGGAAGCTTTATTGAGGCCGGGTTGGTGGATGAATTAATAGTGTATCAGGCCCCTTGCGTATTGGGTCACAGTGCTAAACCCATGCTTACAGTTGATATTGAAAAGCTAAGCTGTCAGCGCCGTTTTCAATTAATAGACTGTGCTCAGATTGGCACAGATCTTAAACTCGTTTATAAAGCAAATTAAGCTTGTTATTTAGTCAACTTTTATCGAGTATTTCTCAATTTGGGTTTTAAGTAGTTAATGAGTCTATTCTAAAAGTAGGTGTCACAAGTGTTAAGAGGTATGTGGAGGTTTTTAAAGTTATCCACAGTTTTAAAATTTTATCCCCGCAATAATTTACGGTTTATCGATGTTCCACATGGAACTGTGGATTACTTATGTTTCACATGGAACTGGTTGGAAGGTGTTATTCACTGAAAGTTATGAAAATAAAGGGTTCCACGTGGAACTGTGAGTAAGGTGGCTAAATTTTTAGTTTTAAATAAGGTTGTGGATAACTATAGAGCCAACCCCCTTTATCTGCATTTTAAGCAGCGGTTTTAAAAAGTTATCCACAATTGGTTTTTATTTTATTTATCTGAGTTTGGGTGTTTATCATCGTCTAATGTCATTTAGTTGTGGAACGTTTTTATTTAAAGAAAATAAGTTGGAGTAGGTATGTTTACAGGTATTATCGAAAGTACAGGTACTTTAAAATCTATTACGGAAGTGGGCGGTGATGTGCGTCTAGTTATTGAATCCGATAATTTGGACTTTAGTGATGTCAAGCTAGGCGACTCTATCGCCAGTAATGGTATTTGCTTAACTGTGGTTAATATAGATGACAACAGTTATGCAGTTGATGTTTCACGTGAAACTCTGGCTAAAACCGCCATGGGTAATTGGCAACAAGGCGATACCTTGAATTTAGAAAAAGCCATGTTACCAACCACTCGCTTTGGAGGTCACATGGTATCGGGTCATGTGGATGGGGTAGGCATCATTGAGGTAATGACTGAAGATGCGCGTTCTATTTATATAGAAATCTCAATTCCTGAGGCATTAAAAAAATACGCAGCAACCAAGGGCTCAATTACCGTAGATGGGATTAGCTTGACCACTAACCTGGTTAAAGACAATATTGTTTGCTTAAATATCATTCCACATACCGCTGAGGTGACCAATATTGGTCGTCACTGGAAAGTGGGTGGTCCAGTGAATATCGAAGTGGATTTGATTGCGCGTTATCTTGAGCGTTTGACGAGTGTAGGTGCTGAATAAGTCAGCCTTGGTAATATAAACCATTATAAATCGCTACGGTCTGTGAATGATTTTATCTGTTATTAATAGGTTGCGCCCCTGAAAGCCCTTCTTACAGCTAAGGAGGGCTTTTTTAGTGGTTAATAATTGATTGGTTTTTGAGGCTGATTTTCTGGATAAGAGGTTAAGCGAACACGATTTACACCAATCAATGTAAGCCACGCTTTGCAGATAGTTTTTAGTTTAGTGAAAGACTACCCTAGGTTTCATGGCAGGAAGATCATAATTTCACTATAATGAAACAAAGGTTGGGCTAAGCTTAGATTATCTGCTATCCCACTTAACTTTATTATCTATATATCGAATAAAAATTATGAGTATTGAAAATCAGTCTTCTTCTAAACAACGTGTTATTTTCGCCGGTACTCCGGAATTTGCAGCTATTAGCCTAAAAGCCCTTATTGAACAGCAACAGGCGCTCAATATCGAGATTGTTGCCGTGTACACTCAGCCAGATCGTAAAGCAGGTCGCGGTCAGAAGCTAACAGCTTCTCCAGTAAAGCAATTGGCGCTTGAGCATAATCTGCCGGTTGAACAGCCGCTCACTTTTAAAAAGTCGGTGGAGGAGGGGCAAGCCGCTCGTGAAACCCTAGCGAATTATCAGCCAGACATTATGGTAGTGGCCGCTTACGGTCTTATATTGCCAATAGGGGTGTTACAGACCCCAACGCATGGTTGCTTAAATATTCATGCTTCGTTATTACCCCGTTGGCGTGGTGCTGCCCCGATTCATCGTGCGTTACTGGCTGGTGATGAGCGTACAGGCATCACCATTATGCAGATGGATAAAGGTTTAGACACTGGCGATATGCTTTATAAAGTAGCGTATGACATCGCTGCTGACGAAACTACGGCAAGTTTGCATGACAAAATGGCAGAACTGGGCGCTGAGGCCATTACTACTGTATTAAAAGATTTGCCTAGCTATCAGGCTAAGGCTGAAAAGCAAGACGATAGTCTGGCCAATTATGCTGAAAAATTAAGCAAGTCTGAGGGTGAAATTGACTGGACTCAATCGGCTGAAATGATTGAGCGTCAAATACGAGGTATGCATCCCTATCCTGGCGCCTACACCTTCTTGGCAGATCCAGAGGGTAAAAGTGAGCCGAAGCGAGTTAAGGTGCTGGCTGCATTAGCAGTGAATCCGTCACAAACCACAGTAGCACAGCCTGGTACAGTAATAAGTGTTGGCAAGAACGCCATTTTAGTCGCTTGTGGTCAATTAAATAACGATTCTAATGCCGAAGGTACCACGTTACGTTTGACTCAACTGCAGTTCGCGGGCAGCAAGCCAGTGACCGCTGAGCAGGTGTGTCATGGCAATCAGCTGGATGATGGCGATAAATTTGTTGCCGCAGCCGAGTAGCTTTTATATATAGTTTTTTAGCTAGGCTATTAGCTTATAAAATCCTTATATTACTGAACTTACCTAGCATGAGATGAACAATATAACCGTTAATCACTTTTGCATCGTCTGAAGATAAAGCCAGTCGATACAAAAAAGATTACCAGTCCCTTGTAAACATTGAAAACCCTATAGTTACGTCAGTTCAGTTATATTAGCCAAGCCCGTATAAGGGCAAGAAAAAAAGTTTTATAGATAATAAAAGCCATAAGTTTTAAACCAACCCATCAAACTAACCATATACCGTCATTATTAGGCATTCATTTAAATGAGCAACAAACCAAGTAACACTACTCCAAATAAAACCCAAAACAAAAACGTCCGTGTCGCGGTGATTAATACCTTGTTATCTATTCAACAAGGGCAGTCACTTAGCAGCCTGCTAGATCCTTTATTAAACAGTTTAAATGGCGATGACAAAGGGTTTGCTCATGCTTTATTGCTGACGACTTTGCGTCATTGGCATGCGACTGCACGCCTATTAGACAGTTTAGCGGACAATCCGATTGATGAGTTGGAAGTTCGCACTACCATTCAGCTGGGCATCACTCAGCTGCTCTATCTTAATGTTGCTGACCATGCCGCCATTCATGAAACGGTAGAGGCAGTGAAGCACATTGATTATGCTCGCGCTTCAGGGTTGGTCAATGCGGTGCTGCGTAAAGTGGCCAACAATCCCAATAAGTTTCGTAAAAAAGCCAACAGAAACCACAGCCTGCCTAATTGGCTAGCTCAGCAGTTGAAAGCGGATTGGCGAGAGCATTATGATGAGCTGACTCAAAGTTTGCGTCAGTCTGCTCCAATGTTTTTGCGGGTGAATGGTCTGCAAAGTGACAGTGAAAGTTATTTATCACAGTTGGCTGAAGCAGAAATAGACGCAGAATTGGTGTCGCTTGAAACCTCAATAAAAACGGGCGATGCGGATGAGTCGGTTGAAATTGAACAGCAATTAATAGAGCTGATCGACAGTGTGCCGGTCAGTCGTTTACCCGAATTCGAAGAGGGCATTGCTAGCGTACAAGATGCACATGCTCAGTTGGCGGCCCCAATCATTCAGTCTTTATTAGAAAATAAGTTAGCAAACCGCGAAGGGTCTGACTCAATCCGTTTATTGGATGCCTGTGCAGCACCGGGCGGCAAATTGGCACATTGGCTTGAATTATTGGGTGTACAAGAATCTGAGCAAACTGGATTGTTTCACGTGAAACAGGTTGATGGTGAAAAGAATACTATTAACAACAATATAAGCAAAGTTGAGCTGACGGCTATTGATAACGAAGCACCACGTATTACTCGTATTTTTGAGAACTTAGAGCGTTTACAGCTTCCAACGCCTATTGTGAACAGCAAACTACATTTGGATATTGAGTGCGTTGATGCCACCAGTTGGCAATCTCAGCCAACCGATAAAGACTCAGATCGAGGATTCGATGCGATATTGTTGGATGCGCCTTGTACTGCAACCGGGGTTATTCGCCGTCATCCTGATATTACCTTATTGCGTACTGAGGAAGATGTGCAACATACCGCGCAGTTACAAGAGCAAATCTTGGATAACTTGTGGCCACAGCTAAAAGTAGGGGGCTATTTGTTATACGTCACTTGCTCGATATTAAAGCAAGAAAACGTGGAGCAGATGCAAGCTTTCTTGACGCGTCATAAAGATGCAGTGGCCGTAGCTTTTGATGATGAACAGACCAATTGGGGTATCGATCAAGCGGTGGGTCGTCAGTGTTTGCCGGTTTATAAAATGACTGAAGCCTTAGAGCCGATAGCTGTGGATCAGGATGCTGAGCAAAAAATAACTGTACCAGTAGCTGGTGGCGATGGTTTTTATTATGCGGTACTGAGAAAAGTGTCTACTTAAAATGAACTAAACCCCATAAGTTGGACTCAACTTATGGGGTTTTTTATAGAGCTAATGACGCTAAGCTATAGCCGATTAACTCTAAAGCCGATTAACTAAAATACTTGCTTATTCCTGACTCTAATACTTCTTTGATTTTGCCTTTTAACGGTTTGGCTAGAAAGCCTAGTTTTGCTTCAAAGCGTAATTTATTGGCATCCAAAGTGGCTTTGCCATCAATCCCTTTACGGCTGATGGTGACATTATCTTCATTCTCGCCTTCCACATAGGTGGCATCAAGACCAAACTTTTCTTTGGAACTCTCAAGCCACTTTTTAGCTTGCTCACGGGCTTTGCTAAATTCTAAATTGTGTTCTTTTTCGATTTCAATATCTGCCATGGTGCTATTCCTTTGTTATAAGTTTTTGATTGATTGAATGAATCTCTAGACTGACTATTATTAGTCAGACGTAGTAAAGTAGTTATATCATTAAATGGTATGACTAACAAATGAGTTGTGTAGTGTGGCTGATAGCTTTAAGTGACCACTCTTTAAGTTGATAAAAGGTCGGTTAACTGCAAAACTGAGGTTTAAAATCACTTCAAAAACCAATAAGCCGTTTATTTGATATGGCTTATACTTAAAAATATGCTACTCTTTTTGTACTATAACTTTATATGATTCTTTGACAGGACAAGACATGAAATATATCAGTACCCGTGGTCAAACCGAGCCGATGGACTTTAGCGATGTGTTGTTGATGGGTCTAGCCCCTGATGGCGGTTTGATGCTGCCAGAGAGCTATCCGCAAATTGATTCAGCTACCCTAAACGAGTGGCGTAAGCTGAGCTATCCACAGTTGGCATTTGAAATTATGCGCCTGTTTGCCACCGATATTGATGAAGCGGATTTAAAAGACATTATCAATCGTACTTATACCAAAGAAGTTTTTGGTAGCGATGAGATTGTACCCGTACGCCAATTAAAAGATGATTTGTATATTCTAGGTTTGTCTAATGGGCCAACATTAGCTTTTAAAGACGTGGCGATGCAGTTTTTGGGCAATGCTTTTGAGTACGTGTTAAAGAAAAAAGGCAAGCGCTTAACTATTATTGGCGCCACGAGTGGGGATACCGGGAGTGCAGCCGAATATGCGCTTCGTGGCAAAGACAACATCGAAGTATTTATGATGTCACCTCATGGTAAAATGAGTGAATTTCAGCGCGCACAAATGTACAGCTTAACCGATGCCAATATTCACAATATCGCCATCAAAGGCATGTTTGATGATTGTCAGGATATCGTTAAGGCACTACAACAAGATGCTGATTTTAAAGCCAAATATAGCTTAGGTACGGTTAACTCAATCAACTGGGGTCGTATCCTAGCGCAGATTGTGTATTATTTTAAAGGTTACTTTGCTGCCACTGAAAATAACGATGAAAAAGTGAGCTTCTGTGTGCCATCAGGTAACTTTGGTAACATCTGTGCCGGTCACATTGCCCGTGAAATGGGGCTACCAATTGAGCGTTTAATCGTCGCTACCAATGAAAACGATGTGTTAAATGACTTCTTTAACCAAGGCGTTTATACCCCGCGTCCAGCTGATAAAACTTATGTGACTTCTAGTCCGTCAATGGATATCTCAAAAGCGTCAAACTTTGAGCGTTTCGTATACCTATTGCTGGATAAAGACAGCAAGCGAGTGAATGAGCTGTTTGATGGGGTGAAGGCAGGTAAAGGTTTTGAGTTATCAGACGTATTAGACGCGGTCAATAACCGTTATGGCTTCGCTGCGGGTAAATCAACGCATCAAGATAGATTAAATACCATCAAAGCGGTATACGAAAACTATAACGACTTGATTGATCCTCATACGGCCGATGGGGTGAAAGTGGCACAAGAGCTACAAAAAGAGGGTGAGGTAATCATCTGTGCTGAGACTGCATTACCGGTTAAGTTCTCAGAGACCATCTTTGAAGCTGTGGGTGAGATTGAAATTGAGCGTCCTGAGCACACCAAGGGCTTAGAATCGTTAGAACAGCATGTAACCGTGTTGGATAATGATGCCAGCTTGGTCGCGAATGAGATTAAAGCGGTGGTTGCGCCTATTTAATGGGCTAGAGTATGTTAATTGGCTGAGATGGGGCTTATCTAACTATTTAGATTTATTTTTATCTTTTAGCTTGATTTATACCCGTTTTATTTAAAAAACCAGTAACTTTGAGTTGCTGGTTTTTTTATTTATCGTTTATAAGCTTGCTTTATTAGATAGCTTATACCAATTCCACAAAATAATATACAATATAACCAACTCAACAACATAATAGAATCATATGCCGAAAAAAAACCCTAGAAATCATAAACTCACAGACCACGATTTTCTGCAATTATCTAAAACAGAAGGCAATGCCAGAGCGCGAATCAGACTGCTCATGCTGCATCAACTGAGTCAATGTCATCCTATAGCGACCGTAGCAGAGAACTTTGGCTACAACCCTAGAAGCGTCTATACCATAAGAAGGAAATACTGGTTGCATGGTATCACTAGTGTCTATGACGCAGCTGGCAGAGGCAGAAAGAGTCTTTTAGCAGAAAAA
>NZ_FUGE01000057.1 GCF_900162825.1 Psychrobacter piechaudii
TTACTGTTCTCGCCATCGTGTGAGTTTCCCTATATTTTGTTGATATATAGGATTAAAATAAGGCTTTATCTGTATTTTTCAAATTAGGGACACGCCCTAACCCAGGTTGAAGGCTGTGATAAGGACTGTACTGGGCTGCCTAGCTTATCCCAAAATACCCTTAATGATTTGTTCAAATTGGCGTATCAAGCGGACAATCAGCTGTTTATTCATGCCAATGGCGATGCCAGCATTGATATGATTCTCAAAGCACATGAATATGCGGCAAAAGCTTTGCAGCAGCCACTAGATAAAGACCGCCGAACTGTGGTGATACATTCACAATTTGTCAGACCTGACCAGCTTCAAACTTTTAAAAAATACAATATAGAGCCTTCTTTCTTTACCAATCATGCCTACTTCTGGGGCGATGTCCACGTTGAAAATTTAGGTAAAAAAAGAGCGGAGTTTTTAAGTCCGATAGTCAGTGCAGACAAACTGGGGCTTAAATATACCAACCATTCAGATGCTACGGTGACGCCGATTGATCCTATATTCACCTTATGGACTGCGGTAAATAGGGTATCTAGAAGTGGAAAAGTTATTGGCTCTGAGCAAAAAGCCAGCTCTTATCAAGCTTTAAAATCAATCACCAGTCATGCTGCTTATCAATTGTTCGAAGAGGACAGCAAGGGAACACTGGAAGTGGGTAAAGTGGCTGACTTTGTGGTGTTGGATAAAAACCCACTGACTGTAAAACCTATGCAGATTAAAGACATTAAGGTGGTAACCACCATTAAAAATGGCAAACCTATTTACCAAGCGAAAAGTATGAGGTGGTGGTTCAAAAAGTAGGCTGAAAAAAAACAGGCTGAGAAATTGATAAAATAGTGAAATGCAAATCACACTATACATCAAATGCCCAGCCTGTCTAAGTGACAGTATAAAGAAAAATGGCTTCAAAAGCTATGGTAAACAAAACTATAGATGCAAAGACTGCAAACGGCAGTTTATTGGCGACCATGCCTTAACGTACCAAGGCTGTCACTCCCAAAAAGATAGCAAAATACGCCATCTTATGGTTCGAGGCAGTGGCATAAAAGACATCGCTTGCGTTGAGAGAATCAGCAAAGGCAAAGTACTAGCCACCCTAAAAAAGTGTCACTATCAAATAACCCCCAAGCAAAGGCAATACGACTGTCTTGAAATTGATGAGCTTTGGACATTCGTAGGTAAAAAGACCAACAAACAATGGCTAATTTATGCCTACCACCGTGACACAGGTGAAATTGTTGCCTATGTATGGGGAAAACGAGACCTTAACACTGTCAAAAAGCTTAAAGCTAAGCTGAAAGCCTTAGGCGTCAGTTGTGCTAGAATCGCTAGTGATACCTGGAATAGCTTTGTTACTGGTTTTAAGGGCTTTACCCAAGTCATTGGCAAGTTTTCCACGGTCGGTATTGAAGGTAATAATTGCACTATCAGACATCGAGTAAGGCGAGCATTTAGGCGAAGTTGTAACTTTTCTAAAAAGCTGGAAAATCACTTTAAAGCCTTTGATTTAGCTTTCTTTTACATCAATCATGGGTATGTCTCAGCCTACTTTTTGAACCACCACCAAGTATGAATGAGGGCCAAAGGCAATAGTGAATAGATAAGTTGTAATAATGGTTTTTTTATTTAACTAAGTCGACTAAAACTATTAAACAGAAAAGCCCAAGCATTATGCTTGGGCTTTTTTAATGAGCGATTGTTTTTTTAGGAGCAATTGTTTTTTAATGAGCGATTGGGTTTTACGAACTATTAGCAGTCAACAAAGGCTAACATAAAAAATCGATAAAATTTGCGCTTACTGATTAAATATTCTAATCTAGTTGTTAAGTTCAGTATTTCAGGAAGAGATACGGTTATCTATGTCTTCAAGGCAGGAGTAACTTATAACATAAGGAAAGTGCAATGACTCACAATTTGAATACCCTGCAGAAAAATCTTATCAAAAAACGCCATCAAAAACCTGAGTGGCAAGATCCAAAGCGTAAGTTATGGCTACTGAGTCCCATGGCCCCAGTTATTGGTTGGGCAATGTATTTGGCCGTGAAAGATCAACAGGGATTTGATGCCAAAAATACCGACCTTGCCTGGAGTGGTAGCATTTTTACCTATGGCTTCATCCCTTTAGCTGATTACTTGATAGGTCTAGATAAAAGCAATTTATCAGAGCAAGCCTATCAAGTTCTTGAAAAAGACCGCTACTATCAAAAGATTGCGCATGCCTTTATTCCGCTGAATTATGCTGCGCTGTTTATTGCTGCCCATCAGTTTACCCACCGCAAGTTGCCTTGGTATAACAAACTCGGTGTGGCCATCACTTCAGGTATTGGTAGTGGCATCGCCATCAATACTGCTCATGAACTTGGTCATAAATCAGACAAACTCAATAGGACACTAGCACGCATTAGCTTAGCACCCTCTGCGTATGGGCATTTTGCTATTGAGCATAATTTTGGCCATCATCGCTGGGTAGCTACGCCGCAAGACCCTGCCAGCAGTAGATATAATGAAAGCTTTTGGCAGTTTTTACCACGCACCGTCATTGGCGGATTACGCTCTGCAATTCATATTGAGAAACGCCGCTTGCAGCGGAAAAATAAGTCTTTTTGGCATAAAGATAATGAACTATTGCAGGGTTGGGCGATTACTGCCGTACTTTACGCCACGCTTTTGAAGCTGTATGGCAAAAAGGTGATTCCGTTTATCGTGATTCAAGCAGCATACGGCTTTAGTTTATTAGAGTCGGTCAATTATCTTGAGCATTATGGGCTGCTGAGTCAAAAGGACAGCAAAGGTAATTTTGTGCGTACGGAGGCTGAGCACAGTTGGAATAGCAATAATATTGTGACTAATTTATTTTTATATCAGCTACAGCGTCATTCCGATCCTCATGCGCACCCTAGCCGAGTGTATCAGGCCTTACGCCATTTTGATGAGTCCCCGCAGTTACCCAGTGGCTATGCCAGCATGATTGTGCCGGCATACATTCCACCGCTGTGGTTTGCTATTATGAATAAGCGGGTAGTCGCTCACTATAACGGTGACATGAGTAAGATTAACTTGCATGACAAGCCGCTCAGCCCGCGCATGCAGCAAGCAACCACTATTGTGCGTCAAGGCTTGGATTGGCTAAAACAGCGCTTCTAAACGTAGCAATCCAGAAAGAAAGTGGTCTTTGTCTTCATCCTTATCATTAAAGTAGTTAAGTTCGGTCTGTAAGTACAGCCAGTCTCGCCAAAACGGTTGACGATAAGTGATGGTAGGCCCATAACTGTTTAAGGAAGGCTCGCTGTTTTCAAAGTAACCGAAGGCAGAGACACCGTAAGACAGCTGTTTTTCTTTTTCAAAGAAATGGATTTGGCGTAACTCATTACTCCAGTCCGTTTCCTCTTTATCACCTTCATGACGATAGCGAACATTAACGTTGTTATTAACGAAGCTGTTATGGTCTAAGGCATACTGAAAGTTTAGCTCGCCTTTCAAAGCGTGTTCACTGTCACTGCCATAGCGGTAGTAGTTATGAGTGGATACTTTCCACTTATCTTGCTCATATAAATCTCTATCGGCACTAAGTTTAAGATAAACATCATCACCAGAGCGGATACCAATATCAGCATCGAAGCCCAGGGCTTCTTCTATTTTTGACCAGCGTAGAGCGATAGAGGCGTTGTCATCGCGGGTCTGTTTTCTATCGTAAGTTTTTTCTTGATAGCCCTGATTATTATTTGAGTTACTGCCTTTCGAGCCTTGGGTTAAGATCCTTTCTTCATCTAAATCTTCATCACCAATAATTAAGCTAAGACGCTTTTCTAATACTGGTAGCTTTAAACGGCCTCTAATTCTTGGTTTGACTGAGACTTGGCTGCCTTCAATCGGATCATCTGCCCAGCGGGTATCTAAGACAATTCTCAGGCTAGCCGAAGCAGGTTTATTTGGATCAGGCTCACCAAACCAGTCATCCATGATGTGCGCCCAGTCACCTAGCTTGCCTTTAACTTCTTCACGTTGTCCATCTGCCCATTCAGCAGCTTCTTGGTTGATGGTAGTTAGCATACCCGGCTCATCTTCAATGTCGTCAGCTTCAATAGATGCTTCGATGGATGAAGATCCCTCTGTTTCGATAGAAGCACTTTGCGTTTCAATATCATTGGTTTGGACGCTGTCTGCCTCGATGCTGTCTGTTTCAATGCTATCGTTGTTCGTGGAAGCCTTGTTTTGACTACTATCCTCAGCGATGGCGGCTGAGCTAAGACACAGACAGGTAAGCAGGGGAAGTAAAGAGCAACTAATTTTAGCGGGCTTGTTCATAGAGAAGAGATTCACAACAGTTATTAAATAGGCTTAAATAATCGACAAGAAGCTTACGCCATATTTATTAAAAAGAGAATACAACCTAGCCAAATAATTGGATACTAGCCAGATATTTATTCTATTTTAAACCGTCATGAAATCTCTCAAATATAAACAAATCACTTACTGGCAATAAATTTAAAAGTAAGTTTTATCAAATACTTGTCTTAAACTGGTCGGCTCTTTACGTTTTACTTGGTTTTGCTCGTGACGCACTTCAGATGAAGCTTGGTAAGCTCGCAGGCGAGACTGCTGAATCCGACCAATCGGACGGTTTTCCTCTAGCGCTCTAAAGGTACTAAATGACAAATGTTCCATGGCTTCAAAGTTACCATCTTCGGGAACGTCCTGACAGGGAATGGTTAATTTTGCTACGGTCACAAAAGGGGCCTCAGATTCTTTCCACTCTGTGGTTAATTCTTCAATAGGCTGTTTTTTGAGATTACGGCACAATTGAATTTGAACCTCGAATTGATAATCATGCTCGCTGATTTCCTTTAATAACGCCTTTCTAACCGTTTCATCTTCACTGAATAAGTGCAGATCAGGATTATTTATTTTTTCAATAGATTCTTTGGTAGGCGTCACTCTTATTTTACCCATGAAATCGCCGTGACGAACCGCCCCTTGCGAGAAGTAATCATATAACCAAGGGTTTTTGGGGCTGATGGTCGCCAGCTTGCGAAAAGCATTTAATGTTTTTAGCCCCTCAAAGTCTGGCAGCTCTTTGCCGTATTTGGTTAACCAGTTAAATACAAATTTTGCTTTATTTAACTTGCTTCCATCTAAGTAGCTGTTAAGACCAAAGTTGAGCTTAGATAAATAGGCATAGTCTTCCAATTTGTTGGTGAAAAATACCGGCGCATTGACTAAGGCAAAGTCCATAGTAGGGGCGTCGGGTTCATCAGGGGTCAGCTTTGGACCTGGCACATCGAAGACTTTAAAAGACAAGCCAATACCCATGCCCAGACGTCTATCTGGAGCAATGGTGGCAGCCGCATTAGAAAATCGAATTACTGCATCATGTATACCCGGTGTGGCATATACGCCTTGTGCATATTCTGCTGGCAGGTTGTCTAGTACTTCAAACTTCGCCTTTAAGGCACAATAGCCTTTGGCATGAACCGCACGAGTATGATGATCGTAGCTTTTACCTTTGTTATTTTGTTTCACAAATTGGCGAATATCATCAGTGATCATATCTACAATAGATTCTTCTTCAGCACTTAGAGTAGTGTATTTTTCATCGAACTTGACGTATTTTGGCTTTGATTTAAATAGTTTTTTTAACATGTTAGCTGCCTTAAATTATAGTAATTTGGGTGACCTTTTTATCATAGACAACTTTTTAAGCCTGTAGTGATTTTTAGCATAGTTAATACGTAACAGTAGAATTAATGCGTAACAATAGAGAAGGGTAGGTGATAAAAGCCAATAAAAGCTATTGACAGCTATAGGTGGCTTTGTTTCCATAACTCATTGGCCTCAACCAAGTAGATTGCAAATGAGATAAAAAAGGCGGGACTGACCCTTAGAGTCAATCCCGCCATACATATAAAAAAACAGTTATTGATTAAATACTACAAGATTAATGAGCCTCATCCCAGTTATCGCCAACCCCAGTTTCAACCAGTAATGGTACAGCGAAATCAACCTCCCAGCCCATTTCTTTAGCGGTATCGCTTAGGACATTCTGCATGGCGTTTTTGATTAACTCGCTTATCTCATCAACTTTATCGGCATCCACTTCAAACACCAATTCATCGTGTACTTGCAATAACATTTTGGCATTATCGGCAGGCAAGACTTTATCCACCGCTATCATCGCCAGTTTAATTAAATCAGCAGCACTGCCTTGAAGGGGCGCGTTAATGGCAGCTCGTTCAGCACCACGACGCACCATTTGATTGCTATGATTGATATCAGGCGTATATAGCTTACGGCCCAGAATAGTCTCGATATAACCGTTATCAACCGCGTTACTACGGGTGTCATGCATATATTTTCTGACCCCAGGATAACGCTTGAAGTATTGATCAATATAGTCTTGTGCTTCACCACGAGTCATTTCCAGTTGCTTCGCCAACCCAAAGGCGCTCATACCATAGAGCAGACCAAAGTTAATGGCTTTGGCGTTACGACGCTCGGTGGGAGTAACGTCCTCTACGGATTTACCCAATACTTCCGCTGCTGTAGCACTGTGAATGTCTAGACCTTCATTAAACGCTTTGGTTAAGTTAGCATCCCCAGAGAAGTGTGCCATTAAGCGAAGCTCAATTTGAGAATAGTCGGCAGCCAATAAGACACGGCCTTCAGGCGCAATAAAGGCTTGACGGATCAGGCGCCCAGTCTTGGTGCGAATGGGAATGTTCTGTAAGTTAGGATCTGTTGAAGATAAACGGCCGGTACTGGTTAAGGCTTGATGATAGCTAGTATGTACCCGATCAGTATCTTTATCCGCCACAGCATCTAGCGCGTCGGTATAGGTGCTCTTTAACTTTGATAAGCCGCGATATTCAAGGGCAATCTCAGCTAAGGGGTGAGCAATTTTTGACAGCACCGCTTCGCCGGTGGAGTATTGACCGGACTTAGTCTTTTTACCGCCCACAACGCCAAGCTTATCAAATAAAACTTCGCCCAACTGTTTGGGTGAGCCCAGATTGAACTCCTCGCCGGCCTCATAATAAGCCTGTTTTTCAAGTTCGCCAATCTCTTCATCGAAGCGCTTTGACAGCTCATTTAAGAAGGCTCTTTTAATCAGGATACCGGTTGCTTCCATGTCACATAAAATCTGTGATACAGGGATTTCAAGCTCATGTAACAGGCGCTGATTAACCGCATCGTCTTTTAGTTTCTCTTGGAATACTTCAAACAGTTGATAGGTAATATCGGCATCTTCACAAGCATAGTCACTGGCAATATCTACAGCCACTTTATCGAAGGTGACTTGCTTGGCTCCTTTGCCAGCCACATCTTCATAAGTAATGGTTTGAGTATGCAGATAGTGGCGGGTAAGATCGTCCATGCCATGACGGGTAGCGGCAGCATTCAGCACATAGCTGGCAAGCATGGTGTCCATCTTCCAATTGCTTGGCGTGATATTAAGATCAATACCGTAGCGACGTAATACATGGGCATCGTATTTAATATTTTGACCAATCTTACCGATTTCTGGGTTTTCTAAAATGGGCTTTAATTTTGCCAAAACTTTGTCTTGGTCTAGCTGTTTTGAAGTTAATTCATCATCTTCTAAGCTATGATTTAAAGGAATGTAATAGGCTTCATGAGCTTGTAGTGAGAAAGACAAGCCTACGATGTTTGCTTCTCGCCAATCGATGCTAGTGGTCTCAGTATCTACCGCAAAATGACTGGCCGCTGACAGTTTTTGTAGCAAGCTATCAAAAGCTGGCTCATCCAAAATAGTATGCCAAGCTTGGTCGTGAGCTTTACTGTCTTTAATAATATCAATGATGGCAGCCTGTTTTTGGTTTTGCAGAGTCTTAGCCACCTGAGCTTGTGATTCCGTTTCTGCTTTGCTATCAGCCACACTGTTTGCAGCCATGTTGGCAGGATGATTGGGATGAGCCAAAGAGGCCAATTCATTTTTGAACTCAAGCTCTGTATATAGCTCACGCAGCTCTTCGATGTAAGCGGTTGGGTCAGTATCGATACGTAAATCATCCCAGTCTTGACCAATCTCTAAATTGGTAACGATGGTGGCCAGTTGTTTGTCGCGGGGAATGTTATCAGCATATTCGATCAGTTTCTCACCGACCTTACCTTTGATTTCACTGGCATTGGCCAAGATATTGTCTACATTATCGTATTGATTAAGCCATTTAACAGCGGTTTTTTGACCAACACTTGGCACCCCTTTAATGCCGTCAGAGGCGTCCCCCATTAAGGTCAGTAAATCAATCATTTGGGTGGGCTTAATGCCATATTTCTCTTCGACCCCTTGCTCATCTACTACTTTGCCTGAGAAGCTGTCTTCAAGAATTACACTGTCATTAATCAGCTGCATCATGTCCTTATCACCGCTGGAGATGACCACATGATGGCCTTCCTCAACGGCGCGATAGGTTAAGGTACCGATAATATCATCAGCTTCAGCCCCTTCAATGCGTAATAAAGGGATGCCTAGAGCACGGACTAAACGGTGAATATAAGGGATTTGTTCCGCCAATTCAGGATCCATTTTTGGACGATTGGCTTTATATTCCTCTGACATAGTATGACGAAAAGTGGGTGACTTGGTATCAAAGCACACTGCCATATGAGTCGGGTTATAACGACGCATGACTTTTAATAAGGCATTCAACGTTCCACGAATGGCGTTGGTAGTCAGCCCTTGGGTATTCATCATGGTCTTGGGAAGCGCATGATAAGTTCTAAATAGATAGTAAGAGCCATCCACTAAGATAAAAGGAGGCTTCTCCTTATCGACATGACTGGTATCCATTGAGGCAACATTGGGCATGTGTTCAAAGTCAGGCATCACATTGGGGTCTAATGCCGCATGAGAGGTATCGGCAGATTCAGTTAGATGGGCAGTATCTTTAGCAGTTTTATCGGTCATAGGATGTCACTTGTCATTAAAGTTATAAAAATAAGAAGTTAGGTTATAAAAAGAGAAGTATTAATAATAAGTTTTTTATTCAGGCAGGTTTTAGGGACCTGTCAGTTGGTATGTTTAAGACGGATTAGGCTCATTATAACTAAAAATTTGACTGTCGTTAGGGTCATTGCTTGTTGATTGGTAGTAGAGAGCAAGTTGTAGGAAGTGACTAGGGGGCACACAAACTTCAGTTAATAAAAAACCCAAACCACATAAAGGCAGTTTGGGTTTTTAAAGCTATCAAACAAAGCTATTTAACTCAGTTGGCTTACTTAGTTTGATTATAAGCTTGAGCTTAAAGGCTAAGTTTGAAAGTTAATTCTGGTTATTTAAGTTCAGAGCTAACGGCAACTTCGATATTGCCACGAGTGGCTTTAGAGTAAGGGCAAACTTCATGGGCTGCTTCTACAGCCTTTTGAATGTCGTCGGCACTGGCCTCAGTATTAGAAGCAATAACGTGTAATTTAACCGCTAGCTTGTAGTCATGACCCTCACCTTGTAATAGGGTAACTTCTGCTTCAGTGGTTGAATCAAATTTAATCTTTTGCATTTGCTTTACCGCACCCAAAGCACTATCAAAACAAGCGGCATAACCCATCGCAAAAAGCTGTTCGGGGTTATTACCCTTACCAGAGCCAGGGGCCTTCATATCAATTTGTAACTCACTGTCATTTAGTGTGGCTGATCCGTTACGACCACCGCTTACTGTGGCTTGAGTGGTATATAAAGTTTTCATATCAATCCTTTTTTATAATTTATTGTCACTATTTCTAGAATAGAAACTTCAGTTTATTAACTGATTTTAATTAGCTAGTTTTAAATAGGAGTTTGCACAACACCTAGTTCTAGCATAACAAAACACCGGCCGTTTTTCGTTTAGGACTGGTAAAGCTTTACCCGTACTGTGTAAGTCGATATTACACATTCTTTATTAAGCCAACATCTTCTGCACCCACACTAGAAATCCGTTACAATACGCACATTAATTTTCCCAATTATTTCTTATTTTGTTTGTTACCCTATTTCTAAATTAAATATTTTTTCTGAAACACCCTCCACATTTAAGTTGATAAGCAGACTATGAGCGTAGATCAAAAAACTCTGAACAAAGAAGTTGCCAAGCGCCGCACCTTCGCCATTATTTCTCACCCCGATGCCGGTAAAACCACAATGACTGAGAAGCTGTTGCTTTGGGGTCAAGCCATTCAGGTGGCCGGTGAAGTGAAGGGTCGTAAAACTGACCGCCATGCCACCTCAGATTGGATGAGTATGGAGCAGGAGCGTGGTATTTCGATCACCACCTCGGTCATGCAGTTTCCTTATAAAGATCATGTGGTTAACTTATTAGATACCCCGGGTCATGCCGACTTCTCAGAAGATACCTATCGTACTTTAACCGCAGTAGACAGTGCTTTAATGATGGTAGATGGGGCAAAAGGGGTCGAGGAACGAACCATTAAATTGATGGAAGTGTGTCGTATGCGCGATACGCCTATCATCTCGTTCGTTAACAAATTGGACCGTCAAATTCGCGATCCGTTAGAGTTGCTAGATGAAATCGAAACCGTCTTAAAAATTAAATGTGTGCCCATCACTTGGCCTATTGGTATGGGTCAAGACTTCGTTGGGGTTTATCATCTGACCGAAGATAAAACTTATTTATATCAAAAAGGCCATGGTGGTGAAATCACTGAAATTGAAACCCGTGAAGGCTATGACTATCCAGATATCCGTGAACGCCTAGGAACCCTAGCATTTGCTGCGTTTGAAGAGTCTCTTGAGCTGGTACAGATGGCGCTAGAAGACTTTGATATTAAGCTGTTTTTAAAAGGTGAGATGACGCCGGTATTGTTTGGTACTGCACTGGGTAACTTTGGCGTCAATATGGTGCTAGATACCCTTATTGAGCATTCACCAGCACCTAAGAGCCATCCTGCCAAAGAGCGTCAAGTTGAAGCCAATGAGACCAGCTTTAGTGGCTTCGTATTCAAGATTCAGGCCAACATGGACCCCCGTCACCGTGACCGTATTGCCTTCTTGAGAGTATGTTCCGGCAAGTATGAGAAAGGCATGAAGATGAAGCATGTCAGCTTAGGTAAAGATGTGCGTATCTCAGATGCTTTGACTTTCTTAGCCGGAGACCGTGAAGCGTTAGAAGAAGCCTATCCTGGCGATATTATTGGTCTACATAACCATGGCACGATTAGTATTGGTGACAGTTTCACTGAAGGGGAGGAGTTGAACTTTACTGGTATTCCTCACTTCGCTCCCGAGTTATTCCGCCGAGTGGTATTAAAAGACCCTCTAAAATCAAAAGCTCTGCAAAAAGGCTTACAGCAGCTAAGTGAAGAGGGGGCCACTCAGGTATTCATGCCACAGATTAATAATGACTTAATCTTAGGCGCGGTAGGGGTACTGCAGTTTGAGGTTGTGGCACACAGATTAAAAGAAGAGTACAAGGTTCAGTGTATCTTCGAGCCAGTCTCTATTGCCACAGTGCGCTGGATTCATTGCGATGATGAAGCAGTATTGGCTAAGTTTAAGAAAAAAGCCCATGATCAGCTATCTATTGATGGGGGCGGCTATCTAACCTACTTAGCCCCAAGCCGTGTCAACTTGCAACTGATGCAAGACCGTTACCCAGAGGTGACCTTTAGCAATACCCGTGAGCATTAATAGACTAAGCTGGCTTGCCCAACAAAGTGTTAGCTCAACATTAAAACTTATATCCTATAGAAAGGCGCTCTGAGTGAGTAATGCCAGTCAGTTAAGGCAAAAACTCAATAAAAGTAATAAAATAGCCCATCTAATAAGTAGATGGGCTATTTTACTATGAGACTACAAGACGCTATTAATGAGACGCATAAAAGGATTCCAGACACCCTAGAACAATTTAGTGAATTAATAGACCCTG
>NZ_FUGE01000155.1 GCF_900162825.1 Psychrobacter piechaudii
GCTGCCATAAAATAAGTGACAGTAGTCCAAAGGGTAGAGCAGGTTTGCGAATAAGAGGATGGACTTGTGCTGAGTGTGGCACATGGCATGATAGAGATACCAATGCTGCTAAGAATATCCTTGCGGTCGGGCTTGACCGTCTAGCTGTAGGAATCCCCTCGGTTTAGCGAGGGGAGGAGGTCAATTTGTAAGCCAATAATATTATTAGCCAATAATAAATAAGGAAATAACACCATGACTGAGATGACCAAAACCAATTTCGTAACTTGTGATTTGTTGGATGCCAATCCAGAAAGCCAAGTTTGTTTACCTAATATTGAAGGGAAGTCTTTTTATAGCTTCGGGGGTAAGGACAAATTCTGCGGTGAGATCGTTACTGTAAAATGCTTTGAAGATAATAGCCGAGTGAAAGAGCTACTGAATACCGAAGGTCGTGATAGTAATGGTGAAGGCAAAATCTTAGTGGTTGATGGCGGCGGTTCTATGCGCTGTGCTTTATTGGGCGATATGATTGCTCAATCTGCTATCGATAATGGTTGGGCAGGGGTTGTGGTGTATGGCTGTGTGCGTGATGTTGATGACATGGCGCAAATGGACATTGGAGTAATGGCTCTAGGCTGCATCCCTCGCAAATCAAACCGCCGTGGTGAAGGTCAAACTGATATTGAAATTAGCTTTGGCGATATGACCTTAAACTCAGGCATGTATGTCTATGCCGATAATAATGGCATCATCGCCAGCGAAAAGCCACTGATTTAAGAGTAGTCTCTTATTCGGCAAAACCAGTCTTTTATTAATATAGAATTACTTATTAATTAATAGCGGACTGCTTATAGCTAGTCTGTAGTTAAAACTTTAAAAGGCCAGCACAGCAATGTACTGCTTTGTTGGCCTTTTTTACTAAAACTCACGCAGTAATTTATTTTTTATAATGAATTAGCCGTGCTTTAATAATCATTTGTAGTCGTCTTTTTACCTCGTATAATAGAGACTTTATTGACAAGTAGCTGCGACTTTCTCTCAGCCCATTGGTCTTCGTTAAGGAAATTTACCACAATATTATGCCTAAACTCTCTAAGCATCCTCTTACTGATATTTTTACCTCTACCAATGAAGCCCTATTTCCTATAGATAACTCACAAAGGCGCTGGCTGTATCCGGCTCATGCTGCAGCAGGCAGTCTTTGGTTAGCCAGTCTCACAGACTGCCCCGTAGCCAATGTCGCCAATCGTCTTAAGGTGGTGGTCACTAAGGACCAGAACCAGCTCAATCAAATCGAAACGGAGTTGGCTTTTTGTGGAGTGGATGCTTATGTATTCCCAGATTGGGAAATACTGACCTATGATGAGCTGTCACCGCATCAAGATATTGTTAGTGAGCGAATTAACCTGCTTACAGAAATGCCAAAAAGCGGTATTTTATTGATCAGCATCCAAACTTTAATGCAGCGAGTGGCGCCGCCAAGTTGGCTGATTGGTCAGCATTTTGATTTAAGTGTGGGCGATATATTTGACATAAATGATCAGCGAGAAATGCTGGCCGCCGCAGGCTACCGGGCCGTAGATAATGTATTTGAGCCTGGTGAATTTGCGGTACGTGGCAGCGTAATTGATATCTTTGCTATGGGTCAGCCCTTTCCACTACGCTTGGATTTGTTCGACAATGAAATTGAGACCATAAAGTTCTTTAATCCCCAAACCCAGCGGACTTTATCGACTGAAACCTTGGTTGAAATAGTGTCCTCCCGATCAGACTCGGACAGTGCGACTAAACATGATTTAACGGTCGAGTCCTTATCCTTATTACATAAATTGCCAGACGTTTCTAAGCCCATTACCGAGTTTCAGATCCTGCCAGCCAAAGAGTTTCCTTTAGAGGAAGGCAAGGAAATGTTCCGTAATAACTTCGCGGCCATGTTTCCTAATGTCAGCAGTCGCCGATTTGAGCTACATAAAGATGTGATGGCAGGTATAGCCAGTAGTGGCCTTGAATACTATCAGCCACTTTTTTTTGATTTAGAGGATTGGAATCAGACCGGGCACCTATTTACTTATCTGCCTCAAGATGCGCTGTTTATTATCGATGAAAACATAGCGGAGTTTCAGGCAGATTATTGGTCCCAAATACAGCGCCGCTATGAAGAGCGCCGTCATGATATTGATAAGCCTGTTTTAGACCCAAAACTGCTTTATTTTCCCAGCAATCAAACCAATGAAAAGTTAAATGCTTATCCTCGTATCATTTTAAGTCAAAATGATTTACAGGCAGCAGAGAGTAGTCAAGCTGGTAAGGTACGTTTGCCTGCCGTTATGCCCCCTGAACTGCCAGTCAGTCACCAAAAAGCTGAGCCTTTGTTAGAGCTATTAACTTATGCAGAAGGCCAGTGGGGCGATCATGACGCAGAGCGAAAGGAAGATATAGATAAACCGCTGCCTCGTCCCATATTGGTGGTGGCGGAAACTGCCGGTCGCCGTGAGATTCTATTAGAGTTATTCCGTGGAAAAATTGATGTTAAAACTTTTGAGAGTTTACAGCAGTTTTTACACAGTGAGCTTTATCGAAATAATGAACTAACCGAGGGTAATAAGCCCACAGTAGGCTTGACCATTGCCCCGATAGAGCGAGGGGCGGTAATAGCCAATCACTTATCGATTATTAGTGAAACCCAGCTATTTGGTAGACAAGTACTGCAAACCCGTCGCCGTCGTCAAAGTGATGTGTCAGAAGAGTTCTTAATCAAAAGTGTGACTGAGCTGACCGAAGGCAGCCCAGTGGTTCATATTAACCAAGGTATTGGCCGTTACCATGGCTTAGTTACCTTGGATGCTGGAGAAGGTGAGCAAGAGTTTATTCATTTGAAGTACGCTGACGATGCCAGTATTTATGTTCCAGTAGCTAACTTGCAGTTAATTAGCCGTTATAGTGGCGGCGATCCTGCCTTAGCGCCCTTGCATAAGATTGGCAGTGGCAAATGGGACAAAGCAAAACAAAAAGCTTTAGAGCAAATTCATGATGTGGCTGCAGAGCTGCTGAATATGCAGGCCCGTCGTCAGGCTAAAGAGGGCATTCATTTTAAAGTCGATACGGCACAGTATGAGCTGTTTGCCAGCCAGTTTGCTTTTGAAGAGACCCCGGACCAGGCCAATGCCATTGATGCAGTCATACATGACATGAAGCAAAATAAGCCTATGGACCGGCTCATCTGTGGTGATGTGGGTTTTGGTAAAACGGAAGTGGCGATGCGAGCTGCTTTTATCGCCGTTAATAGTGGTTATCAAGTGGCGGTATTGGTTCCGACGACCTTGCTGGCGGGACAACATGAGGATAACTTCAAAGACCGTTTTGCTGATTGGCCGATACGTATCGAAACCTTGTCTCGCTTTGGTGGTAAAAAATCTCAAGATCAAGTGCTAGAGGACCTAGCTGCGGGCAAGGTCGATATTGTTATTGGCACTCATAAGCTGCTGCAAAAAGACGTTAAATTCGCCAACTTAGGGCTAATGATTGTCGATGAGGAGCATCGCTTTGGGGTCCGTCATAAAGAGCGTATTAAAGCGATCCAAAGTGACGTTGACAGTTTATCGATGACCGCCACACCGATTCCTAGAACCTTAAATATGGCCTTGTCTGGCATGCGTGATATGTCAATTATTGCGACGCCGCCGGCAAGACGCTTAGCCATTAAAACCTTTGTGATGCAAAAGACTGATCAGCTTATGAAAGAGGCTATTTTGCGTGAATTATTGCGCGGTGGTCAGGTCTATCTATTGCACAACGATGTGGCCAGTATTGAGCGTATGGCAGAGAACATCCGCGAGCTGGTACCTGAAGCTCAGGTAGGGGTAGCACACGGTCAAATGAATGAGCGTGGACTAGAGCAGGTGATGCAGCAGTTTTATCACAAAAAGTTTAACGTGCTAGTGTGTACCACGATTATTGAAACTGGTATTGATGTGCCTAATGCCAATACTATTATCATCGAGCTTGCTGATAAGTTTGGTCTAGCACAGCTGCATCAGTTGCGTGGCCGAGTGGGACGCAGTCACCACCAAGCCTATTGTTATTTATTAGTCCCTTCAATCAAAGGATTAAAAGGCGATGCCAAAAAGCGTCTACGGGCCGTTGAAAGGGCCAATACCTTAGGGGCAGGCTTTATGCTGGCTAGTGAGGATTTAGAAATACGCGGCGCAGGGGAAATCTTAGGCAAGCAGCAAAGCGGCAATATGCAAGCCATTGGCTTTAGCTTGTACATGGATATGCTGGAACGGGCTACCAAAGCCATTAAGGCAGGTAAAGAGCCAGACTTAAATACGCCATTATCTTTGACCAGTGATATTAATTTGCACTGCTCAGCGCTGATTCCAGAAGATTATGTTAATGATGTGCCGCAGCGTTTGTTGTTTTATAAACGCATCAGTAACGCGCAAGACAAAGATACTTTAACCGATATTAGAACCGAGATGATTGATAGGTTTGGTGCGCTGCCAGATCAAACAAGGCAGCTATTTGCCATTCATCAGCTTCGGGTTCAGGCTGAACCTTTGGCCATCTACAAGATAGATGCTACTAGCAGCAGTGTGGTGTTAGAGTTTGCCCCAGATACCCCAGTTGAGGCTTTAGCTATTATTCAGCTAATTCAATCAGATGGCAATCGTTACCGAATGAATGGAGCATCGGGTATCCGTTACACCAATCCGGATAAGCTGCAAACTCCGCAGCAACGCGTGGAGGTGGTACGTGAGTTGTTAAACCACTTCTCAAAACATGTGACCGAAGTGCAAAAGGAGAACAGTAACACCAGTCAGTAGAATTAAGCTTACTCTATTACCAAAGTTATTATATCGTTATGGTGCTTTAATCTAATTGTCATATCGTTTTAATCTAACTGTCATCAACTATTAGTATCTTATAGTCATCAAACAAGAGCATGAGATAAGTAATAAAATAAGAGATGAATAAGGAGAGACAAGATATGATGATTAATAACGCTATTGATTTGGAAGATTTGCAAGTCCCAGAGTGGTTTGAGGATGAAGCAGAAGATGCAGTTGAGATGTAATGTAAACCAGTAAGGCCTAAATCTAAATCATGGCAGATGATGGATAAGAAACAAAAAATTAGGGATGATAATAATAACATCAGGAATAGAATAATAAAAAATACTGAAAGTGCAAGTAGCTTGTGGCTTTTAACAGAGCCGTTCAGTGGCTACCACTAGGTCGGTAGACACTGAGGGTAAGGCAGTCTTGAGTTCTCAAGGCTGCTTTTTTATGTTTATAAACTTATTAACAGCTCGCTTATTTTCTGTAAAAGATTAAACCTGTGTTAGTATCTATAATATCAAGCCAATACCTGATAAAATATCGGCTTGCAGAATCATTAAAATAATTAAGAGAGCCAATATGTTTCAACTTCATCCAACACTAGCTAAAGATTCGTTTTTAGTTGGAGACTTTCCGCTATCTACTTGTCGTCTAATTAATGACTGCCAGTTTCCTTGGTTGATTTTGGTACCTAGAGTGGCGGGTGTACAAGAGATTTATGAATTATCACCAGCGGACCAGGCTCAGTTTTTACGTGAGTCAAGCTGGCTATCGAGTCAGATGGCTAAAACCTTCAATGCTGATAAGATGAATGTGGCCGCTTTAGGCAATCAAGTACCACAGCTACATTTCCATCATATTGTTCGCTATCAAAACGACTTAGCTTGGCCAAATCCAGTATGGGGAACGCCAGCAGTACCTTATACTCAAGAAGTTTACTTGGCTATGCAGCAGACGCTTATGATGGCATTACGTGGCCACAATCAAATGCCTTTCGATTGGCAAATGCAATAAGTTCTCCGTCATAAAAAAAGACACCCAGTTGGGTAATGCCAGTCAGTTAAGGCTGACTGGTATTTTTTTTGGGATATTTTTGTGGTTTTCCCTTAACCACCCTCGGGCAAGATCGCTTTCTACGTTCAGGAAGAACAAACAACTTTCCTTCCTCTAAAACTGCATCTAACAACTTAGGGAAGAGTCCTGCAGCCTGTAAAGG
>NZ_FUGE01000056.1 GCF_900162825.1 Psychrobacter piechaudii
ATTTACGCCTCCAGCTCCCGTCCGTCTCCCCCGCCTGCTATTCTTACAATATCACTTCGACAAGCCCAAACAAAGTTAAAAATACTCATTACCGAAAAACAGTTTATTGGTTGTCTTTAAGAATTAGTTGTATTCAAGAACTGGTTGTATTTAAGAATTAGTTGTATTCAAGAACTGGTTGTATTTAATAAATTTTTTCATTTAACAAATAGTTGCACTTAACAAAAGTGACAAAGGATTTTTCATGTCAAAATCACGAACTGCTATTCCTGCTAAAGCAGAAAGTACCGATCGTAATGAACGTCAATACCAAGTGGGTGTTGTAAAACGCTATGGTTTATTTTTTGCTATGGTGCTCCTAACCTTGATTGCCCTGTTACTGCAAACCTGGTGGTTGACCTTAATTGCAGGCGCCTTGGTAGCGGTAGGTATTTATGACTTATTACAATCTAAGCATTCTGTGCTTTATAACTATCCTATTGCCGGTCACATTCGTTATTTTTTAGAAAGTTATCGCCCAGAAATCCGCCAGTATTTTATCGAAAATGATAAAGAAGAAGTGCCTTTCTCACGCCAGCAACGTGCTTTGGTATATCAGCGCGCAAAAAATGTCAGTGATACCAATGCTTTTGGTACCCTTGATGACTTATACGCCAAAGATAAAGAGTGGTTTTTGCAATCACAAACCAGCCATCCGTTAGACGTGGATGACTTCCGCATTATTGTGGGTAATGAGCGCTGTCAGCAGCCTTACTCTATGTCTGTGTTTAACATCTCAGCCATGAGCTTTGGTAGCTTATCAGGTCGAGCAATTATGGCCCTTAACCAAGGCGCCAAAATGGGCGGCTTTGCTCATGACACTGGTGAAGGGGCGATTAGTCCATACCATCGTAAATATGGCGGTGATTTAATTTGGCAGTTAGGCACGGGCTACTTCGGATGCCGTGATGAGCACGGCAACTTTGACCCTGAGTTATTTGCCCAAAATGCCAATGACGATCAGGTAAAAATGATCGAAATTAAACTGTCTCAAGGGGCGAAGCCTGGTAAAGGTGGGGTGTTACCTGCTGAAAAAATTACCAAGGAAATCGCCTTAACCCGCCGCATTCCAATGGCAGAAGACTGCATTTCACCCTCTACTCACTCGGCATTTGATACCCCTCGTGAGTTGGTGCACTTCTGGCAACAGCTTCGTGAATTATCAGGGGGCAAGCCGGTGGGCATTAAGCTGTGTATCGGTCAGCCTTGGCAATTTATGGCCATCGTAAAAGCCATGATTGAAGAGGATAACTACCCAGACTTCATCGTCGTCGATGGTGCTGAAGGCGGTACCGGTGCTGCCCCTGTGGAATTTATGGACAGCTTTGGAATGCCGCTTATTGATGGCTTCTTATTTGTGCATAACACTCTAGTGGGCGCAGGCATTCGTGATAAAGTAAAAATCGGTGTCAGTGGCAAAATTGTCTCAGCTTTTGATATCGCTAAAATGTTGGCTCTTGGGGCTGACTGGTGTAACTCAGCTCGTGGCTTCATGTTTGCTGTCGGCTGTATTCAATCTCGCTCTTGTCATACCAACACTTGTCCTACCGGGGTGGCAACGCAAGACCCTTATCGTGAAAAAGCACTGGATGTTCCAAGTAAATCGGAACGTGTGGCAAGCTTCCATAAAAATACGCTAAAATCTTTGGCAAACTTCGTAGGCGCAGTGGGTCTATCTCATCCTTACGACTTACACCCTTATCACGTGGCAAGACGTATGAGTGATGGCTCAATCAAGCTGCTATCCAGATGTTTTTACTTTATAGATGAAGGCGCGTTGTTGACGATGGATGCCCGTTCTGACATCTATAATCAAATGTGGGTTATGGCAGATCCTGATAGCTTCAAAGCCGATAACGAAGCTTATGTCGCCTATAACGAGGACTCTCGTGACACCAAAAAAGTGACTAAGTCTGCGCCTACTCACTTAGAATTCCCGACAGATATATAACCCCACAGACACACAATATGGTTAAGGCCCCTATACGATGAATTCTCTCTCTAGCTTTAAGCCAAAAAACTACTGGTCTATCCTTGTGATCAGCTTAGGGGCCTCTTTATTTCTGTCGGGCTGTAAAAACGGAGAGCTTGATGCTTTAATAGAATCTGTAAAAGAGGCGACGCCTGAACAGCAACAGTTTTGTGAATCTAAGGCCGCCCCTTTTGCTCACGCTGTGTGTCAAGTTTCACAAAATGAGCTGCTTGAAGCCAACTCTGCTTTGTCTTTGCATTTATTTTGGAAATCCGGTCAATGGCAAGCGGCACAAGAAGATGACAGTGCTCGCCTAGCCGATCAAGATCAAGCTATCCAGCCCTTATATAAATTCAATAACTTGCTTGCTGATTTGCCAAAAAGTAGCGAGTTAAAGTTTGCTACGAACGCAGGCATGTACAACGCTGAATTTGCTCCCATCGGCTTTACGGTCCTTCAGGGCCGGCAGATTTTATCGCTGAATCTAAACGAGGGAGCGGGCAACTTTCATATGATGCCCAACGGGGTGCTGTGGTGGGACCAAAAAAATCGAGTTAGCATCACCGAAAGCCATAAATTCAATGAAATGCTACAAAGCGGGGTGGCCAAACCTTGGTACGCTACCCAGTCAGGGCCGATGTTGGTTATCGAGGGTAAGCTACATCCCAAGTTTAATCCTGCCAGCACCTCACAAAAAATTCGTAATGGTGTGGGCGTCTGTGAAGATGGCAACATAAAGTTTGTCACCAGTAATGAGCCGGTTACTTTTTATCAATTTGCCAACTTATTTAAAGAGGAGCTAAACTGTGCCAACGCCCTGTTTTTAGATGGCGGTATAGCCTCGGCATTATACGCCCCAGACCTTGCCCATCAGGACAATAAAAATATGGGGGTCATGGTAGGCCTAATCGAAGATCATAGCAGTAATAAGCAATAGCTCACCCCCTTTCAGACAATTTTTGCTACAATACCTGCTAATTTATTTAGCCCCCTTTTATTAAACAATTATTTGATACTCAGGCTGAATTCATTCAGCCAGTATTAACAGTAACTACCCTATTCAACAATTACCCTATTCAACCGCTATTTTTTTTAGTATTTATATCACCCTTAGTATCCGTATTAAGTATTCCACTTATTTTATTATCAAATCAGATTAAGAGAGACAGAACATGGGCTTTAACTGTGGCATCGTGGGCTTACCAAACGTTGGAAAATCAACTTTATTTAATGCTTTAACCAAAGCCGGTATTGCAGCCGAAAACTTCCCTTTTTGTACCAAGGATCCTAACGTAGGTATCGTACCTGTGCCTGATCCTCGCTTAAACAAATTAGCTGAGATCGTAAAACCTGAGCGTGTATTACCGACTACCATGGAATTCGTAGACATTGCAGGCTTGGTAGCCGGTGCTTCACAAGGCGAAGGTATGGGCAACCAATTCTTAGCCAACATTCGTGAGACTGACGCCATTGCTCACGTGGTTCGCTGCTTTGACGACGACAACGTGATTCACGTAGATGGTCGTGTCAGCCCTATTGACGATATCGAAACCATCAACACTGAATTGGCATTAGCAGATCTAGAAGCCGTTGAGCGTGCGATCACCAACTTAACCAAAAAAGCTAAGGGCAACGACAAAGATGCTCAAGCTACTTTGGAAGTGTTCAAAAAAATTGAACCGCTATTAGCAGAAGGTAAGGCAGCACGCGGGGCTAACTTAGACAATGACGAGAAGAAACTTATCAAAAGCTATGGTCTAATTACTTTAAAACCAACCATGTATATTGCCAACGTTAGCGAAGATGGCTTTGAAAATAACCCTTACCTAGATGCTGTGCGTGAATATGCAGCCAAAGAAGACGCCATTGTACTGCCCCTATGTAATCAAATTGAGGCAGAAATCTCTCAATTAGATGAAGCCGATAAAGCCGACTTCTTAGAAGGCATGGGCATGGAAGAAGCCGGTCTAGACCAAGTCATTCGCTTAGGTTACAAACTATTAGACATGCAAACTTACTTCACCGCTGGCGTGAAAGAAGTACGTGCTTGGACGGTAAAAGTAGGTGCTACAGCGCCTGAAGCAGCCGGTGTGATTCACACAGACTTCGAACGTGGCTTTATTCGTGCTGAAGTGATTGCCTATGAAGACTTCATCGAATATGGTGGTGAGAAAGGCGCTGCTGCCGCTGGTAAATCTCGTCTAGAAGGTAAAACTTATATCGTTCAAGATGGCGATGTGATGCACTTTAGATTTAACGTATAAGTTTAAACTAGCAGGCCCAAACCGCCTGAGACCATCTTAGTATCAACACTGAAAAGCCGATAAGTTAACTTATCGGCTTTTTCTGTTATGCTAATCGTAACTAATCCCTACCTTTTTGATTTGGTGATTTATGACTCAGCATAGCCTTAATTTAAACGCTCATTTAAATAGCTCTAGCTTAAAGAGCATGCCTGCACACAAACGCTGGTCCTACCTATTTACTGACCGCCGTCTGGGCAGTATAAAAAAAGACATCTCTCAAGAGAAGTCTCGTACCCCCTTTCACAAAGACTATGACCGACTGATTTTCTCTCAATCTTTTCGACAGCTCAACCAAAAGACCCAAGTCCACCCGCTCACCAATCAGATGGGTATTCATACTCGGCTTACCCACTCTTTAGAAGTGTCCTGTATTGGTCGCTCACTGGGTATGATGGCTGCCGAAAAAATACAACATAAACTCCCTGAAGGCTTACCTCGTGGTGTCAGTGTGGGTGATGTTGGGGTCATCGTACAAGCCGCTTGTCTTGCGCATGATATTGGCAACCCTCCTTTTGGCCATGCCGGTGAATATGCCATTAGAGATTGGTTCAACCAACCGAGTCAGCAATCCTTTTTAAGTCACATGACCCCTGCTCAGCGCCTAGATTTACAAGGTTATGAAGGCAATGCGCAAGGCTTTAGACTCTTGACCCGTAACGAGCATCATCCTGACCGAGGTGGCATGCGCCTAACCTGCGCCACCTTAGGGGCTTTTATGAAATACCCATGGTTGGCGGAACATAGTAATGTTATTGAGACAGATGAAAACGCTGAATCTAACTCCTCTACTACCATTCGAGCCCTAGATATCAAAAAATACGGCTGCTTTAATAATGATGCCAATTTACTCGATAAATTAGCCGGTCAACTGCACCTGCCTTATGCCCTCGATCACGACGGGTATGCCCGTCATCCTCTGGCTTATCTGTTAGAGGCTGCCGATGATATCTGTTATGCGCTTATCGACTTAGAAGATGGCATTCATCTGGATATGATTAGTTATGAAGAGGTGGAGCCTTTAATGATGGAACTAATTGGCTCGCGAGGGGTCCCCCCAGAGGTGACGAACAATGCACCCATTGTCCAAAAACTGGCCGCGTTACGAGGCCGAGCCATGATGCGCTTGGTGGATAAGGTTACAGAGGCCTTTGTCACCCATGCCGATACCATGCTGGCAGGTGAAATGCAGGGCAGTTTATTTGACCATTGTGAACCCAGCGTGAGCGAAGGGATCAATAGGGCTAAAAACTTAGCTTCAAGCCAAATCTTTGCGCATCCGAGTAAGATACGTATGGAGCTAATGGCCAATCGTTGTTTGCAGACCTTATTGGAGGCTTTTATGCCGCTGGCGCTATTGCCCATTACTAAGCAGCCCCCTCACTTTGAACAAAAGCATCTGATTCAATTATTATATCAACATCTACATACTTTGAACCGAGACCTGGGTATGGACGTCTATGAAAACGCGTTAAATATCTTAGATTACCTCACTGGCATGAATGACCATGAGGCCTATCGACTGGCTCAGGATTTAAATGGCATTGGCGATAAAGTGTGGTAAGCTTAAAGTTACGCTACTAGGTTCTTAACCTGTCAGCGCAGCAATAAGCAAAATTAATTAGCAGGCTGTGTATACCACAGCGCCTTGCAAACCACATTAATGTTTATTTTCGACTGAGATTGTCTATCATGACCAGCACTAGCAGCAATAATAGCCCTTTAAATAGCCGAGAACAAAAAAAGAAACAGACCCGCCAAGCTTTCTTTAACGCGGTACTCGACCTTTGTATGATGGGCCAATCTTTCGCCTCGATTAGTTTGCGTCAAGTGACCCGGGAGGTGGGCGTGGTACCAACCGCCTTCTATCGCCACTTTGATGATATGGAATCCCTAGGCCGTTGTTTGGTAGAAGAAGAGCTAGGCGAAGCATTGTCCACGTTGCGTAGCGGTTTACAGATGGGACGTAGACGTAGTTATGATCGCCAAATCGCTAAGAGTATCCAGCTGTTCTTTGCCTCAATTGATGAGCACCCTCGTTACTGGCAATTTTTGGTCAGTGAGCGCTTTGGTGGCTCTGAATCCGTTCGTAATGCCATCGATGCCCAAATTAAACTGTTTGCCAAAATTATGGGCGAAGACTTAGGCATTCAGCCCGCGTTCCAACATATTAATGACGAAGACAGACGTCTACTCGCTGAAGCAGGCCTGAATTTATTTTTAACATGGATTATTGATTGGTTGGATTTGACCTACTCTCAAGCGCATGATGAAGAAGAAGATGCTAAAAATACTGAGCATAAAAAAGAGCAAATGCTGAGACAGTGTACGAGACAAGCACAAATGCTGTTTTATGGCGCAGAAAACTGGCGTTCTAATGAAACTACTTTATTGGCAGATGACTAATTTGGTAGATAACAAATTTGCTAGAAAACAAATTTAGTAGATGACTAGTTTGGAATAAGACTGGCTATTGAGCTGATTAATACGTCAGCGTAAACTACAAAAAAGCCCTCTAATCAAAAATTAGAGGGCTTTCTTTATCACCTATCGCCGTAAAACCACCCACTTCAGGGGGTGGATATAAGGCGACATATACTGTCGTGAGTAGTACTTAAAGGGTTGTAAGTTGAAATTA
>NZ_FUGE01000055.1 GCF_900162825.1 Psychrobacter piechaudii
CCTTAGCCCGTCAGCTAAATATTCAAGACAATAGCATTACGCTCTTTGATAGAGCCTATTTCTCAGCAGACCTACTGATTAGTTGGCAACAAGCCCATCAAACAGTCACTGGCTCATGCGGGCTAAAGATAATCTGCGTTACACTGTGATTAAAACCTTTAGTGAAGGGGACTACTTAATACAAATGCCGGTTTCCCCTCAAGCTCAAAAGAAAAATCCAAACCTACCTGCTACTTGGCAAGCTCGATTAATTGAGTGTCGTTATGAGGGTAAGATAAGACGATACATCACCTCTTTAGTAGATGATAAACGCTTTACTAAGGATAAAGTGGCACAGCTTTACTTGCAGCGCTGGGAGATTGAGATGGCTTTTAGGGAAATTAAGTCTGATTTACAGCAGGGGCTGTTGTTAAGAAGTAAGCTGCCACAGCTTGTTTTACAAGAATTCTGGGGGCTTATGATTGCTTATAATCTGATAAGACGTTTGATGCGATATATGGCCCTTAGAGCTAACGTTAGCCCTCTACGAATTAGCTTTCATATGGCGTCTATTACGATTGTTGATCTGTTACGGTTTGCGCCTTTACAGGCTGCAGGACTCTTCCCTAAGTTGTTAGATGCAGTTATAGAGGAAGGAAAGTTGTTTGTCATTCCTGAACGCAGAAAGCGATCTTGCCCGAGGGTGGTTAAGGGAAAACCACAAAAATATCCCAAAAAAAATACCAGTCAGCCTTAACTGACTGGCATTAGTCTATTGACGGTTTTTTCATTGCCGGTTATTCAGTAAGTTATCAGGCTATTTACTTAGCTTGATAGTGCTTAAGACCAATGGTACGTAGAGTACCTCTGTTATCTACCTCTTTAATAATAAGTGCCCATTCTTCATTAATTTGCACCATATCGCCAGGAACCGGAGGGGCATTAAGGTTGGCTTTGATATACTCTGCAACCGTTTGTTGCCACATATTGATAGGAGAGCCATCTTTATTGTATCGAGCTTTGGTGTTGGGCGGAGTAGAAGGGGCGTTCTCATCAAAGAAAGGAAGGTCACCTAATTTCACATTAGGAGATATCATCCAGTCGCCATAGAAGTCCTCAACCTCTCTTCTATCTATTTTAATATCATTGTAAATTCGAGCAATTTTGGCCGCATGATTGCCTCTAAGGCCGTACCAAACTCTATCCCCATATTTTAAAGTGGTTTCTCTATCTACTACGACTATCTTTTCATTTCGGATTAAAGCGAAAACAGCAATTTCATCATTACTTATAGTGGGTGAAATGTCTAAAGGATGACGACCCATAGCGAAAGCACCGGGTTTTACTTCAAATTCGTATAGGGTAATACTGGCTTGGTCAGAAACCCAAATCTCCATCTGTTCATCAGGTTCGGGGGTATGAGGGACACGTACTTTGAATAGAGTAGACATAAAGGGAATGGTGCTACCTTGTAGTATCAGAGATAAAATAACCACGCCAAAAGCGATATCAAACAATAAGAAGGCATCCTCTAGACCTGCTATCACTGGCAAAATGGCTAAGGTAATCGGTACCGCACCGCGCAGACCAACCCAGGAAATAAAGCCAATTTCTCGGTCTTTAAAACCGAAGGGTTTGATACTTGAATAAACCGCAATAGGACGAGCAATCAGTATCATAAAGGTGGTAATCGCTACCGAGTAGTACCAAACATTCAATACGTTAGAAGGCGTTACCAATAAGCCCAAGACAACGAATAGAACTGCTTGTGATAACCAAGCAAAACTGTCCATTACCCTTAAAACATGCTCTGTAGCACGTACTCTATTATTGCCAATTAAAATACCAGCTAAGTAAACCGCTAAGAATCCACTTCCGCCTATTAAATTGGTGGCCGCAAATACCGCTAGGCCGGCTGACATAATCAAAATAGCGTACATGCCAACGGCTAAATATAGTTTGGGAATTAGTTTGGATAATAGATAGCCTGAGATTAGGCCCATCATCATCCCAAAGCCAAGCTGTTGGGCCAGTAACCCAAAGAACCCTAGGACGCTTTGGCTTTCAGGATCAACATTTAACGCGATTAATCCAGTAACTAATAAGATAGCGAAGGGGTCGTTCGCTCCCGACTCAAGCTCAAGCGTAGCTTGAACGCGGTCGTTTAGCTTAACGCCACCGTTACGCAGTAAAGAGAATACCGCAGCCGCATCAGTTGAGCCTACGATAGCCGCCATTAACAGCCCAATGCGCCAGTCAACATCTAGCAGCCAAGTGACGAAGATACCAAGGATAAGAACAGTAGCAAACACCCCCCATGTGGCCAATACTACAGCTGGCTTTAAGCCGACTCGGAAAGACTTAAAAGAAGTGCGCAGCCCGCCATCTAGTAGAATACAAGCTAAGGCGGCTTGGCCGACAAAGTTTGCAATACCATATTGGGAAAACTCAATGCCCAAAATCCCCTCATCACCGGCCAACATGCCAACGCCCAAAAATAGCAATAATAAGGGTAGGCCCAGTCGGGCTGATAGGGTGCTGGCCATGATGCTAGAAAAAATAAGAATCGCACCTACCAAATATACAATATTTAGGGTTTCCATTTTTATTTGTGCCTAAAGTCAATAATAGTTGGAGAGGGGAAGAAAAGTCTTCAAAATAAGAGGGCTGGCTTAAAAAGCCAGCTTTGAGCAAGGCGATGATTAAAACACTTTAGTCTCAGTTTTATTTATCTTTCGATGCTGTACGCCAATTAATAGTATAAAAGCAATCACCCAATAAATAGCCAAATGGTAGAAGTGTTCGCTAACTTGAGCTATCGAGGCCCCCATCTGGTTCAGCTGTACCGAAGCATGCATGCCTGAGGTGGTGGGGAACAGCCAACCAACATATTGTAAAAGCTCAGGCAATTGCGTAGTGGGCCAAGGAAATCCACTTAAGAAAAATATAGGCATTGAGCTGAAAATTAAAATTTGCATACTGCGTTCACGTTCTTTGAACCACATGCCTAGTAGACAGCCTAAAGTCGCAACGGTAACGGCAAATAGGGCATAAAATAGCAAGGTGCCTGACATATTATGACCTCGAGGGTAATTCTGATTAGAAAATACCCAGCCATAATAAAAACAACCCATCAAAAAAGAGACCAAAGACAGCGCCATAATACGTCCCAACCAGCCTGTGGTAGTCGCATTTTGTTTCTTATTTTCGTACCAAGTACCAATAAGCAAAGCGGTACCCATTAATAGCGTCTGTTGCAAAATTAGAATAGACACTGCGGGCACCACATAAGCCCCATAGCCTTCTGAACGATTGTACATGGGGTCTATACGTAGCGGAACAGCCTGGGTACTTTTTTTGGCAGTATCCATATAAGCGCCTTTGGCCACGCTCCTTTTTACTTCCACTCCTGCGGAGACAGTACCTATGGCTTTTGTAAAGCCCATTTGTACCTGCTTATTGAGCAAAAAGTAGCCGTTATTGGCCAGTACAGAGACATAAGCTGATTTATTGGAAAAGACATTTCGCTCAAGGTCTCTTGGGATGATGAGATAGCCGGCAATATCGCCTCGATACATGGCTTCTATCGCCGCATCTTCATCTACATATTTGTAAACAATCAAGTTAGGGCTGGCATCACTATAGCGGGTTATAGTACTTGATAATTCACTACGGTCATAATCAACCACGCCGACCGGAACCTCTTGGACAACTTCGGCTTTATAAGGCCAAGGGTAGAAAAAACCATAAATAATAGGGGCGATTACCAACATCAATAATACGCCTTTATCTTTAAAGATAGAGGCTAAAGTTTGCAAAAACCCTTGTAAAAAAGAGGTATGAACATAGTTGCCTTGGCGCTTAGGTTTTGGCTTCTTAATTAAGTTAGCATCAGGTTTGTAATCATTATCAGACATTATCGAGCCCCCCAACGCGCTGGATTTTTAAAAGCTCTTAAACACAGCAGCGCGGTGATAACCAAAGTTACCACTACTGCCGCTATTAATCCTAGGACTGAAGGCATAGCGATAGCAGGGGGTGCTGCCATTTGGAGTTGGGTTAAGTGTACTTTTAAATAATGAGTCAGTGGCAACATATTGGCCCATCTTTGAGCGCCTTCACTCATTGCCATGAGCGGAAAAGTAACGCCTGCAAAAGCAAAAGAGGGAGCAGAGACAAACCCAGTACTCGATAAACCCATACGTAAAGAGTAGCTTGTTAAGCTGAAAATGGCGCCTACCCAAAGTGAGATCATAACTAATGCCACATAAGCGATAAACACAAGCATCAGGCCGATCCAGCTGGCAGGATGTATCGACACAATTAAGGCTAACATCAATATACCCCATATTATATAGGACAATAAAGCCCAAATCAGCTTGCCGTTGAGGCCAACGACCAGTGCCATAATAGATACCTTAGTGGGCATTCTGGGTTTTGCACTTTTATTAAAGTTCAAACGATAACGAAGGTTAGGATTAGACAAGGTAAAATGTGATTTGCTTACCGGCTCATATGTCCTAGAATTCATCAAACTATAATTAATAGGCTGCTGCCAGCTTTCATGCAAGCTTGAATGCAGGTAAGCCAATCTTTGTTCTGGCGGAATATGTTTTAAGGTTTTAAAGTCAGGGTAGGGCATGTCTGGGAACACCATATTGTGATACCACAGAGAAAAAGTTTTGTCCCTAATCTCGCGCCCAATAGTGGTAGCGCCAATAATCATGGCTAAAATGTGTAACAAAGAAGGAATAACAGTCGATGCCAGAAATTTTTGATAGTTGGTGCCGATATTATATAAACCTATGCGTTCTACCGAGATGGGCGTATGCGATATCATCGCTTGCTCGCCATAAGCCCCTTGTTTAATACTGCGTTTGATTTCTACTCCTGCAGATAAGGTACCGGTTACCGTTTGTACCCCTTTTTGAATAATGCCAGAGTGAGTACCATATTGAGCATTTACTTTTAGGATAACCGGAGAGGGTAGACCTCTATTGATTTGCTCGTCAAAGTCTTCAGGTATATAAACTACCGCATAAATCTCTCTGCTCAAAATCGCATTTCGAGCACTGTTTGTGTCGTGGTAGAGGTTTTTGACTTGCAAATCGGGACTGGCATCTAAATAACGGATTAATGTGCGAGAATAACCGCTACGGCTTTCATCCATCACCCCAATCGGAACATCAACGATATAAGGGTTAGAAAATATCCACCAGACACTTAAAATGGTCAATAGGGGCAACCATAAAAGCATGACATAGTCCCAGCGGTGCTCCTTGAGAAATCTAGCCTCATAGGTTGCACTGCGTACAAAAACAGACCATAACGATGCTTCGCGATTGCCCTTATCACCAAAGACTATCCTCGGCTTTTCATTATTATCAGAGTGTGACTGGGACATATTCTAGCCTATCAATTCCATAGAGATTAGTAAGCAATATTGGATTTTTTATTTACTGCTTTGGGATCAATCTCTACCACAACGCTCATTCCTGAACGAATTTTGGTATCCGCTTTGGTGGGACGTGCTTTGACTTCAAAAGTACGAACATCTAAATTGTCTTCGGTATTGGTAGCACGCCAAGTGGCAAAATCAGACATGGCTGCGGTGTTAAATACTTTAAACGTCATTTGATAAGAGTGCTCTGGTGAAGATAAAGCTGGGACTTTACCAACAAACTCTTTACCAATGCTAAATTGGTTTAATAGATTTTCAGTGACATTGATGACCACCCATTGATCGTTCGGATCGACCAAGGTCATGATAGGCACCCCTTGACCAATAACTTCACCAGGATTGACGATAACATCATCAACGATACCGGAGATAGGGCTTTTTAGATTGGCTTCGTCTTGAGCCGCTTGAGCCTCTTCAATTTTGCCATCCACTTGGGCAACTTGAGCCTTGGCTGCATCTTTATCCTCCTCTCGAGCTCCCTCTAATACCAAGTCATATTGCAAACGGGCGGCGTCTGCTTTGTCTTGGTTTGCGACATATTGAGTATAAGCTTCATCCCGCTTTTGACGGGCCATTAAGCCTTCTTGATAAAGACGATCAACACGCTCAAAAGTACTCTTGGCTAAGTCAGCCGCCGCTTGGTTGGCTTGCCAGGCAGCTTTGGCTTGCCCAATCTCTTGCGGTCTAGCGCCGTTTTCAGCTTTATTTAGCTGGCTTTGCGCCATATCTCGAGCAGCTAGCGCTTGATTCATCTTAGCGGTAATCTCAGGAGAATCCATTTCAATGAGCTGCTGACCGGCGGTTACCGTATCCCCTTCAGTCACCATGATGTTTGAAATTCTTCCAGGAACTTTTGCGGCGATGGCGGTAGACTGCATCTCCATCTGACCTTGAACGACGATGGGCTTTTCGGTGCTTTGTTTACTTTTATTAAGCCCATAAATAATAAGTGCGATAACGCCAACAGCAAACAGAGTGATAATAATGTTTCTAAGCATTATTGGGCTAGGCTTTTTTACGGCATTCATGCATTTATCCTAGAAGATAAAAAATAATAATAAAGGGTCAATCTAGTTTACAGAGCAGCCATTGGTTTTATCGACCATGGGCTTTTATAGGGTACAGGTAATAGACTATAGTGTTTTAATATAATACCGGCAATTAATAAACAGTGGGCAGCTTAATATCAGCCACAGCCATATACTCATTAAAGGCCTCTGGCGTGCCGATACTTTCCATCAGAGCAGCCAGTGCTTGGACATAATCATTGGCGGCAGCGGCTTGCTCGGTCCGAGCTTGTAAGTATTTGGTCTGAGCCGTGGTGACGTCTAGGGCGGTATTTACCCCTTCTTTCATACCCAGCTGTTTGTAACGCAATAGCTCTTGGGCAAGTAACACATTGCTGTTTAAAGATTGGAAGCGTACTCGAGCATTTTCGACAGACTGCCAGTTTTTTTCTACCAACAATAATATGTTATCACTGACATCAATCTTAGCCAGCTGTGCTTGACGCATTTTTGCTTGGCCAGAGGCATGCTGTGCACCTTTATCCAAGCCACCCCAAAGTTTCCAACTGGCTGACACACCAGCAATCCAGCTGGGGTCTTTGTCTATTTCATGATAACCAAAGACAGAAACTGTCGGCTTAAACTCAGTGTCTGACAAATTACTTAGTGACTGCGCTTGTGCGTATTTGGCATCTACTTTTTTTAGTCCTGGGTGGTTTTTTAGGGCCAAATCTTGGAAGTACTGCAGTGGAGGCAGAGGCTTTGAAGACACAAATAGCGGGGTGGTCGGCTTGATAGGCTTCGGTGCACGTAATAATCTTTGTAGAGCAGTCATGGCAAGCTGTGCATCATGGCGTGCTTTGATGGCTTCACTCTCAGCTTCTGCCAGAGCGGTCTTAGCCTCTAGTCTCTCTACTCCTGAAATAAAGCCTTCTTCCAAGTAGCGCTGTGCCATGTGATCGGTCTCTCTGACCGTATTGAGTGCATCATCCCGCAAGTAAGCTGCTAGCATCGCCAATTGAGCAGTAAAATAACGCTCAACCAATGTGGTTTGTAGCTCATCTTTATCCAGTAAAGCATCGGCCTGACTCTCTACCGTTCTTGCGTCTGCTAAATCCGTAACGGCTTGAGTACGTCCCGCAGTATATACCGGCCATAGCATGGCCACCCCAGCACTGGTCGATGACCCATCACGTTTTAAATTATATTCGTCAGGCAAGCGACCGGTAATGGCATTAGAGATATCCTCACCAATTGTAGGAGGAAGTGGGGGGAGGGTGTTATTTTGTAATGCCTGCTGCACACTGTCATTAATTCCAGTTTTTAAACCCGTTAGATCTATATCTGCGTCAACATTATATCTAGTGGCACCAGCGCGTAAGAAGACCAAAGGTTGCTTTAGGCCTTTAGTGGCGTCAGAGGTTAGTTGGTTTGAGATAATACCGGCATTGTTGCTGGCAAGCTTGGGCGATACTTGAAGTAACACATTTTGAGCCTGGAGTAGGCTTAATTGTTCAGGCACATCAATACGATAAACATCATCGATAGGCACCCCAGTAGTTGGGTCAATGATACTTTGCAAAGGAATAGGCTGGTAACTGCCTTTTTCTAGATTTTGGCTTATTTTATCGATATCAACCGTCTTCTGAGCAGACAAATCCGACTGAGGGATTGCTGTTTCAGAGTAAATGTATTCATCGTTGCCATTGCTATTTGTTTGTATCTGGTCTGCAGCATGAGCCGTTACCATTGATAGGCTGCCGCACAGAGCGAGTGCCAATGAAGCCCGCAAAGCAAATGGGGCTAAAGAAATATGACTTAGCTTGAAGCGATGACCACTTAGCACTGTAGGATTAGAGTGTAAAATACAGGAAGGCCTTGCCAAATTAACCTGGCTATCGAGGGTCTTAGTTCGATTTAACTTAAGTAATGACATATCGGCAACTGGCTATTAAAGAGATAAATGAATAGAAATCAGTCAAGCAGTGACCAATAGTAATAACTTGTCTCCTACTATAAGCTTTTGGCTATAAATTATGCAGTTAGTTAGCTTAACTTTATAAATAGAGAAGTAGTGCTATTTGCACATAACTGCAATAATGTGAACCACTCTTGTAATAGTTATGCTAGAGACATTTTACCGCTTGATAGAGGCATTTATCATACAATGATTGCCTCTATATTTGAAGTTATAACTGCGACTGATTGATAACTTTTTTGACGATATAGTCATAGCCCCATAAATAAGATACACTGATAAGATGGCATATTCAAAAGACTACAGACAAATGATATTAGACAAGCTTGACGAAGGTTACAGTTATCGAGAGCTTGCCGAAGAATATCAAATCAGTACAACGACAATTCAGCGTTGGAAAAAGAA
>NZ_FUGE01000214.1 GCF_900162825.1 Psychrobacter piechaudii
TAAATTCACCACCAAGCTTGTTAAAGATAACAGCTTAATTGTGGTTGGTGATGTTAAATCTCGCTCATTTACAACTAGAAAAACCAATCTAGCTAAATCGACATACGATGCCGGATGGTTTGAACTTAAACGACAACTGGAATATAAATGCAAGCATGCAGGTTGTCAGCTTGAGATGGTAAATGAGAGTTACACTACCCAGACCTGCTCGTACTGCCTTAAAATAAGTGACAGTAGCTTGAGGGTAGAGCAGGCTTGCGAATAAGAGGATGGACTTGTGCTGAGTGTGGCACATGGCATGATAGAGATACCAATGCTGCTAAGAACGCCCTTGCGGGCGGGCTTGACCGTCTAGCTGTAGGAATCCCCTCGGTTTAGCGAGGGGAGGAAGTCAATTTGTTAGAATTCAAATCATTGTCTTTAGTTGGTAAATTGCTATCTTTAATAGCTAGTTGTTCTTTAATTAATAGTTATTCCCCTTTTTAGCTTTACTGAGATTCCTAATAATGACCCCTGTTCAAAAGCGAGCCCAAGTTAGTAGACAGTTTGTTAGTCTAATAAAAAGTCATATCTTAGTCATTTTAATACTGGTGTTGTGGCAGCTGTGTGTGTCATTAGAGCTTATTCCTGATTACTTATTACCCTCACCACTGCAAATAGTTGAAGCTTTTATTGAAGATTTTCCCTTATTAATGGAGCATGCCAAATACACTTTGGCGACTGCTTTTATCGGAACAGCAATTGGTCTTGTAATCAGTTTTGTGCTATCAATAATTATGGATTTATCGAAGACCATGAAAGAGCTGATTTATCCTGTCATTTTATTGAACCAAACCATTCCCACCATTGCCATTGCTCCTTTATTGATTATCTGGTTGGGATATGGAATTACTCCCAAAGTAGTTTTAGTGGTTTTGGCAGTGTTCTTTCCGATAACCATTGCTTTGGTAGATGGCTATCAGTCGGTAAGTCGTGAACATTTAAACCTTTTTAAGTCTATGAAAGCTTCGAAATATCAGCTGTATCGACACTTAAAGATTCCTTCAGCTATGGGGTCTTTTTTTACCGGTCTGAAAGTGGCTTTATCCTACGCTCTAATTTCAGCCGTTATTGCTGAATGGCTAGGGGGGTATCATGGGCTTGGGGTTTATATGACACGGGTACGTAAGTCTTATGACTTAGACAGTATGTTTGCGGTGATTTTTTTGATTAGTTTCCTAACTATTTTGCTTATTGGACTGGTGAAATGGTTGGAGAGACGGGTACTACGTCATAATTATTTATAAAACAACCTTTTCTAAAATAACTTTACAGAGGATTTATAGTGGAGATTTTAAGCTCAAGTCGTATTAAGACCAGCGCTGTTTATTCCATGGTGGTGCTGTCGTTATTGGCAATTATGGCGATAAGCTTAGCAGCTTGCCAACCAAAGGCAGACAGTGCTAAGCAAGGAGGCGAGGGTCTGACCGAAGTGGTTATCTCATTAGATTGGGTGCCCAATACCAACCATACTGGTCTATATGTGGCACAAGAAAAGGGATACTTTAAAGACCAAGGCTTGGCGGTAAAAATTGTTCAACCTAGTGAAGACAGTGCCTCAACCCTAGTGGCGAATAATAGAGCAGATTTTGGGGTCTATTTTCAGTCAAATATGACTTCAAGATTGGCAAAAGAAGTGCCCATTACTGCTGTAGCCGCCATCTTACAACACAATCCGGCGGGTTTATTGAGCTTAAAGTCACTGGGAGCAGAGTCGCCAAAAGACTTAAATGGTAAGCGTTATTCCACTTGGGAAGATCCTATTGATGATGCGACTGTGGCTCATATTGTGGGCGGTGACTTAGTAAAAATACCAGGTGAAGCTACAGATGCTACGGTTGCGCTAAGAATGAATCAGTTTGATTATATTCTTGCTTACTATGGTTGGGATGGCATTCATGCCCAGCTACAAAATGTGGAAACTAACTTCTTTTTCCTAAAAGACTATGAGCCAGTCTTTGATTATTATGCCCCAGTAATTATTACCAATAATAAACTCCTAGAAACCAAGCCTGAGCTTGTGAAAAAGACTTTAGCTGCGATGAAGCAGGGCTACATTTATGCTGCAAAAAATCCTGAAGAAAGTGCAGAAATCTTGGTGAAGCATGCCCCTGAAACCAATAAAGAGCTAGCGCTGGCGAGCCAAAAATACATCTCTACTCAATATCTAGATGAAGAGGGCGATTGGGGTAAATTTGATTATGATCGTTGGGATAGATTTTATGACTGGGTTTATAAAAAGGGTCTGTTAGAAAAACCACTTCCTCCTCAAGCTGGTGTTACTAACGACTATCTATAATAGTGTTTGATTTATTTAAAACCTATTATATGAACCAATGCCCAACAAAGTGAGTGGTATCAATAATGGATAAGGTACTTGTTTTAAAAGAGATCAACCATGCCTTTAACCAAAAGCCTATATTTGAAAATTTAAATATGGCTGTGGCAAAAAATGATGTGGTGAGCATTGTTGGTGCCAGCGGTGTTGGTAAGACCACCCTGTTTAATATCGCAGCCGGTTTACTAACACCGACTTCAGGGGAGGTTTGGATAAATGGGGTTGAGACCACAGGTCAGGCAGGTACGGTAGGCTATATGCTCCAAAAAGACCTACTATTACCCTTTAAAAGTGTGTTCGATAACATTGCTCTGCCGTTAACTTTAAAGGGTTATAGTAAGGCAAAAATTGAGGAAATTGTTAGACCACAATTGACTCACTTTGGGCTTCAAGGCTTGGAGCAACAGTACCCTCAGACTTTATCTGGTGGTCAAAGACAGCGAGCGGCTTTATTGCGTACTTATTTAGGTGATAATCCTATTATGTTGCTCGATGAGCCGTTCTCTGCTTTAGATTTCGTAACCAAAGATGAAATGTACCACTGGTTTAGTCAACTGCAAAAACGCTTAGAATTAACCTGCCTGATCATTACGCATGACATCGATGAAGCTATTTATCTCTCCGATCATCTATATGTGTTAAAAGGGGAGCCGGCTCAGCTAACCGAGCACTTTGTTATTCCTAAGCATGAGGGGTTTTTGGATAGCCAAGAGTATTTGGTGTTAAAAAAACAAATCTTAACCGCAATTCAAAGCCCTTAGTTCTTAAGGTATTGGGTCAATCATCTCACGTAACCTCACTCTATAAATTATAAGCAGACTACCCGCCAGCTAAAAGGATTAAATAATGTTTGGTATCGACAATTATTGGGGCTTTTTGGCTGCAGGCGTGTTGCTGAATTTAACTCCAGGTGCAGATAGCTTATATATTATTATGCGTAGCATCTCACAAGGACCCCAAGCTGGCGTGTTCTCAGCTTTGGGTATTGTCACTGGCATCTTAGTGCATACCTTGTTGGCAGCATTGGGGTTGTCTGTATTGTTAGCGAGTTACCCACTGGCTTTTACTATAGTTAAGTATCTAGGCGCACTCTATCTGTGTTATTTGGGGATAAGGCTTTTATGGTCTAAACAGAGTACTGAAGTTTCTGAGCAACTGCCTAAGGACGTTATGTCTGAGGTAAAGTTGGGCATGAAACGCGGGATAAATCAATGGCAAATTTATAAGCAGGGCATATTGACCAATGTGCTTAATCCCAAAGTGGCCTTATTTTTCTTAGCTTTTTTCCCGCAGTTTATTGATGCTAATTACGGTAATGCCATGCTGTCCTTTTCTTTGCTTGGATTAAGTTTTGCGGTCACAAGTTTAGTGTGGTGTGTCAGTTTGGCACTATTGGCAGCACGATTTAGTGAGCAATTAAGACAGAATCCAAGTATTGAAGCTTGGCTTAATAAAATTAGTGGTGTGGTATTTATTGCTTTGGGACTAAGATTGATGAGCGCTAAGCTTTAAAAGCTTAAATAAACTTTAAATGAAAAAGCCCAAATCTAAGACTTGGGCTTTTTTATTTAGAATTAATCGGTTCTGGTCATAGCTATTAACTATCTAACCAAAGTTTTAGTGGTAGCTGCGGTAGATAAGGCGTTGCTGCTTTCTGCTCATTGATAGCATCAAGATTTAATACACCCCGAGCAATAAGTAGGATGGTCCATGGCAGTACTTGATGTTCAAGCTTTTGGACGCGGGCTTGTAGTGCTTCAGCAGACTCGCTGTGATCAACTGCAAGCATAGCCTGAGTCAATACTTGGCCGGCATCTAGCTCAGCAGTCACAATGTGTACACTACAGCCATGATGGATGTCGCTAGACTCTAAAACACGCTGATGAGTATCTAGTCCTTTATATTTTGGTAGTAGTGAAGGGTGTAGATTGATCATTGGCGCAGGCGAACCACTAATAAACTCATCACTTAGGACTCGCATAAAGCCTGCCAATACCACCAAATCAGGTTGCCACTCATTCAACTGAGCGCTGGCATGACGCTCAAAGGTTTTAATCCCCATGCGCTTACCAGCATTTTCACCTTCAGTAATATGAGAAAATACTGCTGTGATTATGCCAGCTTGCTGTGCTCGAGTCACCGCATAAGCTTCTTTGACATTACTAATGACGCCGATAATCTCAATAGGTAAGCTACCGGCGTTCATAGCGTCAATAAGTACTTGAAGGTTGCTGCCACTGCCTGAAACTAAAACAGCAACCTTTAATGGTTTTTGCGAATCAGTCATGTTACGAGTACACCACTGCATCATCAGTACGAGCGATAATTTCACCGAAGATGAAAGCTTTCTCACTGGCATCATTTAAGATACTAACCGCTTGCTCAGCTACTTCAGCTGGAACCACAACCACGAAACCTACGCCACAGTTGAAGGTACGGTACATTTCAGACTGCTCAATGTTGCCGTGTTTTTGAAGCCAGTTAAATAACTCAGGCATCTCCCAGCTTTGGGTATCAATTTTAGCTGCTAAATTCTCTGGTAATACGCGAGGTAAGTTTTCGGTAAAGCCGCCGCCAGTGATATGTGACATAGCATGTAGCTTGCTGTTACCTAGTGCTTTTTGTAACGTTTGGATAGATTTCACATAGATTTTAGTAGGGGCCATTAGTGCATCGGCAATTGGTTGACCGTCTAAGGTTTCGTCAGAGTTGGCAATATCTACGCCACTAACCTCAATGACTTTGCGGATTAGAGAATAACCATTTGAGTGAGCACCACTAGAAGCGATACCGATAAGGACATCACCTTCTGCAACATTCTCACCAGTAATAACTTCAGACTCTTCAACCACGCCCACACAGAAGCCAGCTAGGTCATAATCTTCATCTTGGTACATGCCTGGCATTTCAGCAGTTTCGCCACCGATTAGAGCACAGTTAGACTGCTTACAGCCTTCACCGATACCGCCCACAACTGAGGCTGCAGTATCCACATCTAATTTACCAGTAGCATAGTAATCTAAGAAGAATAAAGGCTCAGCACCACAAACCAATAGATCGTTGACACACATAGCCACCAAGTCGATACCGATAGTGTCATGACGGTCTAGTTGAAGTGCAAGCTTAAGCTTAGTGCCGACACCATCTGTTCCTGAAACTAATACAGGCGACTTATAGCCTGTTGGAATACGGCATAATGCGCCAAATCCACCAAGACCGCCAACAACTTCAGGACGAGTGGTTGATTTAGCAATAGATTTAATGCGTTGAACTAGGGCATCACCTGCATCAATATCTACACCAGCATCTTTATAGCTTAGTGAAGTTGGCTTGTCTTGAGTTGACGAGTTAGCAGATGCATTAGAATTTGGATGGCTCATGGTAGCAGCAGACCTTAATAAGCGAATGTGAGAATAAAATAATAGAAGGTTCAGATAAAAACTGTGTGCTCAAATTAGCAAAGTGAATTAGGCTAGATTGTTAGTAAATAGCAAACAGCAGTTCTCTGGTGGCATTATACGCAAAAACGCAGGGCTCGCAAAATTTAACGCATATTAATTGAGGATAAAAACAAAAAATGACTAAAATTTAGTTAATGATTACGCTGTTGTGGATTATTATAGAATTAATTTTGACTTATTATTTTGTTTTTACAGTTAAATTATTTTTTTCTGTTAAAAACAATACCCTTCTTTCCTACCTGAAGCTTTTTGAATTATAGAGAATATTATCTATGCAAGTTGTAAGAATTGACCCATTTTTTAAGCGTTTATTCGCCGTTGTAGCCATAGGGATAGGTTTATGGCTTATATATTTGCTAATTCCTGTTATTTTGCCTTTTTTAACTGCATTTATATTGGCTTACCTTCTGAATCCCATTGTGGCACGTTTGGCTCGTATTATGCCTAGGTGGCTATCGATTCTGATTGTTTATACCGCCATTATTTTGGGGTTTGGGGTTTTATTATGGTGGCTACTACCTACGTTATGGACGCAAATTGAGTCCGCGTGGAAGTACTTTCCAAGATTGGTTGAATGGTATAACAGTGATATTCGTGTTTGGGTTAATGACAACAGTCGTTTCAATTTACCTGTATTGGAGTCGCAAATTGTCTCTGATACTTTGGTTGAGTATCTCAACAAAAACTATAATGTAGCCGATGCTCAGTCATTTCTGATGTACATCATGAACTCAGGGCTAACCGTTATTAATAATACCGGTCTTGTGGTCTTAGTGCCTATCTTAACCTTTTATTTCTTATTTAACTGGAACGAGCGCCTGCAAACGTGGAAAGCAGCTTTACCTGCAACCAGCTCGAAGAAAATTATTGAGATTGCTCGTGATTGTGACAAAGCTTTAATGGCTTTCATTAAAGGTCAGTTGCTGGTCATGATATTATTAGGCGTCGTCTATGCAGTACAGTTGCAGCTTATTGGGTTGGAGCTTGGCTTAATTATCGGAATGGTAGCAGGTATTGCCAGTTTCGTGCCTTATCTAGGTTTTGGTATTGGTTTTATTGCGGCCATGATTGCAGGGTTATTCCAGTTTGGTATGGACTGGTTACAGCTTGGACTTATTGCCGGTGCATTTATGGTAGGGCAGGCGGTAGAAGGTTATATCCTACAGCCTCTACTACTGGGAGATAAAATTGGACTTTCTCCTTTATGGGTCATCTTTGCTGTGCTGGCAGGGGCAAGTTTGCTAGGTTTTGTTGGGATGTTAATTGCGCTACCGGTTTCAGCCATCATTAATGTTTTATTCCGTCATGCTTACGCGGCTTACCAGAACACAGATTGGTATAAGGGTAGAAAGCAGTATAAGTTATTTGAGTAAGTGTCAGTAAGCAGATAACAAAGTGTTTGTTAGGGTTTACTGGCTTATTGCAGGGTAATGTCATATTATTGTTCATAAAATTGTGATATAAATAAACGTTACAAAGTTATATCGAGCCGAGATACTAGCCTGATGACAAATCAATTAAGTTTAAATCTAGAAGTAAGGAGAGATGCTAGCCTGAGCGATTTTTCGGGACCGGGCTGGTCGACTTTAATCGATGCTGTTCGTCAACTGCATGTTGGCTTAATTGGACAGATGTACATTTATGGTAGTGCTGCTACTGGTAAAACTCACTTACTTTCCGCTATTTGCGAATCTTATATGGAGATGGATAAGACTGCGATCTGTCTGTCTTTAAAAGAACTGGTCAACACCGATGTAGGGGTTTTGGCTTCACTAGAAAGTTTTGACTTGGTGGCCATTGATGATTTGGAAGCCATTCGCAATAGTCGTGTCTGGCAAGAAGCCATCTTCCATTTGATTAATCGTAGCCGTGAAGGTCAGGGGCAATTAATCTTTGCGGCGAAAACACCGGCCACAGACTTACCATTTGAATTACCTGACTTATTGACTCGATTAATTCAGTCACCAGCTTTTAGAGTGCCAGAAGGGCATGATATTGCAGATAGGAAAGCTATGCTTGAGTCGATAATGCGTAGACGGGGTTGGCAGTTTGACCCTCGCATCACCGAGCATTTGCTGAATGAAGGGCCGCACCGTATTGGCGGTATGCTGGATATCTTAAATGTTATCCAGCCTTTATTCTCTAACCTAAATCGATCTCACGTGTCTAAGGCTGTGATCAATCAGGCCATTACGATGATTGATGAGCAAACACTTATGGCGGAGCTTGAGGATATTAACCAAGAAGCTCACGAAGATTTCTTAACTAAGTCAGAAGAGAGTAACCCTTATCGCGATAATATGACTCTGAATTTTTAAAAAATTATCAGAGCATCTTTAAATTGTAATTTTTTCCAGTTATGCTACGGCATATTTTTACTATTTTTATTAAAACTAATACTCACTTAATTCCAATATTCTTTAAGGCTATCTCATGACTGATACAACCCACAAGCCCCTGCTAAATAAACTGCTAACTGTCGCAGGTATTGGCTTATTCTCAGTATCGTTGGCACATGCTGATGTGACTTTAAAAGTAGACGACAATATCAAAGTAACGGTTTTAAATGGTAAGCAGTACAACACTAGCTTATTTCAGCCTTTACAACAGACCTTTGTGTTACAGCCAGGCAAACACGTAATTACTGCTAAATATGATCGCCTGTATGATGATTTACCTGGCGATAATCATGATTACTTGCGTTCTGGTAATGTGACGGTCACTGCTGACTTACAAGATAACCAAACTTATCGTTTGGCCATGCCAGGTCAGCCAGAGAGATATCAGGAAGCCCAAAAATATGCTAAGTCTCCAACTTTAGCGGTAATTAAAGGCTCAACTGTGATTGCACAGACCAGCGGCGCTGTTGAAGAGGGTGGCTTATTCTCAGGGCTATCTTCTTTATTCGGTAGTAATGATGCTCAAGTAGAAAACCAAAAAGCTATTGCTGCGGTTAATGGCTCATCAACTACTTCAATTAAGGCCATCTCTCCAGTAGAAACTTCTAGTAATAGTGCCAAGGCTGATACTTTGGATAACTTTATGCAGCTTTGGTTACAAGCGACTCCTGATGAGCGTGAAAAAATTCGTCAGTGGATTCAAAAGTAATCCCTATTTTGACCCTGCTTCATTGAGTACTGAATAGAAGATAGGGGCTGCTACCATTGTCTTTGAAACCCGTCAGGTTGTTGGCGGGTTTTTTATTAGCTCAATTAATAAGATAGAAGAGTGGACTAATAAAAGATAAAATTACAGGCAAACGCTAAAATGGCATAAAGCTTTTACAATCTGGCATAGTTTTAATATATTTATTTTGATAGTATATTATCAATTGCATAGGACTACTGTGCATGATAGTGGTTAAGTTAATTAAATAGTTAAATAAATCAATTATAAATAAGGATTTTATTATGGCACATTTACGTTTAGGTGATGATGCTCCAAACTTTGACGCCCCAACTACTGATGGTGATATTAACTTTTATGAGTGGGCAGGTGACAACTGGGTAGTATTCTTCTCACACCCAGCTGATTTCACTCCAGTATGTACTACAGAATTAGGTCGTGCTGCTGCTTTAAATGGTGAGTTCCAAAAGCGTGGTGTCAAGCCAATTTGTATCTCTGTAGATGACGTAGAAGATCACAAAGCGTGGGCAAGTGATATCGGTGAAACTCAAGGTACTGAGTTAAACTTCCCAATTATTGGTGATGAGAATAAGAAAGTAGCCGAATTATATGACATGATCCACCCTAATGCGGCGACTACTAACACAGTACGTAGTGTGTTTATTATCGATCCAAAAAAGAAAGTACGTTTGATTCTAACTTACCCAGCAAGCGTTGGCCGTAACTTTGATGAAATCCTACGTGCTATTGATGCGTTACAATTAACAGATGAGTATAACGTAGCTACGCCAGTAGATTGGAAAGATGGTGATGACGTTATTATTCCACCAAGCATCAAAACTGAAGATATTTCAGAAAAAGACTATCCAAAAGGCTTCACTGAGATTAAACCTTACTTACGTATCACTCCTCAGCCAAATAAATAAGGTGAGGTTTCGATTTTAAGGTTTAAACCAGAAACTTAGCCAGAAATTTAGTAAGTTGTAAAAGCTCCCTTAACTGTAGTTGTGGGAGCTTTTTTTATCGGCTTGTTTATTATTGGCTTATCGTGCTAAAAATGATTAATTAACAAATATTGATATGGTGTTATTGCTTCAGTTTGATATGATAAAAGACGAAGTAGGGATACCTAAAATTATATCCACCAAAGATAAAATTAAATCAAAGGGAGTTTGAAATGAAAAAATTATACTTAACTCGTATGGCGCCTAATCCACGTAAAGTGGTTCTCCTTTTAAAAGCTAAGGGTATAGATATTGATGACATTGATGATATCGATGTGATTGATATTGATATGGCAAAGGGCGAGCATTTAACCGAAGAGTTTCGCAAAATAAATCCTTTACAGCTATTGCCGGTATTGGTGCTTCAAGATGGTACCGTACTCAATGATTCTCAAGCTATCTGTGAGTACTTAGATAGGGTCTATGGGGAGCGTTCTGTGATGGGCAATGATGTTGTGCAACGGGCTCAGGTATGCTCGATAAGAAGGGTTGCCGAGTTTGAAGTGTTGTATAACTTTATGCTCGCCTTCCAGCACAATCATCCCTCAAAAGCGCATCGAGTTGATCAAGTTCCCGAGTTTGCCTCTAAGTCTATCGCCAGAGCCGAAAAAGCACTGCCATATTTCAATGATATTTTGAAAGACAAAGATTACCTAGTGGGCAATCAATTAAGTTATGCCGATATCGTGTTCTATATTGGCCTTGATTTTGGGCGAGTTCTTAAATTTGATCCCACTGCTCATGGTGAGGGTATAGCGCGCTTCTATAACTCAATGAATGAGCGATTTGGCTTTAAGAAGTAAGGAATAATATGCTGTCTGCAAAAGGTCTATTTACGGTTATGGTCACGGGTAGTCTACTGTTAGTGGGCTGTCAAAATACCGATCCTGTAACTTCCCAGTCCAGTGCTCCTCAGAGTAGCACTATGACAAATGCTGAAAACAAGTTGACGCTGAATGCTACTAGCTTGGCCAATTATCATTGGCAACTACTGGCTGCAAAGGATAAACACGGTCGACCTTTATCGGTATTAGAAACTATTAAAGATCAAGTCCATCTTAGCTTCTATGTGGACAAAAGGGCTAATCGTGCCAGCTTCACAGTAGGGTGTAATGGTATGGGTGCTGAATTCACGGTATCTAACCAGACCCTAAAAATGGGCAATATTATTAGTACTGAAATGTATTGCCAAGAAGTAGACCAAGCAGAGAGATTAATGGCTCAATTAATGCGTGGTAATAGTAAGCTCTCTATTGAAAGCCCTAAAGAATCGACTACGATTCAGCCTCTATTAACTCAACAGTTGGCCACTGGAGAGGTATTAGTTTGGAAGGGGACTGCAACCCCAGAAGCTAAGTATCAACAAAAAGGCGATATTGTATTTTGGGAGGTCAATCATCAGCTGCAAGACTGTCCAAATCCTAACCAAAAGGGTTGCTTGAAAGTGAGGCCTGTTTATTATGATGATCAAGATATTAAAACAGGCGTTGGTGATTGGCAGATCTTTGTCGATAAGATTGAGGGCTATAATCATGACAGCGGTATCGACACTGTGCTGCGTTTAAAGCGTTTTACGGTTGACCCAATAGACGTCAAGGGCAAGCAATTTGTCTATGTGTTAGATCAAATTATAGAAAGTTCTGTGGTTAACTAAAGCTAGGTTGATTATTAAAGCTAATAAGGTAATAAAGAGCCAATTAGCCAATTTGAGCTAGCCGAATAATATAAATAGAAAAATAAAGAATCGCCTATAGCAACTATAGGCGATTTTTTTGTAAAGCTGAGTCTACTTTAGCCCAGCCAAGTCTTCTTCGGTTAAACGCCAACGTCCTTTTTTCTTGGAAGAACCGCGGCCTCGTAGGGTGGTATTCATAAGTAGCTTGTTCATAGAATGACTTGAATGCGCGTGGCAGATGGCGCAAGCAAGACCATCGGCGGCATCTTGTTGTGGGGTGACATCCAGTTTTAAGATGCGACAAACCATTTCTTGTACTTGTACTTTATCGGCGGCTCCATAGCCACAGACCGCTTGTTTGATTTGTCTGGCAGTATATTCAGAAACTTCTAGGTCCAAGGCAACCAAAGCTGCGATGGCTGCACCGCGGGCTTGACCTAACTTAAGAGCAGAGTCGGGGTTTTCAGCCATAAACACCTGCTCAACGGCAGCATGAATAGGCTCGTCAGAATATTTTTGATGATATTGGGTAATACGAGTTATCCCATTAAATATACGTTTTAAACGTTCTGGCATCTCTTTGGTGTCGGTTCTGATAGTACCGGCATCCAAATAACGCAAGGTATCCCCTTTTTGATGAATAATACCGTAACCTGTCATTCTAGAGCCGGGGTCAATACCAATAATAATCGCCATAATAAATCAAATTATCCTAAGGGTTATAAAAATTTGTGCTGCTGAATCTTGTTTGATTGAGGTTAAATTTCAGTATTATTCCTCAACAAAATTCATTTAAGATTTGATAGTATAGCAAGCCATCCCCATATATCTAATACATATTAAATTTTAGTTATTTCCCAAATCAAAATAGGACGACACATTATGGGTCAATTAGTTGGCTTAGCCATCGTATGGTTTATTATTGAAATGCTACTGTGGTACTTAGTGGCACAATTTATCAGTGGCTGGTGGGTATTTTTCTGGTTTATCATAGCTGCTGTAATTGGGCTTAGCTTAATACGTCGTGGTATGACCACTTTAAACCCTATGGCACAACATATGAAAGCAGGCGGCATGATGAATCCTGCTATGCGCCCACCTGAGAATACCATTATTAAGACAGTAGCTATGGCAGTAGGGGGTCTATTACTACTAATTCCTGGTCTACTATCAGATATTTTAGCACTGTTGGTAGTCCTACCTCCTGTGCAGAAAAAACTAAAAGATATGGCCAATAATTACGTCATGAATAACCAACAAAAAATGATGGAAATGATGGCGAAACAGATGGGTGGACAAATGGGCGGTCAAAATCCATTTGGTGGTATGGGTGCTGGCGTTAATCCATTTGGGGGCCAAAATCCTTTCGGTGGCCAGAACCCATTCAATAATCAGCCAGGCTCTAAAAATGCAAATCCATTTGGTAGTGGGTTTAAGAAAAGCACTACGGTAGATGGTTCAGCGAAACCAGTTATTAAAGATGTGAAAAAATTAGAGAAACCTGCTAACGATGAATAGTAGGCTTCCAAAGCTTTTTGAATAACTGACTATTTTGTCCAAGCAATAAAAAAACCCTTCTACTTGAGTAAAAGGGTTTTTTATTGCTTATAACTTCTTATAGCTTATAGCTTATAGCTTATAGCTTATTGCTTTATTGAATAGTATTCAAAACACATAAAAATAAGGAAGTTATAAGGTGCCACAAAAATTAGAACCGAAGTGCCGCTGTTGGATGGGGACCCATGAACCGTGAAGTTCAGGGCGGATGTGTCACTGTCTCTTAAGGTTTCCTGAGTCACTGCAAGCAGTGCAGGCATACACAATGAAACAATAGATAGCACATCCATTTAGTGCATTATCGGCTCAGGGAATAACATCCACTGGCGAACACTTCAGAGTCTTTAAATACTAACCAATTTTTTATGAACTTGCAAACCTAAAGCTATATTAGTTTGTTAATAATATGAATAAGTTAGCAACTGAGCCTACCATATGTCTGTCTGACTTAAATTTTAATGTAGAGGAGATGGTTAATGTTGCTATGGAATTATTGAGGCTGAGCCCTTATATAATAAGCGTTCACAATCTTACATTATAGTTAAACTGGTGAGTGTGTTAGAATTAGAGGGTCAATTTTGATATTAATTTTAATAGTTTTGTATATTTGATTTAATTTTATAATCTTTAATATTCTAATTTTTCTTGAAATATTGCAATACAAATGGAGATAAAGTCAATGGTAGCAGCTGATAAAAACAAAAAAATCCCACACGTTCTGATGATTTTAGATGGCTTTGGATATCGTGAGGATGAGCAGGACAATGCGATCGCTGCTGCCACCACGCCTAATCTAGACAAAATCAACAGTACCTATCCACATGGCCTAATCTCAGGCTCAGGTGAGGATGTTGGGTTGCCTGAAGGTCAATTTGGTAACTCAGAAGTAGGTCACATGAACTTAGGGGCAGGGCGAGTGTTGTTTCAGGATTCTACTCGTATCTCTCGTGATATCAAAAACCGTGATTTCTATAAAAACCCTGAGTTGTTAGAAGCCATCGAAGCGGTAAAAGAGTCTGATAGCAATCTTCATATTATGGGTCTATTGTCAGATGGCGGGGTGCATGCTCATCAGGATCATATTGAAGCCATGTGTCATGCCACCGTTGTGCATGGTGCAAAAGGGGTTTATGTTCACTGCTTTTTAGATGGTCGTGATACGCCACCAAAATCTGCTGATAAATATATCAAACGCTTAAAAGAGTTCTTGGCAAATTTAAACGCCTATTATGAAAGCAACGTACAGATTGCCAGTATCATCGGTCGTTACTATGCGATGGACCGTGATAATCGCTGGGATAGAGTAGAGAAGGCTTATAATCTATTAACCTTGGGTGAGTCAGAAAGAATGGCAACACGAGCAGATGGGGCAGTCCAAGCCGCTTATAAGTCTCGTGAAACAGATGAGTTTGTGAGTCCAACTACGGTTATTGAACACGGCGAGACACCAACGACCATCAATGATAATGACGCTGTGATTTTTATGAACTTCCGTGCGGATAGAGCGCGTGAGCTGGCTCAAGCTTTCATCCTACCCGATCATGAGTTTTCAGGATTTGCTCGTAAGAAGCAACCTAATCTTTCAGCCTTTGTCATGATGACTCACTACTCTGATGAGTTGGCTGCTAATCCAAAAACTTCAGTAGCTTATAAGCCAACAAAATTACATAACACCTTGGGTGAGTACTTACAGAATAATGGAAAAACTCAACTAAGAATTGCGGAAACTGAGAAATTTGCTCATGTTACGTTTTTCTTCAGTGGTGGCAAAGAAGATGAGTTTACAGGTGAGTCTCGTATTCTAATTCCCTCTCCTGATGTTGAAACTTATGACTTAAAACCAGAGATGAGTGCTCCGGAAGTAACCAAAAACTTAGTAGAAGCCATTGAGTCTGGCAAGTATGATGTTTTGGTAGTGAACTATGCCAACGGTGATATGGTGGGTCATACCGGTAGTTTTGAAGCTGCAGTAAAAGCGGTAGAAGCATTGGATGTGGCGATTGGTGAGGTTTCAGAAGCGGTTATTAAAGCCGGTGGTCATATGTTAATTACCGCAGACCATGGTAATTGTGAGCAGATGCAAGATTATGAAAGTGGTCAGGTGCATACTCAGCATACTACCGAACATGTGCCTTTGATTTACGTTGGTGATAAAAAAGTGACAGTTCGTGAGGGCGGTAAATTAAGTGATGTGGCCCCAACCATCTTAGATCTAATGGGTCTTGAAGTGCCGAAAGAGATGACTGGTATCAACTTGTTAGAAGCTAAATAGCCAGTCAAGATTAGCCTAGTTAAGGTCCGCCTAGTCAAGACCAACCTAGGAGTTAAAATCTCTTAACTACCACTGATAGTAGAGCATACGATGCAATTTGATTCTTCTCAAAACTTATCAAAAAATAAGGAGTCTATAACTCCTAGCAAGTTTTGGCTAGCCATGTTTAAGGGGCATAAACTTAGTCAGGTGGCTGGGTTTACGCTGTTATCCTTAACGCTTTCTATCAGTGGTTGCTCTTCCATGGGACAGCTACAGACTTCTACCGTTGATAACGGAGCTACTAAATCTGTCATTTTGGAGACGGGGTCAAATGCTCAGCCCAGCTCAGAAGCGGCAAAAAAGCTGAATGATTTGGCAGTTAGTGCTAAAAAATCTGAAGACGCCTGTGTAGATGACTGCGGCGATGTGGATGCTATTGCTCATCTTGATGAAGAGATAGAAAGTTATGAAGACATAGATGCGCAGCCAGCCCTTATCGATATAGAAGAAGATGATATTGATGATGAAATTGAAGGTGAAAGGTTAGGGGTAGAGCATGTTCCTTTAAATGCCATATCACCTCAGACGCTACAAGCTTTTGTGGAGGTCATCGATGTCATACGTCATGACTATGTGAAACCTGTCAATGATGAAATGCTTTTTCAGCAAGCCATAACCGGTATGTTAGAAAAGCTAGATAAGCACGCTGAATATTTAACCCCAGAGAGTTACGATAATCTACGTAGTTTCACTGATGGGGAAATAGCCCAAGTGGGATTGGTGGTAAAATATAATTCTAATCAGCAGGTGTGGGAGGTCAGCTCTGTCTTAAGCCAGTCTTCTGCTCAGCAAGCTGGAATAAAGATCGGTGATAGGTTATTACGCATTAAAAATGCGGAACTCACCTCAGATATGACAGAGCAGGATGTACAGCAACTACTTTCTGGTATTGCCGGCTCTCAAGTTGAAGTAACCGTAGTGAATGCCCAAGGAGGGACGCGGCGCAATATAACTTTGCAACGTAATCTCGCCGCTAATAATGAATTGTCTGTGACCGTAAAAAACAGTATTGCCATAATCCGCTTACCTGTTTTTCAAAACGGTTCTAAAGATCAATTGATTAGCGCCTTAAAGCAAACTGGGTCAGCGGTAACTGGTGTGGTTATTGATGTGCGTAATAATCCAGGCGGGGTGTTATCCTCTGCAATTGACATTGCTAGTTTGTTTATTAAAGAAGGGGACCTGATTCAGGTAAGAAGCCGTACCAATCATGGTCAGCTGATTAAGCCCAAAGGAAAACCTTATCTTTCTGATTTACCAGTAATTATCTTACAAAACCGTTACTCTGCTTCTGCCGCGGAAGTGCTGGCAAGCAGTTTTAAAAGCAACAAGCGGGCAAAAATTGTGGGTGAGCAAAGCTTTGGTAAAGGCACCGTACAAGAGGTGGTGCCCCTTGAGTCTGGTGGAGGTATCAAGCTTACGGTTGCAGAATACCGCAGTGCGAAAGGTGAGCTTATAGATGGGGTTGGGGTGAAGCCTGATATGGTTCTAGCCCATGATGGTTCGGATTGGCAACAAACTGCCGTGAATCTTTTGTTATCTCAAGACAGACCCTTTGGAATTAAATTTGATACAAAGTTTGATGATGATGGCAGCATGCTTAATGATTACTAGTTACAGAGTAAATTACTGATTGTTAAATAAATATTTTGATAGAAAAAGAGAGCTTCTGGTAAGCTCTCTTTTTTATTGATGAAGGTGATCAAGGTTGCGCATTATTGTTGACTTTTAACATTCAGGCCTACGGGGTGATTAAGCCATGGCGCATGGCTAAGTGAGTGAGCTTCACGTCACTGTCGACCCCAACCTTTTCAAAGATACGATAGCGATAAGTGTTGACTGTTTTTACACTAACAAAAAGCTGGTCAGCGATTTGTTGCGGGCTTTGACAGTTTACCACCATCATAGCAACCTGTTTTTCTCTTTCACTTAGTCTATCAAAAGGCGACTCTTCATTGTCTGTCAGTAGCATATCAGCCAGCTGTACTGCCACGTCACTACTAAAGTACTTACTGCCTTGATAAACTTTTTTAATGGCTTTAATCATTTCGGCTAAAGGGGTGCCTTTGGTGATATAGCCATTGACCCCTGCCTTTAATAGCATCGAAGGATAAGGCTGTGAGGAAACACTACTAACCGCTAAAATTTTTACTTTTTCATCAAATTGGCGTAAGCGTTTTGTGGCTTCAACTCCGCCAATATTTGGCATATTTACATCCAGTAAGACCACATCTGGGCTGAGTGCTTTAACCATTCTAATAGCAGCTTCACCACTGTCAGCTTCACCGATAACCTCAATTTCAGGGTCATCTGCCAACATTCTACTTATGCCCATTCTAACCAAGTCGTGGTCATCAACCACCAAAACTTTAATCATATTATTTTCCCAAGAGAACGCACAAAATTATAGTATGAGTAATTTTATGTTGCTGTAGCGTAAAAGAAATGTTTTGAATTGACACCATACCTTAATCCCATCACGTTAAGTGGAATTAACACTTAACGACTAAGATTAATGATGTTAAGATAATTAACATATTGGCTGTATTTGGTATTAGTATGGTGTTTAAGTTTATAAATTAGTACTAATGTTTGTAAATGTAATTACTTCTATTATCAAAAAGGCACTTCATAAATCCTAATATAACAAAGCTTTTAATCGCAGTGGGTAATTGGTAATTTTTTTATATCTGTTTCAATGCATTCCATTGTCAATGGATTTAGCTTCTAGGTCAATAACATCATACCTTTAAATTAACCGCATGGTTAATTATTCTTTTTTATACTATTTTACGACTCAAGTGGGATGAAATATGAGCATAAATAAATCTTTCAACAAATCTTTTATCTTTGTTTGCATCGCATTGGGTCTGGGTACCGCAAGCTCTGTCTCAAATGCTGCTTTAACTATTGTGGAACCAAGCAAAACAGGCAACTCACAAGTTCAGTGGGGTAATGCTGGTGGTTTATCAGAAGCCCGCAGTATTATGTACTCTAATCCAGGGGTGACTACTAACACCACTCGTTCTTTTTCTACTTCTACCAATAATTTCTCAAGCTCTCCAGGTTTCGTTGACAGACTACCTATTTCAGCCGCTTCAAGAGGGGTCGTCGTTTTAGACGTAGCAACTGGACAGCCTTTGTATGAAAAGAACGCTGATGTGGCTCGTCCAATAGCTTCTATTACTAAGATTATGACGGCTATGGTGGTTTTAGATGCCGGTCTTGATATGCGAGAAGAGATTAAGCTTGATCCAGAAGATTTCGTAGGTCCTAAGCGTGCTAGTTCTCGTTTGAAAGCTGGTGACCGTATGAACCGTGCAGAACTGCTATTAATGACCCTAATGAAGTCTGAGAACCCAGCTGCTAAATCTCTAGCCAGAAACTATCCAGGTGGCTATGATGCTTTCATGCGTGCAATGAACGCTAAAGCCCGTTCGTTAGGTATGAATACTGCTTTCTTTGGTGATCCTACTGGTCTAGATAAGCGTAATGTGGCCTCTCCCATGGACTTAACTAAGATGGTTAAAGCTGCTGGTGAATATGAAGTGATCCGCCGCTTCTCAACCACTAAAAACTATGACTTCTTTGTAGCAAACTATAGCGATGGTAACCGTACCTATCCTGCTAATAACACTAGTAAGCTAGTTCGTAGTGGCACTTATCCAATTGGTATCTCAAAAACTGGCTTTATTAATGAAGCGGGTCAATGTGTGGTAATGGAAACCCAAGTTAACAACCGTCCAGCGATTATTGTTATTTTAGGTGCTGATAGCTCTAATACGCGCTGGAACGATGCAGAGAACATTCTACATAATTTAGCTTTACGTCGTACTATTTAATAGCCAACTTATTTTTATATCCCGTTGTTTCTATTAAAATAATATAGTACTCACAAAAAAAGATTGCTCTTAGAGCAATCTTTTTTTGTTTATTAGAGGCTATAATTTAAGAGGCGTGTTGCATGCATAAAGTTGCATAAGGCACAGCTTCTAATCTCTTTTCTTCGATATCTTCACCACAAACTGTACATTCGCCATAGGTGCCATTGTCAATACGACTTAACGCATTTTTAACATAGGTAAGCCCTTGTTTGGCCTCAACCAATAGCGTTTTGCGCATCTCATTATCCCGCATAGAAATGGCTTGGTCATCCCAATGTTCATTTAAATCATCTTGAGGGTTATAAATATGATCTTCAATTTTATCGATACGGTTTTGATATTCTTGTTGTAGCTCTAGTAGGCGCTCTTTAGCAGCAGAAAAATCTCTACTCATTGTAATCTCCTTAAGTAAATATAATTGTATAGGGGTTATTAACCCCTTTATTATTGCTTTGTTTATATCTTCTATATTAGCACTTATCCAATAATAAATCTTTGTATTGCCCTAAATAATAGAACGACAGATTTAATAAATCCCCAATAATAATAGGCAGAAACAGAGGCGAAAATAGGCTGGAAAATATGGTAGAATTCTCCCACCATTTTTTCTTCAAACCTAAAATAGAAGTGTAAGCCAATTTTGACTTCTAATTATAATTAAGTAAGGGTAAATACATGAATTTCGCTAGAATGGAAAACCAAGATTTAACTGGAAAAACTGTGTTGATTCGTGAAGATTTAAACGTGCCAATTCAAAATGGAGAAATCTCTAACGATGCGCGTTTACAGTCAAGTTTACCCACCATTAAGCTAGCCCTCGAAAAAGGCGCAGCCGTTCTGGTTTGCTCACACTTAGGTCGCCCAACAGAAGGGGAGTTTGAAGAGAAGTACTCTATGCAGCCTGTAGCGGATTATTTAAGTGAGCATCTAGGCCTGACTGTACGCTTAAACAAAGATTATGCTGAACAGGATGTATCTATTCAGCCAGGGGAAGTGGTGTTATTAGAAAACGTTCGCTTTAACGTTGGTGAAAAGAAAAACACAGAAGCTCTATCACAGCGTTATGCTGATCTATGTGATGTGTTCGTTATGGATGCATTCGGTACAGCTCACAGAGCTCAAGCTTCTACTGAAGGGATAATCCAAGCTGCTGCCAAAGCTGGAAAAGTGGTGTGTGCGGGTCCTTTACTAGCTGCAGAATTAGATGCGTTAGACAAAGCCTTACACGCACCAAAAAAACCACTAGTGGCCATTGTTGGCGGTTCTAAAGTATCTACTAAACTAGACGTATTGATCAGTTTAGCAAAAATTTGTGACCAAATTATCGTCGGTGGCGGTATTGCTAATACCTTTATCGCAGCAAAAGGTCATTCAGTAGGGGCTTCATTATATGAAGCAGATATGATTGAAACGGCCAAACAAATCATGACTCAAACTGAGATTTTATTGCCACAGAACGTGGTAGTGGCTGATAAGAATCAAATCAACTTTGACGACTTTATTAACTCATTACAAACGGCAACTCCAGTTGTAAAAAGCATAGACTCAGTTTCTGAAAATGAAATGATTTTAGATGTGGCAGCTGAAGGGGCAGAGCATATCTTTAACGCTGTTAAGGATGCAGCGACTATCTTGTGGAATGGCCCCGTTGGTGTGTTTGAAGTAGATGCCTTTGCAGAAGGGACTCGACTACTGTCTGAAGCAGTAAAAGACAGTAACGGTTTCTCGATTGCAGGGGGAGGCGATACCTTGGCTGCTATTCATAAGTTCCAAGTAGAAGACGGTGTAAGCTATATGTCTACAGGTGGTGGTGCCTTCTTAGAGTTTGTGGAAGGTAAAGTACTGCCTGCCGTTGCCGCTTTAGAAAAATACAGTGCTAAGTAATAATTATTTATTAACTAAGCTTATTACTGGGAATGATTGCTTATATCGTTGAGATAAATATAGCCTACGCCAGTACTATATTAGGTTTAGATAAACTAAAACTTATGTTACTTAAAGCTACTTGTGTTTTCAATTACTAGCTATTAGAATGCTGAAAATCTAATATTGTAATAACACATATTGTGAGGAGTTCACATGTTATACCGTAATCTTTTAATCTCAGGTCTTGTTGCTAGTGCTGTTGCTATCACTGGTTGTAGCAAGGAGACTGAAGAAGCTGCAGATGCAGGTAATGTAGAAGCTGCTGCTGAGAGTGCAGGTCAAGATACTATTGATAATGCTCAAACGGCGGGTGCTGTAGCTACCGGTGCTGTTGTTAATGCTGGCGAAGCCATTGCTGAGGGTGCAAATTCAGCCGTTGAAGGGACAGCAACAGCAGTATCAGAAGGCGCAACTGCTGTAGCTGAGGGTTCAAAAGATGTAGCAAACAATACTACAGATAATGTAGACCTACAAGCTAATCCAGAAGTTGTGGAAGCGGTTGATGAAGATCAACAGTACTAATTTATCTGCTTAAATTCTGTATTTTTAAATAGCATATTTTTTAAATACTACTACATTTAAGTATAATAAAAGCTCTGATTTTATCAGGGCTTTTTTAATGGCTATGGGTTTATGAAAATAAAATAAACAGAATATAGCGTTAATGGAAGCAGGGCACAAGCTCAGTTAATGCTTGGGTATCTTTGCTATAATGAAGCTTGTTTTTTTATTAGAGAATTAAAATAACATTATGATAGGACTAATTGAAGGTAAGGTATGTCATTTGTCTGCTCCAGTGGCATGCATTATGACCGCTTCTGGGGTAGGTTACGAGATAGAATTGCCTCTACCAGACTTTTGTCAGCTGCAACTTGATGCTAGCGTGGTTGTATGGACTCATTTACATGTGCGTGAAGATGCCCAGTTGCTGTATGGCTTCATAAAGCATCAAGAAAGAGAAGTTTTTCGTCAGCTAATTCGTATTAATGGGGTGGGTGCAAAAATGGCGTTGGCTATGATGTCCACCATGTCTGCCCCTGAGTTAAAGCAGGCCGTTGAGACGGATAATGAAGTGGCACTAACGCGAGTACCCGGCATTGGTAAAAAGACGGCACAGCGACTACTTATCGAACTAAAAGGTAAGTTTGATAATATTGAAAGCAGTGGTGGATTATTTGAAGTGTTAGAGGGCATGCCCAAATCTGCTGCGGGAAGTGAAGGAGTTATACTTGCTGAGGTTGAATCGGCACTTATAAGTCTAGGTTACCGAGATAAAGAGGCTCAAAAAGCGATTAAAGCAGCAAGAGAAACTGAAGCGGGTCAAAATATTGTTGATACTCAGTCGTTATTAAAACTAACGTTACAACAACTCTCAAACTTTTAATTACTAGCTTTTAATGTTCGAAAATAGCCTAAGCATAAAAAAGCCCTTAAAAATTTAAGGGCTTTTTCTTTATATAGGTAGTGAAGGTTTTATTTGATTAGCTTAAAGTAGATTTAATCAGTCGAATCAATCTTTCAATCAGCTGATCACTTTCTTCACGCTTTAGATTTAAAGGAGGTAATAAGCGGATAACATGACCTCCAGTAACGTTAATGATTAGTTTCTCATCCTCACGCGCTCTATCCACTAAATCGCTGCAATCGGTAGACTCTGGCAATACAACGCCTATCATCATGCCATGTCCTCGAGTGGTAACGCCAAAATCTTTTAAGGCCTCACTCAAAGACTGCTGAATGTAGTCACCTTCAGTAGTGGCATTTTGCATAACATCAGTATTGCTTAAAATGTCATAAACGGTATATACCACGCGGCTGCCTAAAGGTGTGCCCCCGTAGGTAGAACCATGACTACCCACTTGAAACAAATCACGAGCACGACCACGAACCATGCAAGCACCAATAGGGAAGCCGTTACCCAAGCCTTTGGCGGTAGATAAGACATCCGGCTTAGCATTACTGTGCTGATAAGCAAAATATTTGCCGGTACGACCATTACCCGTTTGCACTTCATCTAGCATAAATAACCAATCTTGCTGATCACACAGGGCTTGTACTTGCTCCAAATACTCGAAGCCGTCTTTAGCAGTATTTAAGCCGCCTTCACCTTGAATAGGCTCTAGCAGCACTGCCGTAATCTCATCTTCATCTTGGGTGACTTGTTTTAAAGCTTCAATATCACCGAAAGGGACTCGGATAAAGTCTGAGTCTAAAGTATAAAAGCCTTCACGTGCTTTGGGGTTTGCAGTAGCGGTTACCGTCAATAGAGTACGACCATGGAATGATTTCTCCATGACGATAACTTTAGGTTTCTTAAAGCCTTTTTTATAGCCATATAGACGGGCCATCTTAAGCGCAGCCTCATTGGCTTCAGCACCACTGTTGGCAAAGAAAACACTGTCCATGCCAGCTGCCTGACATAAAGCTTCAGCGGCTTTTTGTTGCCATTCAATTTCGAATAGGTTACTGGTATGGACTAAAGTGGCTGCCTGCTCCTGAATGGCTTTAGTAATCTCAGGATGGCAATGACCCAGACCACAAACTGCGATACCTGTTAATGCGTCTAAGTAAGGAGTATTGTCAGCAGTAAAAAGCCAGCTGCCTTCTCCTCGAGTAAAGCTTATGGGTTGAGGGCTATAGGTAGGCATAATATAGGAATGCGATGCTGACATAATGGGTCCTTAAACATTTAGCAGATAGGAGGGTAATAAGTATTGTAGCTGAATAAATACGATGTGTGCAGTATTTAAAACAGCCTCTTAAAGGCAAGCCAATAACTAATAATTTAGATCATCAGAAAAAGGAGACTCTTCGGCAGCAACACGATACTCTTCATTGGCCCAAGCGCCTAAATCGATAAGTTTGCATCGATCACTACAAAAAGGCTTATAAGGATTGTCTTGCCAAGAAGTTGCCTTTTTGCAATAGGGGCAAGGGTAGGTTTTTGGACTTGAGGGGCTGCTGGAGTGGTCTGTAGAGTCGGTCATAGTTTAAAGTCTTTGAATTACAAGTAAGTTGTGAGTCACTGAGTGACCAAATTAGAATTATAACATGGGTATCAGAGGGCTTATACTGCTTCACAATCTATCTTAATACGCGATGTAAAGCTAATATTATGATCAAGGTGAATATGAAAATAACCGCTAGAGTTCACCCTGATAAGGCTTTAGAAATGATAACATATATCGCATTATCAATAATTCTATAACTTGATTAAGTGTCTAAAACAATTATGTCAATTTCAAAACCTAACTCCTTATTGTCTACTGAGGCGCTAAGTCATAACAAAAGTCGCTGTTTTAAACCTGAGAAGCTAACCACTCCAAGAGACTTTTCACTACCTGTATTCGTGACTCGCTCTCTTGAAGCCAGTAAAAAGACTGGTGTTAAGGTTAGCCTAGATGATGACAGCCGACCGCTAATAGTGGAGATTGGTGCTGGTAAGGGCATGCATGCTTGCTTATATGCCAAAAAGAATCCCAAACATGATTTGATCGCTATTGAAAGAACTCAAAATAAATTCACTGCTTTTAATAGCTTAGTACAATCTGTTAGCAATGAAGTGGTAAATCTAGATAATATTTTAGCGGTGCATGCGGACGCCATTCCTTACTGTGTCTACGCGCTGCCGGCACAAAGTGTGGATCTGTTTTATTTACTATATCCCAACCCTGAACCCAAAAATCCTAATCAACAATGGTTAAATATGCCATTTTTTGAGTTTCTATTATCCCGATTAAAATCTAAGGGTAGGGTAATATTGGCCAGCAATATTGAAGAATACATAGATAATGCCTATCAGCAGGCGGTTGAGACTTGGTGTTTAGTGACCAAGAGAAGGGAAGTTCCCATAGATAGTAAGCGTACTCACTTTGAAATAAAGTATTTAGCTAGAGGTGAAACCTGCTGGGAGCTTGAAATGATAAAGCCTGAAGGTTACGTCACTCGCTTTGATGAGTGGAATTCTGAGGCATTACAGTCAGTTTAAGAAGCCGTCAATTTAAATACCAGTTATCTGATTTTTATCGAAGATAATAATCGAAACGGAAACTGGCAGATTTAGTAGGATGGTATCCATAAAAAAGGCTTGCTTGAACTTAGTCCAAGCAAGCCTTTAGTTATTGGCTCAGTGAAGCCTATAATCCTTTAGTACTGAGGCGTTTGCATGTTATATTTACATGTTAATAGGCACAAACTTACTCAGGGTGTCATAGGTGTTGGTTCTGGCATTTAATACCGTTAAAAAGGTATAGGCGCCAATAAACTTACGACTGATAAACATAAATTCTTTTGGGGGTAAACTGAACTCGCGAGACTGCATAGCACTGGCTGAGCCTTCCATCAGTCGCTTATGTAAATTGCTATTGGCCCAGTGGTAATAGCCATGTTCATCTATCAAATCACTGGACTTATTTTGCGGCAAGCTAGGATTTCTAAAGGGTTCTGTCGCCAATAAGAAAACCTCGGCCATATTGGCTTTTACCTCCAAGCTCATAATATCGAAGAATTCATAGCCTTGCATGGCATCCATCATTTGCTGCTTATCATAATTAAAACCTGCTAACATAAGATTGCGGGCAATTTTTAATAAATCATCATCGAACTGACGCATGGCCCCGAAGTCTAATAAAATAAGCTTGTCTTTGCCATCTGGCTTATCTGCAGGCTCTGAGCGAATTAAATAGTTACCAAAATTGGGGTCAGTTTGCATCTCTCCCCAAACAAAGATTTCATTGAGCATGATATCGATAGCGGCTTTACCTAAAGCATCTCGGCGACGTTGTGGTAAAGCTTTTAGGTTAGCATTGGTAACTGGAACCCCTTCTTCAAAGCTTAGGCACAGTAGTCTTGGGGTAGAGTAGGCTTCATAAACTTTAGGAACTCCGTAACGCTCATCATCTTTTAGGCGCTCATAAAAGCGCATAGTGGTCTGGGCTTCTGCAACATAGTCCACCTCGACCTTTAATAAATCGCTAATTTCATTAAACCATTCATCTAACGCTTTGGTTTGCGGTACTGCGTTAGTCACTTTTAATAAGTGCTTGAATAAGCTTAAGTCCGAATCAATAGCATCCGCAACGCCAGGATATTGGACCTTAAGTACTACCTGTTGACCTGTAGACTTAATGGTAGCTCGGTGTACTTGTGCCAAGGACGCTGTGCCAATAGGAGTCGGGGAAACCTCTAACTCATCTAAACGGTTGCCAAGCTGTTGGCGTAGAGCAGACTCTACTACTGGCCATGACAAGCTTGCGGTACTGTCATTCAAGCGATGTAAGGCTGCAGTTATTTCAGGATGTAAGAAATGCTCACCGTATAAAGCCAGCATTTGACCAATCTTCACTACTGAACCTTTTAGCTTACCTAATTCATCTGCTAAATAAGCCGCTTGCTCTTTCATAAACTCTTGGTTGCGAGAGGCTCTTTCTTCTTTACTTAGAAAAAGACCGCTAAAGCTGTTGCCTGCCCAACGTCTTCCTAAATTTAAAGAGGTTTTGGCCATAGAAAGACGGCGATCTAAACGAGAAGTCTTAAGTTCACCCATCTCATTTGTTAAACGGCTTTTTGGTAAGTCTGTTTGTGGCGGTGTTGAAGAATGTGAATTTGACATGTTTTAACCATTTAGAAAACTAAAGCTGTGGCTATGTTGGCCTTTAAACAGCAATATAAGTAATTAGGGTTGGCACAAATATCCTGATAGTTATTAACTTATAATTATTTTAACCGTACCAATTAAGGCTACTTTTTTGTTGGCTTGCTTTCTAGAGTAGCATTGTTCTAGAGTAGCATCGTTATTGTTGTGACGCACTGACCTAAGAGTTTTAATAACCAACTTAGTAAAATAGCTAGGTATCTAATATGTCAATGGGGCTAAATACCCACAAAACAATGGTAATATTTAGCCCTATGATTTATATCACAATAAAGCCAATAAAGAGGGTGCTTTATTAGCCACGGTTAACTGCTCTATAACCAATGTCACGGCGATAATGTGCACCTTCAAACTGAATAGAAGCGGTAACTTTTAAAGCTTCACTCTGTGCATCGGCAATGGTATCCCCTAAAGCTGTAACACAAAGCACACGGCCACCATTAGTGACAACATGTTCGCCATCGGCTTTAGTCCCGGCATGGAATACTTTAGTGGTTTCGCTGCTTTCTAGCTCTGGAAGACCAGTAATCACATCCCCTTTAGAAGACGTTTCAGGATAGCCTTTTGAAGCCAGTACAATACCTAAGGCCGCACGCTCATCCCACTCAGCAGATTCTGGTAATTCACCCGCAATTCCTTGTTGGACAAGTTTCACCAATGAGCTTTTTAGGCGCATTAAGATAGGCTGAGTTTCAGGGTCGCCAAAGCGGCAGTTAAATTCAATAACGTAAGGATCGTTTTTGTCATCAATCATTAGACCCGCATACAAGAAACCGGTGTAGGGGTGACCTGCTTGCTTCATGGCATCAACTACAGGCTGAATAACTTGATCGATAACCTTTTGATGAACCTCTTGAGTCACTACAGGGGCGGGCGAGTAAGCACCCATACCGCCAGTATTTGGTCCAGTATCACCTTCGCCCACACGTTTGTGGTCTTGGCTAGTGGCCATAGGTAAGATATTTTCGCCATCAATCATACAGATAAAGCTGGCTTCTTCCCCTTGTAAAAACTGCTCAATTACCACACGGCTACCGGCATCCCCAAATTTATTGTCGCCAAGCATATCTTCAATAGCGCTGTGAGCTTGTTCGATAGTTTCAGCTACGATAACCCCTTTACCTGCTGCTAGGCCATCTGCTTTGACTACAATGGGTGCACCATTTTCATTGATATAAGCTTTAGCAGCTTCTATGTCAGTAAAAGCCTCATATTTCGCAGTTGGGATATTATTGGCCTGCATAAACTCTTTTGCAAAAGTCTTAGAGCCTTCAAGCTGGGCACAATATTGAGTCGGGCCCCAAGTGGCGATATTTGCTTTTTTGCAGTCATCTACTAAGCCAGCTACTAAAGGAGCTTCTGGGCCTACGATGATGAGCTCAACTTTATTTTGTTGACAAAAATCAATAACCGCTTGGTGATCTGTGGTATCAAGGTCAATATTTTCACATTTTGGTTCAAGAGCTGTACCAGCGTTGCCATTGGCCACATAGACTGTGGTGACATCGGCGTCTTTTGCACATTGCCACGCTAGTGCATGTTCACGACCGCCAGAACCAATAATTAAAATATTCATATATATCCTTGTTAACTTAATGAGGTATGTTTATTAATGGGGAAATATTACACAATAGGCCGGTTGCTATTGGCGATATAAAAAGGCACAACATAATCTGGCCCATAGTATATGGGATAATTAGAATTCATTTTATCAAAATATAGCCATTAGGTGCAGGTTTGTTACCTTGCCAGTCTATTATTGGTAAGAAACCCCTAAAATAGTAGGTTTAATTTATTATTGATAGTTTTTTAACTCAAAGGAGGATGTTATGGCAAAGGTTTTAATATTGATTGGGGTGGTTTTAGTGGTGCTAGGCCTAATTTGGAGTGCTTTTCCAGGAGCTTTTTCTTGGTTGGGGAAACTGCCTGGTGATATTCGTTATGAATCAGGTAATACTCGAGTGTATTTCCCAATAGTCACTATGATTGTGGTGAGTGTGGTACTTAGTATCTTACTTAATATATTTAGACGTTAAGTGGCTAGTCGGATTTTTAGTCCAATTTTCGAGACCCCTTAATGCCAAGAATTTCTATGGCCAATTGATGGGGTTAATTGTATGAATTGAATTTAGATATTCTAGTTAATCATGGCTTTTGTTTGGATAAATTGATGTTATAAACAGTGCAGTATGCTATATTATTGCGCTTTGTAATTTTCATTACAGTCGATTTAGACTGTGTTTGTTTCCTAAATTCAGTGTAACTTCAAAAGCTGTAAACCGTTATTCAAGATGACTGCCATGAGCGATATGATTGTTCTAGATCAAGTATACAAAAAATTCCAGACTCAAAAGGATGGTAAAACCCATTGGTTTACTGCTGTCGAACCGATTTCATTGACTGTTAAGCAGGGAGAAATCTTTGGTTTGATGGGGTATTCTGGGGCAGGGAAATCGACCTTATTGCGCTTAATGAATTTGCTTGAACGTCCTGATGGCGGCACAGTTACTATCGATGGTGAAGTGCTGACTGATATGAATCCAAAACAGTTAAGGGTTGCTCGTCATAATGTCGGTATGATTTTTCAGCAGTTTAACTTGATGTCTAATAAAACTGTTTTTGAAAATGTGGCGTTTAACTTAAAAGTTGCAGGCTATGCCAAAGATAATATTTATGCTCGAGTCATGGAGTGTTTGGAGATCGTTAATTTAACCGATCGAGCCAATCATTATCCTGCTCAGCTTTCAGGCGGACAAAAGCAGCGCGTTGGTATTGCCCGTGCTATTGCTCCTAATCCAAAAGTACTTTTGGCTGATGAGCCGACCAGTGCCCTTGACCCTTCGACTACTAGAGCCTTATTAAGCACCTTAAAAGAAGTGAATGAAAAGTTGGGTGTGACCATTGTCATCGTAACTCATGAAATGAGCGTTATTCGCCGTATTTGTAATCGTGCTGCATTGTTGCATGAAGGCCATTTACTTGAGGTGGCTGATGTTGTTGATGGTCAAATTATAGCCACCACTGAAGTGGGTCGCGGCTTGGTTCAGGAGGACTAATAATGTTAGCAATGAGTTTTAACGATGCCACAGCCCGTCTTTGGGAGCTGCGTAATGAAATCTGGCAAGCGATGATTGATACCTTTGTGATGTTAGGTATATCGACCGTAGCGGCCATTATTATCGGTGGCTTGTTTGGGGTGTTTTTATTCTTAACCAGTGATAAGCAGTTGCTGCAAAATAAGAGCTTTTATGCGCTTCTAGGCGGTATAACCAACTTTATGCGAGCTTTCCCCTTCGTTATCTTAATGATTGCGATGACTCCCTTTACCAAATCCTTAATCGGAACCAGTATTGGTCCTATTGCTGCATCGTTAGTATTGGCGCTGGCAGGCTCGTTTTACTTTGCTCGATTAGTCGAACAGAACCTTAGAGAAGTACCACGCGGTATTGTTGAGGCTACCGAATCTATGGGAGCCACTCCTTTTACCATTATCAAAGTGTTATTGACCGAAGCCCGTTCAGGATTGGTGCTATCAGTAACCATACTTTGTATTAGCTTACTGTCTTATTCAGCGGCAGCTGGTATGATTGGTGGCGGTGGTTTGGGCGACTTGGCCATTCGTTATGGTTACTATCGTTATCAAACTGAAGTTATGATCTTTATTGTGATTATGCTTTCAATTATGGTAATTGGTATTCAGGGTATTGGTAACTTATTAGCGGCCAAACTTGATAAGCGTTAATTGCAGATTTTTGACAGTAGCGCTGAACCTTTAGTGCCTTGTAGTATTTTAATGCTAATGCCTTAATGAATTTTATTCATAAGTAGTGCCAAAAGTTTCATGTAGAAGCTTGCAGATATCGGTTAGAATGTAACCCATAAACTGCAGTAACAATTATTAATTCTGTAGTAACATTTTAACTTTAATGAGCCTTTACAAAATTATTTGCTAAAGGCCCCTTCTTATTTAAAGGATTGATCCATGAAAATAGCTGAAATTCGTAAGCAAATTTTTGCCGCAGCCGCCATAGCTGGTATTTCAGGCCTAGCATTAGTAGGTTGTAATAACAGTGCTAACCAAGACGCAGCCAATGCTGATGCCGGTGCTGCTACTGAAGAGAAAAAGACTATTGTAATCGGCACCACTGAAGGTGACTTCGCTGATATGGTTCGCGATCAAGTTAAAGGCGAGCTTGAAGCACAAGGGTATACGGTTAAGCTGACGACTTTCACAGATTATGTTCGTCCTAACTTAGCGCTAGCTGAAGGTGATTTGGATATTAACATCTTCCAACACAAGCCTTATTTAGATACTTTTAAAGCAGAAAATAACTTAGATCTTGTTGAAGTATTCCAAGTACCTACCGCACCACTAGGGGTGTACAGTGGTAAGAAGAAGTCTTTAGAAGAAGCTTATGACGGTATGAAAGTATCTGCACCGAACGATCCGAGTAACTTCGCTCGTGCATTAGTTATGATGGATGATTTGGGCTGGATTACCCTAAAAGACAACGTTGATCCTTTAACAGCTTCTAAGTCTGATATCGCTACTAACCCAAAAAACATTGATATCATTGAGTTAGAAGCAGCGCAGTTACCTCGTGCTCGTGATGATGTTGACTTTGCTATCATCAACGGTAACTACGCTACTGACTCTGGTATTAAGCTAACAGAAGCTTTATTCCAAGAAGCCAGCTTTGCCTATGTTAACTGGTCAGCGATTAAAGCGTCCGATAAAGATGCAAAATGGGTTAAAGATGTAACAGACGCTTATAACTCAGAAAGCTTTAAGGCTTATGCGCACGAATCTTTCCCAGGTTATAAGTATCCAAAAATCTGGGGTGAAGGCCAAGAAGCAGAGGCTAAATAGTCTGCTGTAACTCACTTTAAGGGTGGTGATAGTGACCACCGTTAAAGGAGGTTAAAAACCTGTTATCTGTAAGGCTTAGAGCCTGAAAGGTAGCAGGTTTTTTTATATTTGTGTTTTTATATTTTTTGGTACTGATAAAGCCTGACTGAGCCTGCTAATCTGCAAATTAACATCGAGATATGAGCAGATCTTTGGTAAACTTAGGCTCTAACTTTGATTACTGATTTTAAAGATTTTATGTTTTCCTAATGGGTAAGAAACCACACGAGCTCCATGCATGGGTTCTATAATTGAAAAATGATATCTCTATGACCGCTGCCTATCAAGCTTCTGTAAATTCATTAACTCCCAATAAAGGGGTAGATAGTGCTGTGCCTGCCTTATTAATTCAGCAGAGACACATATTGGGCATGATGGGGCTTAATATCTGGGTTCAGCGCGATAGAGCTACCACCCTAGTGGACTATGATACGGCAGTTAAGCAGCACAGGGATACGATCCATGACCAAAGCAGTCCTAGTATTAGGTTAGCAGTGGTCTCTGAAACGCCAGTAGCGGCTGCTGATGAAGAGCCTAACGCAAACGCAAAACCGGATAATACTTCAACAGCAGATAGCCCAGTTGTAGACCAACCCACAGCTAACCAGGAGCAGCTAACTGCCAATCCGATACAAGCTTTAAAGAAAAAGTTCGTAGCATCTGAAGAACAGACAGCTAAGGCGAAGGTAAGCTTAGCCGATAGTTTAGAGCAAGTGGCTCCTTTTGAAATTTTGGGTGTAAGCTTTAAAGATTGGGTGTTAATAGCGGATGCTGAGGCATTGAAGCTGCCGCAGCAGTTGACTCTTTGGGAAAATATCCTGAGTGCCTTATCGATAACTCCTCAAGTGCTAAAATTCCCGATTTGTCCAGGTATTAGCGATAAGGAGTCTGCGAATGCTAGTGTGGCAGGCTTTGTATTTTGCTTGGCCAAAAGAAATGATGTAAAAGTTGGCGCTGTAACTAATATGCCTAAAAGTTTGGAGCATCCACAGCTTACTACTTTGCCTTCTTTAGCAGATATGCTACAAGACGGTGAACTGAAAAAACAGCTGTGGCAAATGCTTAATCAACATTAAAGTCGTTCCTCTTTTGAATAAATACTGAGTCAGTTAACAGTGTTTATCACCGGTCACCATAAAACCATCCGTTTCAAGGGGGGGATATAAGATGACATATACTGTCGTGATAAGTAATTAAAAGGTTGTAAGTTAAAACTAACCTCGCCATACTAAAGATATGAAAACCCTCAAGCTACGCATTAAAGACAAGCACGTAAAAGAGCTGAATCAGCTAAGCGGTTCGGTGAACTTCGTGTGGAACTATGTTAATGCGCTTTGCTTTGAGCATTTAAAACGTACCGGTGAGTTCTTTAGTGCTTATGATCTAAGTCAGTACACTAAAGGAAGTGGTGAGTATTTAGGTTTGCATAGTCAAACCTTGCAAGCTATTAATGAGACTCACGCTAAATCACGTAAACAGTTTAAAAAAGCTAAGCTTAATTGGCGTACCAATCGTCCTGATGCAAAACGCAAATCACTGGGCTGGATACCTTTTAAGAAATCTGCTATCAAGTATCTACATACCAGACAAACGGGAAAGAAAGCACTTAAATCAACCATACGGCTATCACTCTCTAAAGGTGACAAGTTAATCATTAACGTGTTTGACAGCTACAACCTGTCTTTGTATCAAATCAACACGCTTGAGATAGTACAAGACAGTCGTAATCGTTGGTATGCGTGTATTACTGTTAAAGATTACCCTAAACAAGTAAGCGGTACGGGTAGTGTTGGCATTGACTTAGGCTTAAAAGAAGCTGCCACCACGTCAAACGGCGAAAAGCTAATTCCTAAGCAAACTCAAAAATGGGCGCATAAATTAGCAACCGCTCAGCGCGCCAAGAATAAAGAGCGTGTCAAAGCAATCCACGCCAAAATTAAAAACACAAGATTAGATTTAATCCATAAGTTCACCATCAAGCTTGTTAAAGATAATGCTTTAATTGTCGTTGGTGATGTTAAATCACGTTCATTTACAACTAAAAAAACCAAGCTGGCTAAATCGACATACGATGCAGGATGGTTTGAGCTTAAAAGACAACTGGAATATAAATGCAAGCATGCAGGTTGTCATTTTGAGATCGTAAATGAGAAATACACTACCCAGACCTGTTCGTACTGTCATAAAATAAGTGATAGTAGTCCGAAAGGTAGAACAGGTCTTGGAATAAGAGGATGGACTTGTGCTGAGTGTGGCACGTGGCATGATAGAGATATCAATGCTGCTAAGAACATCCTTGCGGTCGGGCTTGACCGTCTAGCTGTAGGAATCCCCTCTGTTTAGCGAGGGGAGGAGGTCAACGCTTTGATAATTGTATTATACTTATCCAATTAACCTAAAATGCTATACCCCCACCCACCTTATTTTGTTTTGTAGGAAAATTATGAACCAAGTAACTGCAGCCGCTAACTTAAATGATGAAGCTTCTCTCAATCGTAAACACAATTTTTGTGCTGGGCCAGCGTCTTTACCGACAGAAGTGTTGCTAAAAGCACAAGCTGAGATGTTGGATTGGAGAGGGAAAGGCGTCTCTATTATGGAGATGAGCCATCGTAGCGCTGACTATGTGAAAGTGGCGCAAGAAGCAGAGCAAAGCTTACGCCGTTTAATGAATATCCCTGATAATTACAAAGTGTTGTTCTTACAAGGTGGAGCAACGCTTCAATTCTCTGCTATTCCGTTAAACCTATTGGGTAACGAGAAGAGTCAAGGTAAAGCAGATTATTTGACTACGGGCGCTTGGTCAGGCAAAGCTATTAAAGAGGCCAAACGCTACGCCCAGCTAGGATTGGGTGAAGTGAATGAAGTGGCTTCTAGCAAAGCATCAAACTTTACTACAGTTCCTGATCAAGATGAGTGGCAGCTAACTGAAGGGGCACAATATTTTCATTACTGTGCTAATGAAACTATTCACGGGGTACAAATTTTTCAGCCACCCCAAGTGGATGCGCCATTAATTGCGGATATGTCTTCTTGTATCTTGTCAGAACCTATTGATGTCTCGAAATTTGGGATGATTTATGCAGGGGCTCAAAAAAATATTGGTCCTGCAGGTTTGGTTATTGTGATTATCCGTGAAGATTTAATTGGTAAAGCTAGCGAGTGGTGCCCAGCCTTACTTGATTATGCCAATCAAGTGAACAAGGAATCTATGCTGAACACGCCAGCCACCTATTCTTGGTATTTAGCAGGGCTTGTGTTTGAGTGGTTAGAGCAACAAGGTGGCTTAGAGGCCATTGCAAAAATTAACCGTCAAAAAGCAGAATTATTATATAAAACCATCGATGACAGCGAGTTTTACATTAATAACGTAGACCCTCAGTATCGCTCAATTATGAACGTGTCTTTTACCTTAAAAGACAGTAGTTTAGATGGGCAGTTTTTAACAGAAGCTGAAGAAGCAGGCTTATTAAACCTAAAAGGGCATCGTGATGTAGGCGGTATGCGTGCCAGCATCTACAATGCTGTGAGCTTAGAGTCGGTGCAAGCTTTATGTGATTTCATGGTTGAATTTGCTAAAAAACAGGCTTAATTAAATCGGATTAAATCAAACTTAATCATTTCTAAAGCTACCATCTCTAAAGCTTTAGGGTGGTTGCTTCTATACTAGGAATTAAACTTATTTAAGGAGGGGGTAAATGCAAATTAAGCTGTTTTCCAAAAGACAGAATGCTTGTTTTGCCTCGACCTTAATGAGTGCGGTATTGCTTAGTTTAGCGCCTAGTGCTTATGCTGATCCTATTACTGTGACAGCCATTGGCCACAATAGTGAGGCGCGTTATATTAATGCGCCTTATCTACCTTATGCCAACCCTAAAGCCCCAAAAGGCGGTACGTTATTGCTATCAGCACTGGGTACCTTTAACAGTGCCAACCCCTGGATGACTACAGGGGTGGCTATGAATGGTACTGACTATCTTTACGACACCTTATTATCAGGCTCATTGAATGAGTCTTTTGTTATGTACCCGCAGCTGGCTGAAAAAGTCACTTACGACCCTGATGATACCAGCTGGATTATTTACCATATCGATCCTAATGCCAAATTTTGGGATGGTAGCGCTGTCACTAGTGATGATGTCCAAGCTACTTATGATGCTTATTTGAACAAAGGACTGATGCAAGTGCGCAGTTATTTGGCTGCTATCGATAAAGTGGAAGTCCTAGATAAGTACCGAGTAAAGTTTCATTTCAAATCTTCTGACAATAAAGAAGTTTTATTATTGACGGTTGGTCAGTTTCCAATCTTTAAAAAAGCTTCGGTTGAGAAGGATTTTGAAAAGTTATCGCTTACTCCCTTAATGGGCAGTGGTCCTTACAAGTTGCTTAACATTGAACAAGGGCGTAGTGTGACTTATAAGCGTGACCCTAACTATTGGGGAAGACAGCTTATGGTTAACAAAGGCCGGTTTAACTTTGATTACATTAAATACCTCTACTACGGTAGTGATGAAATTGCACTAGAAGGATTTAAGGTAGGGCAGTATCACTTTCGGCAAGAAAGTTCTGCTAGGAAGTGGACAACCGCTTATGACTTTGGTGCTGCCAGAGCAGGGTTGATAAAAAAAGAAGCCATTGTTACCAAGAACCCTGTGATGATGCAGGCTTTGGTGATGAATCTTCGAAAAGATATCTTTTCCGATATACAGGTCCGTCAAGCGATGACCGATGCTTTTGACTTTGAGCTAATGAACAAGACTTTGTTCTATGATCAATACGAGCGTTTAGAAAGCTACTTTCATGGCTCAGAGTTGGCGGCTACCGGAGTGCCAGATACAGAAGAATATGAGGTGTTAAAGCCTTTACTGCCGAAGCTTGAGCCTATTCAAAGGCAAGCCACTGTGGCAAAGTGGCAGCTTGCTAAGTCAGATGGCAAAAGCTACCATCGGCAAGCTCTATTAAATGCTCGACAAAAACTGCTACAAGCTGGTTTTTATTATCAAGATATGAAGCTATATCAAGCCAATGGCAAGCTAGCTAGCTTTGAGATCTTAATTACTGACGATAAAATGAGCCGAGTACTTTTGCCTTACGTGAGAAACTTAAAAAAGCTAGGCTTTACGGTTTCGATTCGTCAAGTAGATACCTCGCAATATTTAGAGCGCTTAAGACGATTTGACTATGACATGATAGTGGCTGGTTTCCCGCAAAGCACTTCACCTGGCTCTGAACAAAGCTATATGTGGGGTAGTGCTGCAGCTGATGAGCAGGGTAACCAAAATTACAGTGGCATTAAGAATGAAGCCATTGATACGGTGATAGACAAGCTCATTAAAGCCGCGAATAGAGAAGAGATTGTGCTTTATACTAAGGTGTTGGATCGCTTGTTGCGGGCTGGCTATTATATGGTTCCTATGTATGGAACTACCAATACCCGGGTGGTCTATTGGGATAAGTATCGTCACCATAAAACGTTGCCAGACAATGCTATAGGTATTGACTACTGGTGGGTAGATAAATCTGCCGAATCTATTGTTAATAAATATTTAAAACGATAATTTAAAGTATTGCCTAAGATATTTTGACATAAGAGAACACGACTTAGTCATATTAAAGAATAAATACACTTTAAATAATAGGAAGTTTCATGAGCTTAATTATTACGCCTATCCCCGCCTTTACTGATAACTATATATGGGCGCTAGTAAATGATAAGAATAAACAAGCCATCGTCATTGATCCAGGTCAGGCGGCCCCCGTTGCTGACTATTTACAGCAATACCAACTTGAGTTGACCGCCATTTGGGTTACTCATCATCACGATGATCATATTGGTGGTATAGCAGAGCTACGTGAGATGTACCCTATGACGCATGTGGTGGCGGGATCTGATCATGGAGTGAGTCCAGACCAGATTGTCAAAGAAGGCAGCTCAGTAAGTGCTTGGGGGTACACAGCTCAAGTATGGGCGGTTCCTGGGCATACCGCCTCGCATTTGGCTTATGTATTGACCCATGAAGATGAGAAGCAAGTCTTCTGTGGCGACACCTTATTTAGTGCAGGCTGTGGTCGGGTCTTTACAGGTACTATAGAGCAATTATATGAAAGCTTTAAGCGGTTAAATAAATTGCCTAAAAATACTTTATTTTATCCAGCCCATGAATATACTGCCTCAAACTTAAGATTCGGCTTATCTATTGAACCAGACAACTCAGTCATGCAACAAACTTTACAGCAAGTTGAGGCCCTTAATGAAGAGGGTAAGCCGTCGTTACCAGTGACCTTAGAGCATGAAAGACAGGTTAACGTATTCTTGCGTAGCGAAGAGTTAACGGTTATCGATGGGGTGCAAAGACAGGTGGAGCTTGCAGACACCAAGCCATTAACCGTGTTTAGTGCTTTAAGAGCCCTAAAAGATAACTTCTAACTCAACGGATTGGATTGGAACTATCATGATAAGCAGTAATAAATAAGGATAGAGTCATGGGTCGTTATATTTTAAAACGGTTATTGCTTATCATACCCACATTATTCCTCATTCTTTTAACCAATTTTATATTGGTTCAAGCAGCACCAGGTGGCCCAGTTGAGCAGCAAATAGCACAAATTGAGCTGGCTCAAAACAAGGGGGAGACCACTGGAGCCGCAATGGGAGGGGGTAGCATTCTTTCAGATGGGGTTTATAGAGGCTCAAGAGGACTGTCTGAAGAGATGGTAGAGGCCATTAAGGCACAATATGGCTTTGATAAGCCGGCCCCTGAACGCTTTTGGATTATGCTAAAAAACTATGCCGTGCTTGATTTTGGTACGTCATTCTTTAAGGGTAAGCCAGTTACCGAGCTAATCGTAGAAAAATTACCGGTCTCTATTTCTCTTGGTCTTTGGAGCACCCTGCTTATCTATCTCATCGCCATACCTTTGGGTATCTATAAGGCGATGCACCACGGCTCAGGTATTGATAAATTTACCGCGGTTATGTTGGCGGTTGGTCATGCCATTCCTATATTTGTGTTCGGTGTTATTTTACTGGTGCTGTTTGCAGGGGGGAGTTACTGGCAGATTTTCCCCTTACAGGGACTGGTTTCAGAGAATTTTGATCAGTTGAGCCCTTTGGCTAAAATCAAAGACTATTTTTGGCATTTGGCGTTACCGCTGACGGCAAGCACCATTGGCGGCTTTGCAGCCCTTACTTATTTAACAAAATTTAGTTTCATCGAAGAGTTATCCAAGCAATATGTGCTGACTGCACGGGCCAAAGGTTTAAGCAACCGCCAGGTGCTTTATGGTCATGTCTTTAGAAATGCAATGCTGATTGTTATTGCGGGTATTCCTGCCGCCATTGTCAGTATATTTTTTACTGGAAATCTCTTAATTGAGATTATATTTAAGCTTGACGGTTTAGGCTTACTTGGCTTTGAGGCCATTGTACAGCGAGACTATCCAGTGATATTTGGCACCTTATTCATCTTCACCTTGGTGGGTTTGTTATTACAGCTTATTAGTGACATAAGCTATCATCTCATTGACCCACGTATTGACTTCGAGGGACGCTAAGATGAGTAAAGATAATCCTTTGGTTAATCCAATATGGCAGGCAAGACTCAATCGTTTTAAACGAAATAGACTCGGAGTGGTGGCTCTGCTGTTATTTTGTCTCATCTCTTTAGTCTGTTTGGGTGCTAATTTTGTGGCCAATGATAAGCCTTTATTGGTTAAATATGAGGATAATTTATATTTCCCAGTGGTTAAAGCTTATCCGGAAACCGCGTTTGGTGGGGTATTTGAGACCGAAGCGGACTATAAAGATCCAGCAGTAAAACAACTGATTGAACAAAAAGGCTTTATGATCATGCCACTCATTGAGTTTGCGGATCAGACGGCCAGTGTTGAGCTAGAGCAGCCTTATCCGGCACCGCCTAATGCCAATAATTGGTTAGGGACTGACGATACGGGTAGGGATGTATTGGCTCGAATTCTCTATGGAATGCGGATCTCTTTAATTTTTGGCTTGGCATTAACCTTAGCGGGATCATTAATAGGGATTATCGTGGGTGCAGTACAAGGCTATTATGGCGGATGGCCGGATTTGATTGGCCAACGCTTTATGGAGGTATGGGCAGGCTTACCTCAACTGTTTATGATTATTATTTTGGTCAGCTTATTTAACCCCAGTGTTTGGGTGTTATTTGCTTTAATGCTGTTATTTGGTTGGATGAGTTTGGTCGGCTTAGTTCGTGCAGAGTTTTTAAGGGCACGTAATTTTGATTATGTGAGAGCAGCCCGAAATTTAGGGGCCTCTGACCGCCAAATTATGCTGCGTCATATTCTTCCAAATGCTTTGGCTTCAAGTTTGTCTCAGCTGCCTTTTATATTAACTGCCAATATTGTGGCTTTGACCTCACTGGACTTCTTGGGCTATGGATTACCGCCAGGCTCTCCTTCATTAGGGGAGCTGATGAATCAAGGTAAAGATAATCTAGATGCTCCTTGGTTGGCCTTATCTGCCTTTTTTAGTTTAACCGTCGTGTTGTCATTACTGATATTCGTGGGAGAAGCGCTAAGAGATGCCTTTGATCCAAGACGCTAGCTTGTAGTTATAACTTTTCGAGAAATACCGCATAATAAAAAAGGTTCTTATTAAGTAAGAACCTTTTTTGTAGACGGGTCTAGAGCTTGCTTAATAGATTACTGACAACGGAAGCTGATATTATATTCATAGTCGTCGTCACGGGATAAGTTAGGTTTACCTGTACCTAGGACTACGCCCGCAATTGCGCCTGCTTGATCAATCATGCGTCCTGTTCTTTGGTCAAACAAGCCATTGTATTTGACTTCATCTTTGACAATGACTGCCTGACGCATGCCACAAGTCTTTTTGGCACTGGCTAAAGCATTTTCTTGAGCCTGAACTTTAGTTTTGCCAACACCTGTGGTTTCAAAGGTAGAGTCTACGCGCTGAATAACAGGGGCAGTGGGGGTAGATTGACAAGCGCTTAAGCCAATTGCAGCCGATGCAAGGAAACCTAAAGTAGTGAATTTTGTCATTTTTTGCCAAGCTAGTGTGGTCATAAGAGGCCTCAAAATAATTAAAAGGAACTATAAGCTAAGGAAAGCTAAGTAAATATAAGTAACAAGCAAAGTTAAATGCAGGATCCTAAATTAGGATCATCAAATAATAAGCAATATAGTTGTCATGGTAGTATATCAGAGTATACTTTCGCAATTATTGAGCGTTCATTGTTTAGTGTAGAGCTTATTGCTTCTATATTACAACTACAATAATATCAGCTAGCACTTATTAGAGGCTAACTAGCATTTATTAGAGGCTAGGTAGAGCATAAGTTGGCTTATGCCTCCTATGCATTGCCTGCTACATTAACACAGCCTTACCCACTTATAAGGTAGTTTTTGCTATCATGGGGTCACTTGAGATATATAACCCTAGCTATAATTTTGGCAATAACTAATAACCATTATATAAAAGATAAAGATTTTGACTATGAAAACCAAAACTGAAGAGTTTTTGATTGATGGCCCTGCAGGAAAACTTGAAGTAGAAGCGCTATGGCAGAATGAGGATCCTACGGATACTAACACCAAAAAAGTGGCTTTATTATGTCATCCTAACCCTTTATTTGATGGTACTATGAAGAATAAAGTGGTGACCACCATGTTTAACTTTGCCCGTGATGAGGGCATGCATGTGGTGCGTTTTAACTTTCGTGGGGCAGGTAAGTCGACCGGTGAGCACGATTATGCGGTAGGTGAAATTGAAGATGCTATGGCGGTATTACAGTGGATTAGCGATCACACCTCAGCAAATCAGCTATGGCTAGGAGGCTTTTCCTTTGGCGGTTATATTACTGCGAGGGTCGCTGAGCAGTTATTAGTTACGCCTCATATTTGGGGGTTGACTGAGATGGAGCTAACAAAGGTAATATTAATGGCTCCTTCTGTTGAAAACAATGATGCCTCTGACGTTATGTTGCCGACCCAAAAAACCATTCAAATCTATGGCGATGCCGATACTGTGATTAAGCCTGAGCTTATGAAAAAATTTGCTGAAGATAAACAAATCGCCAGTTATGTGCTTGAAGGGGCAGGCCACTTCTTTCATGGGCGTTTAACTGAAATTAGAACTTTATTAGAGCAACACGCAGTATAAGCCATAAATAGGCCAGCGAGATGGAAAACGCTTGAGTGGCTAAAATTAGTTTTTTATTCCTTGATGAGATAAGAGCGATAGTTGAAATATGAATATGACCCCATTACAAAGGTACCAAGCTGCGATAGCTACTGATGAGTTTAATCATGATCCTATTCAGGAACAGGCGATGACCTATCTTGATGGGGTTTATCATCAACTGATAGAGAACTCCAAAGAGAAAAAAAGTTTTTTTGGCCTGTTTAAATCGCAACCTGTTCCGCCAAAAGGGCTTTACATGTGGGGCGGTGTAGGTCGAGGCAAAACTTGGATGATGGATATGTTCTTTGAGTCTGTGCCCCTACAGCGCAAAATGCGGATGCATTTCCATCACTTTATGCAGCGGGTTCACAAAGAGCTAAATAAACTTCAAGGCAGTAGTGACCCCTTAGAGAAAGTGGCAGATATCATCCATGATGAGGCGGTACTAATTTGCTTCGATGAATTCTTTGTCTCCAACGTCTCCGACGCTATGATCTTAGGGGATTTGTTTACTATGCTGTTTAAGCGTGGTATTACCTTAGTTGCCACCTCAAATATTGAGCCATCGGGTTTATATAAAGATGGACTACATAGGGATCGCTTCATGCCAGCAGTAGCGGAGCTTGAGAAGCACACTACTGTAATGAATATCGACTCAGGTATTGATTACCGTTTACGTTTACTGCAGCAAGCTGAGCTGTATAAATATCCATTAACCAAAGAAAATAGTCACTGGTTGGCCAACCGTTTTGTGTCATTGGCCAATAATCAAAAGATTTCAAAAGAACCCATTATTATTAATGGGCGTGAAATTAAGATTAACGCTCGCACCAAGACCGTCTTGTATTGTGATTTCAGACAGCTGTGTATGGAGCCAAGATCTGCCAACGACTTTATTGAGATCTCCAATAACTTTACTACAGTATTGGTAGATAACGTTCCTGATTTAACTGATGTGCTGCGAGATCCTACGCGTCGTTTCATTTACTTAGTAGATGAGTTTTATGATCGCCGTGTGAAATTACTAATTAGAGCAGAGCAGTCTATCTTGGAATTATATCAAGGTGAAAAGCTGGCCTTTGAGATTGAACGGACCCGCTCACGTCTGCTTGAAATGCAGTCGGAAGATTATCTAAAGCTTGAGCATCGTTTGGATGTAGATAGCTCACAAGCCACATTGGACGATGATGAGTTGGTTGGCTAGTTAGCGATTGAAATCTGGTTTGGTTAATATCAGTTTTTTAAAGACTTAAATATAAAAAACCATAAAGGCTTATAAATAGAGGGTTATTAATTCTCTGTTTATAAGCCTTTTTTTAGTTTTCAAAGTTCGTAGGTCTCAAATGCAGATGAGAGCTGGGCTAGGTATTAATGCACAATAGTATTAAAGGCCACGCTCACTGACTTGCGTGGCGGAATATACTTAATGTCCCAGCGCAGAGATTTATATTCAGAATAAGGCACTTCTACCAGCTTCCCATCAACCATACGCATTAAGGGTAGGTCACGGTAATTGTAGTTATCAAGCGAAGCTTGGGCACTAGGAGGATAAGCCTCTCCAGTAAATTCTGTATTGGCTGGAATAGGAAGGGTTACCGTGGTGTTTTGAATCGCAGTATTTAAAGTATTGCTATAGGTAGCTTTATACTGGATTAGAGTACCAATTTTGGCCGTATTTACAGGAATATATACCTTTTCGCCCTGATTATTAGTCACAACTTTGCTGGCACTGAGCCTCATTTTCAGAGCGTCATTGGCTTGGGCGGGGGCTGCTGTCAGGGTAAGTAAAATACCAGATAAGACAGCCGCAAGATAGACATTACTGTACTTCAAAAAAGACTTGGATAATATAGGCTTCCAAAAACGAGAAAGCTTACTATAAAACACGGCTCCTGAAATAACTGTGATCAAGATGAACTCCTTTATGAGACTATGCCACTTAGGGTGGTAGCGAGTCTCTTATGCTTTAGTTGCTATAGTTAATATCAACACAAACCATTTTTGACTTCCTCCCCTCGCTAAACCGAGGGGATTCCTACAGCTAGACGGTCAAGCCCGACCGCAAGGATGTTCTTAGCAGCATTGGTATCTCTATCATGCCATGTGCCACACTCAGCACAAGTCCATCCTTTATTCGCAAACCTGCTCTACCCTCAAGCTACTGTCACTTATTGTGTGGCAGCACGAGCAAGTCTGGGTAGTGTAACTCTCATTTACCATCTCAAGCTGACAACCTGCATGCTTGCATTTGTATTCCAGTTGTCGTTTAAGCTCAAACCATCCTGCATCGTATGTTGATTTAGCTAGATTGGTTTTT